>JBEKOK010000091.1:0-12130 GCA_049521875.1 Steroidobacteraceae bacterium
TTGATGGGCCGGAAGGGGCAGCGGGATTCAGCACCTACAAGCAGAGCGCCTGGGGCGTCTCTGCAGTTGCCAAGCTGCCCTTTATCGTCAGCCCCTTTGTGCGGGTCGGCGTCCTGCGCTGGGATGAGTCGGTCAACGTCAGCGGCACTATCAGCACAATATCAACGCCCCCGATCGAATTGGCCAGCGCAAAGTACGCTTACTCGGAGTCTGGCCAGAGCGCCTACGGCGGTGCCGGGGTTGGCTTCAAATTTCCCGGTACCCCGATCGGCCTGCGTGCCGAGTATGACGTGCTGAAGATCGCCGACAGCAAGCCACAACTGCTGACACTCAGCGTGGTGTTCACGCTCTAGGCTGGCAGCGCGCTTCGTCGCGGTTGCGCCGGAGCTTTGCCCCGCGCCATGGTGTCCTACACCTTCACGCTGGGTGCGGCTGCTGGCGATCCAGCGCCTGCATGGCCTGAGTATCTCGGCAGCGCGACCACCCTGCGGCCGTTGCTCGATGGCCTTGCCAGTTCGCAGCGCCTCGGCGGCGAGCAACTGAGATCCGGACAGGCACGGGCGCTGGCCGCGCTCGCAACGTGGTCGAGTGCGCATGTCGGGCCCTACGCCGAGCAGCAGCCTGTGGCTGCGGAATTGGTTGCCGCAGTCGCCAACCCCGTTCAATTTTTCGAGCGCTGGCAACGCTGGCCGGTTCTCAGCAAGGCGGACCTACGGCTTCATGGCGCGGCAATGCACGCTGCGGCGCTGCCGGCACACCACCTGCCGCTCGAACTGTTGCGCACCTCAGGTTCCACAGGCATTCCCGTCGAAGTGGCGACCACACCGCTGACCCGAAGAATCTGGAGTGCATTGACCGCCCGGGAACACCTGTGGCAATTGCGCGATCCAGGACGGCGACTGGGCATCATCCGCTATCGACCCAAGACCCATCGCAATGCACGCGGCGAAGATCTGCCCTCCTGGGGTCCGCCGATGGCCGAACTGGTGCCTACCGGGCCCGCCTCGGTGATCCACGTCGGCTATTCCGTGGACCTGCTGGCCGAATGGCTGGCGCGCTTCGATCCGCATTACCTGCTGACCTATCCAAGCGTCGCCGCTGCGCTGCTCGAGATGTTGCCAAGCCGGGGTGCGCGCCTGCCGAGCCTGGAAGAAGTACGACTGATCTCCGAGCCACTGGACCCGGAACTCGAGGCGCGACTGCGCGCCGATTGGGGCGTGCGCGTCACCGACATGTACTCGGCCAACGAGGTCGGCCACATCGCCTTTCGCTGCCGCGAGTTCGGCCAGCTGCACGTGCAAGCCGAAAGCCTGCTCGTCGAGATACTCGATGAGCGCGGCGCACCCTGTGCAGTGGGCATGCCTGGTCGCGTGGTGGTCACGGCCCTGCATAACCTCGCAACACCACTGCTGCGCTACGAGCTTGGGGACCTGGCAAGTTTCGGACCGCCCTGCGGCTGCGGTCGCGGACTGCCGGTGCTCGAGCGCGTGCTCGGCCGGGTTCGCAATCTGGTGCGCACTCCGGACGGCCGTCGCCACTGGCCACTGGGACTGGTCACCATCCGCGCGGTCACCGCTATCACCCAGGCGCAGTACGTGCAGCGAGCTGACGGCAGCATCGAGGTGCGGGTCGTGCTCGTGCGCCCCTTGAGTCAGGCGGAGGAGCAGCAAGCCATTGATCTGGTCCGCAGGGCACTCGGCTACCCGTTCGAGGTGCTCATCACGCCAGTGGCCGCGATCGAGCGCGGCCCGGGCGGCAAGTTCGAGGAATTCCTCTCGCTGCTGGATCAATAGCTGGTTGCATTCGAGTCCAGATGACAACATTCTTAAGCCCAATGCCGGCACAACCAGGGCCTCATGCGCTAGCCGTTGCCGCGATGACCGAGCGAGAACCCTGCCGTTGACCGACCGTCCTTCAAAGCTCCCATTCTCATTTGCCAATTATGCGGACGACTTTGATCGCCACATTGAGCAGAGCATTCGCGGCTATGGCAGCCTGCTCGCGGACTGCGTCGAACTGTCCCAGTATTTTGTCGAGAACGGTACCGTGGTATGCGATATCGGATGCTCTACTGGCCGCATGCTGGCGGCGATCCGCCGCCGCAACCATGAGCGCGCACCCGCGGCACTTTACGTCGGTCTCGACATCGAGGCGGGCTTCCAGCCGCAATGGGCCCAGCACGAAGGCGAAAACATCAGTTTCCGGGTGCAGGACGTGCTCGCGTTCGACGGCCTAGCTGATCTGTCGCTGGTGACCAGCATCTTCACGCTGCAGTTTCTGCCTGAGCGGCATCGGCGGGACGTGTGCCGCAGGATCTATGAGGGGCTCGTGCCGGGTGGCGCCTTCGTGGTTGCCGAGAAGACCTTCGCCAAGAACCCAAAGACCCAGGACATGCTGACCTCGCTTTATCTGAATTACAAACGGCAGCATTTTTCTGATGCGGAGATCCTTGATAAGGAAAAATCCCTGCGTGACATGATGAAGCCCGGGCGCGAAGCGGACCTAGTGCAGTTGCTGGAGGACAGTGGCTTTCGCGCCGGGGCCATCGAGCCGTTCTGGCGCAGTCATCTGTTTGCAGCTTACGTATGCATCAGAACATGACTTGCGGATGCCGATCGGTCCGACGGGGCGCAATCTAAGCCATGTGGTCTGAGACGATTGGCTACCGGCAGCACCGCAAACCCTACCTGCCGCAATTCTTTGCGGCCGTAGCCGAAGCCATTCCGCTCACCGGCCAGGAGAATCTTCTCGATCTGGGTTGTGGAACCGGCGAGGTGGCACTGGGCTTCGCCCCCTATGTCGGCAGTCTGACCGGTATGGATCTGGAAGATCCGATGCTGGCAGAAGCAGCCAGGAAGGCCGAGGCAATCGGCTGCAATATCCGGCTGATCCAATCGCGCGTCGAGGATGCGCCGGCGCGCCTTGGGCGCTTTGATCTGATTACTATGGGACGGGCCCACTGGTATCTGCACACGGCCGAATCGTTGCGCCAGCTGGATCGGTGGCTGAAGCCCGAGGGGCGGATTCTGGTGTGCAGGCCATTACAGAATCCCGATGGCGCCGAGTGGCGCGAAGTTTTCATGGCAACCCGGGCACAATGGGCGCGCGATGAATTGCGCCAGTTGCGCCAGCTCAACGAGGATCAGTTCTTTGTGGGCACGCCGTTTGTGCCATTCAAGCGGGTGATTGCTCACGGCGAACAACAGCTGCAGCTCGAACATCTGATTTTCCGGGCGCTGGGGACCCCTAGCACGACGCGCGCCAGGCTCGGCGCCGACGCCGAGCGGATGATCGCCGCGCTGCAAGCAGCGATGGCCCCTTACTTTCTGAATGGCCCGATCACCGAGCGTCTCTCGACCCTCGGCGTGCTCTATTCCCGGGCACCTACGGCGCCGAAGGTCGAGGCGGCCGCCGTGGCAGAGAGCGTGGCGTTTTCGCAGGGGGACGGCTAGCGCTCGCCGCCTGGCAACACTACTACACCGCAGTGGGTTTGCGGCCTCGCAGCCGCTGGAGCCAGGATGGCGACCACTCACGGGGCGGTGAGCCGCAGGCAAGGCGCGAGTGACGCGCGATGCTGCGCGCGATCGATGCAACGCGCAGATCTTCGACGGTGCCACGACGCACATGCTGCTGCGCTGTGAGCTGCCACAGCCGCAGGTCCAGGCGGGTGCGCGCATCCAGCAGCGCCATCGCGCGATCGCTCAGCTCCTGGTGCATGGCCACAGTCCGGTGCGCCGGCAGATAGTTGGTCACATTCTTCTCGGCGTAGCTGAGCGGGTGCTGCAGCCAGCGCGTGAAGTCGCTCAGGAAATCCGGATTCTCGATGACATCGGCGTAAGCCAGCTGTGCGAGGCGCTCGCGCGCGGCCAGCATCAGCACCGCGTCGTGGCCGGGCGCGATGAAGCCGCCGTCCGGGATCAGTGGATGCGGCCACAGCAGCATCCGCAGCAGGATATTGTCGGTGACACAGGCGACCTGCGGAGTGTCCAGGAAATCGGCCAGCGTCCCATGACTGCAGCGGACAGACTCCGCCCAGTCACCCCAGTGACGGAGCTTGCGGTTGCCGATCGAGCGCCAGTACATCCAGTGCGAGAGCGTGCGACTCAACGGTTCGCGCAGGAAGGTGATGATCTGTGCGTCCGGATACGCGGCCTGCAGGGTCGAGAGAGCGAAATGGCCTGCCATGAAATCCTGGTTGCGGGGCAGATCCGCAGGCGTTGCGTACACCCGCTCGCCGATGGTGCGGCTCATCGTATCAAAGCCGGTATAGGCGCCAAAGGAGGAGCGATCAAGACCATAGAAGGTGCGCTCTGCGCCGATCGCGGTAGCGATGCCATGGCGCATCGCCGTCCCTGAAGTCTTCGGCACATGCATGTACGCAAGCGTGAATCGCGGATCGTAGGCCTCCGGAGCTCCGTCGTCGCTCAGTACCGCGCTCACGGCACACCTTCCGGCGGCGGCCGCTGGCAATCGCAGGCTGGTGGAAGCATCCGGCCGCTGGCAGTCGGAGCGTAAATGCGAAACCGGAGACCTGAGCTCATTGTGCTTTGCCTTCGTGGGTTACTTGAGGGCCAGTACAAAATCCGGATCCGCATACAGCGAAGCCAGCAGTCGCTGCATCATCAGCGGATAGTGGGACTGCGCACGCGGAATGGCCTCCTTGCCGACGAACGAGGAGTTCCACTCCTCATGAATGAATTTGAGCTGGTCATAGCGCACCACGCCGCCCTGGGTCACGACAAAGCGTGCCTGCAACTCGCCAGCGCCAGGCCCGAGGCCGGGCAGGTCAATCCAGTTTTTCTGCAGCGTGCCGGAGACCGTGAGTGCGGCGTGGCCGCTCAGCTTGCCGGCCTGCTGGAATTCTTCGCGAACCGCCTCGGTGAGATAGTCCGCATAGGAGTGATGGTAGGGGGAATTCAGTGGCGCGCCGCGCAGCAGGATCGGGTTGGCGTTGTCATGCGCCGGGATCACAGTGAAGGCACTGATCTGCACCGAGTGGACACCGGCATCGCTGAGTTTCTGGACATTCTCGAGCGCTGGCGTGTAGCGAGGGGCATTCAAAGAAGACGCGCACGCACACAACGCCAATGCTGCGCCGATGATCAGGCTCCCTTGCATGATCTGAAAAATAGCCTTCCCCAGACGACTCAAGACCCTGAACCAAATATTAACGTGTGCTTAACCGAACTATCGTTAACAGCGTTTAAGAATCGTCTTAATGCAACGCATTAATTCCCTTGCCCGAGACAACTTTCAACCTCGCGAACGCCCCGTCTAAGGCAATGCACTCTCACCCATGAGATAGCGATCACACTCGCGTGCGGCACCGCGACCCTCATTGATGGCCCAGACGACCAGGCTCTGCCCCCGGCGGCAGTCGCCGGCGGCAAAGACTCCTTTGATGCTGGTCGCGAACTTGCCGTGCTCGGCCCGCACATTGCTGCGCTCATCGGTGGCCGCGCCCAGCGCTTTCAGCAGCGGCTGCTCCGGCCCGAGAAAGCCCATGGCCAGCAGCACCAGCTGCGCCGGCACGGTACGCTCGGAGCCGGGTTTTTCGACCGGCGCGAAGGCGCCGTTGGCAGTGAAGTGCCACTCGATCTGGACCGTGACCAGTCCGCTCAAGGCGCCGTTCGCATCGGCCACGAATTTCTTGACCGTGGTCTGATAGGTGCGCGGATCAGCACCGAAACGGGCGGCCGCCTCCTCCTGGCCATAGTCGAGCTTGTAGACCTTCGGCCATTCCGGCCACGGGTTGTCAGGGGCCCGCTCGTCCGGGGGCCGGTTCATGATCTCGATCTGGTTCAGACTGCGGCAGCCGTGGCGCATCGCCGTGGCGACGCAGTCCGTGCCGGTATCGCCGCCGCCCAGCACCACCACATCCTTGTCCCGCGCGTGGATCGCAGTGCTGTCAGCACCGCCATCGAGCAGTGCGCGGGTACTTGCGGTCAGGTAGTCCATCGCAAAGTGCACACCCGGCAGCCCGCGACCCTCGACGTTCAGGTCGCGCGGCAGCGTAGCGCCGGTGCAAAGCACCGTGGCATCAAATTCGCGCAACAGCCGCTGTGCCTCGGGGGTCTCTGCGATCGAGGCGTTGCATTGGAACCTGACGCCCTCTTGCTCGAGCAGCTCGATCCGGCGCAGCACCACGGCGCGCTTGTCGAGCTTCATGTTCGGAATGCCATACATCAGCAGTCCACCGGGCCGGTCGGCGCGCTCCAGGACCGTAACGGTGTGTCCGGCACGGTTCAGCTGCGCCGCCGCGGCCAGTCCCGCGGGGCCTGATCCGACCACCGCGACCTTCTTGCCCGTGCGTACGCGCGGCACTTGCGGCGTAATCCAGCCTTCCTCGTAGCCGCGATCAATGATCGCGCTCTCGATGTTCTTGATGGTCACCGCCGGACTCGAGATGCCCAGCACGCAGGAGCCCTCGCATGGCGCCGGGCACACGCGGCCGGTGAATTCCGGAAAGTTATTGGTCAGGTGCAACCGCTCGAGCGCCTCGCGCCACAGGCCGCGATAGATCAGATCATTCCATTCAGGAATCAGATTATTGATCGGGCAGCCCGAGGCCATGCCGCTGATCAGCTTGCCGGTATGGCAGAAGGGCACGCCGCAATCCATGCAGCGTGCGCCTTGCTGACGCAGGTGCTTCTCCTCCATGTGCAGGTGAAACTCGTCCCAGTCGCGCACGCGCTCTGACGGCGTGCGATCCACCGGAATCTCGCGCAAATATTCTACGAACCCTGTCGGCTTGCCCATATGTCCGCTAAAACCCTTAAATCAGTTGCCGCCAACGCGCGCCAGGTCGCGGGCGTTTTCCTCAAAGGCTGCCATCACGGCCTCATCTCCGGACAAGCCCTGATCGTGCGCGCGCTTGATGCACGCCAGCACCCGCTTGTAATCCTTTGGCAGGATCTTCACGAAGCGCGTCACGGTCTGCGCCCAGTTATCGAGCAGCTGGCGGGCGCGAGTACTGCCGGTGTATTCCAGGTGACGCTCGATCAGCGTCTTCACCGACGCGATCTCCTCGGGGTCCTCGAGTGTTTCGACACCCACCATCTGCTTGTTGACGCGCGAGGCAAAATCACCGCTCTCATCGAGCACGTAGGCCACGCCGCCGGACATGCCAGCACCAAAATTGCGGCCGGCGGCCCCGAGCACCACGACCCGTCCACCGGTCATGTATTCGCAGCCATGATCACCGACCGCCTCGACGACCGTGGTGACGCCGCTGTTGCGAACCGCGAAGCGCTCCCCGGCCATGCCACGGATATACACTTCGCCGCTGGTGGCGCCATACAGGGCCACGTTGCCAATGATGATGTTGTCCTCGGCCGCGAAGGTCGCCTTGGGCGAGGGGTAGATGATCAGCTTGGCGCCGGAGAGGCCTTTGCCCACGTAATCGTTGGCATCGCCCTCGAGCCTGAAGGTCATGCCCGGCGGCATGAAGGCGCCGAAGCTCTGGCCGGCGGAGCCACGGAACAGAATACTGATCGTATCCGCCGGAAGCCCCGCCGGGCCGCGGCGGCGCGTGAGCTCGCTGCCGGTGATCGTGCCGACGACGCGATTGACGTTGCGGATCGACAATTCTGCCCTGACCGACTCGCCACGCTCGAGTGCCGGAGCGCAGATCTCGAGCAGCTGCGTGACATCAAGGGACTTCTCAAGCCCGTGATCCTGGGCGATCTGGTGGTACTGCCCGACATCCTCGGGCACATCGGGCTGATAGAGGATGTTGCTGAAATCAAAGCCGCGCGCCTTCCAGTGATCAATGGCGCGGCGCGGCTCGAGCTTGTCGACCCGACCGACCATCTCCTCGACGCTGCGGAAGCCTAAGCTTGCCATGATCTCGCGCATGTCCTCGGCAATGAAGCGCATGAAGTTGATGACGTGCTCCGGCTTGCCGGCGAAGCGCTCACGCAGCTTCGGATCCTGGGTCGCGACGCCCACGGGGCAGGTGTTGAGATGGCACACCCGCATCAGGATGCAGCCGACCGACACCAGGGGCGCGGTCGCAAAACCGAACTCCTCGGCGCCCAGCAGCGCTGCGATCACGACATCGCGACCGGTCTTGAGCTGTCCATCGGCCTCGACGACGATGCGGCTGCGCAGGTTGTTGAGCACCAGGGTCTGATGCGCCTCGGCGAGGCCGAGCTCCCAGGGCAGGCCCGCGTGCGCGATCGAGGTCTGTGGGGCCGCGCCGGTGCCGCCATCGTAGCCGCTGATCAGCACCACATCGGCGTGCGCCTTGGAGACGCCGGCGGCGATCGTGCCCACGCCCACTTCGGCGACCAGTTTGACGCTGATGCGCGCATGCCGGTTGGCGTTCTTCAGATCATGGATCAGTTCGGCCAGATCCTCGATCGAGTAGATATCGTGGTGCGGCGGCGGGGAGATCAGTCCGACACCCGCGGTGGTGTGGCGGGTCTTGGCGATCCAGGGATACACCTTGGTACCGGGCAGCTGTCCGCCCTCACCGGGCTTCGCACCCTGTGCCATCTTGATCTGCAGCTCGCGGGCGCTGACCAGGTACTCGCTGGTCACGCCAAAGCGCCCTGAGGCCACCTGCTTGATGGCCGAGTTCTTCGAATCACCGTTGGCCAGCGGCCGGTAGCGCTCCGGGTCCTCGCCACCTTCGCCGGTGTTGCTCTTGCCACCGATGCGGTTCATCGCGATCGCGAGGGTCTCGTGCGCTTCCTTGCTGATCGAGCCGTACGACATCGCGCCGGTCTTGAAGCGCTTGAGCAGGCTCTCGACCGGCTCGACCTCCTCGAGCGGCACCGACTCGGCGCTCTTGAACTCAAGCAGCCCACGCAGCGTGCTCAGCTGCTTGGACTGATCGTTGATCAGCGAAGCGTAGGACTTGTAGACGCTGTAGCTGCCGGTGCGTACCGCCTTTTGCAGACGGTGGATGCTCTCGGGATTAAAAAGGTGCTGCTCACCGCCGCTGCGCCACTGGTACTGCCCGCCGACCTCGAGGGTCAGCTGCTCAGCGTGGCGCTCGCCGTAGGCCGCGCGGTGGCGCATCAGCACTTCACGCGCGATGATATCGATGCCGATGCCGCCGATCCGCGAGGCGGTCCAGCTAAAGTACTCGTCTATGACATCCTGGCGCAGTCCCACGGCCTCGAATACCTGGGCGCCGTGATAACTCTGAATCGCCGAGATCCCCATCTTCGAGGCGACCTTAACCACGCCCTTGGTCGCGGCCTTGACGAAGTTCTTGCAGGCGAGCTTGTGATCCACGTTGTTGAGCATGCCCTCGTGGATCATGCCGTCCATGGTCTCGAAGGCCAGGTAAGGATTGATGGCACTGCACCCGTAGCCGATCAGCAGCGCAAAGTGATGCACTTCGCGCGCTTCGCCGGTCTCGAGCACCAGGCTCACCCGGGTGCGCAGGCCTTCGCGGATCAGATAGTGATGAAGCCCTGCCACCGCCAGCAGCGCCGGCACCGCCGCGTAGTCACGGTTCACACCGCGATCGGAGAGGATCAGGATGTTGATCTCCTCCTCCTCGATCATGCGCCGCGCCATCACGCGCAGCTCCTCCATCGACTTGACCAGCCCGGGCTCGCCGCGCGTCACCTTGAACAGGATCGGCAGCACGCCGATCTTCAGGCCGGGCAGGTCCATGCGGCGGATGCGCGCGAAATCCTCGTTGGTCAGGATCGGCCCATCCAGCTGCAGCTGGCGGCAGGCGGCTGGCCGCGGTTGCAGCAGGTTGCCCTCGGAACCGAGCAGCACCTCGCTCGAGGTGATCAGCTCCTCGCGGATGCAGTCGATCGGTGGGTTGGTGACCTGGGCAAAGAGCTGCTTGAAGTAATCATAGAGCAGCCGCGGCTTGCCCGAGAGCGCCGCCAGCGGCGTGTCGTTGCCCATCGAGCCGGTGGCTTCGACGCCGGTACGCCCCATCGGGTCGATCAGGATCCGCTCATCCTCGAAGGTGTAGCCAAAGGCGACCTGGCGGTGCAGGAGCGTGTCGTGATCCGGGCCCGGGATGTCGCCGACCGGTGGCAGATCCTTGAGGTACACCATGTGCTCATCGAGCCACTGGCGGTACGGCCGCTCCGAGACCACGGCGCGCTTGATCTCCTCATCATCGATGATGCGGCCCTGCACGGTGTCGACCAGGAACATCTTGCCCGGCTGGATGCGGCCCTTGCGCACGATGTCCTGCGGCGGGATGTCGAGCACCCCGGCCTCCGAGGCCATGATCACGACATCATCCCGGGTCACGTAGTAGCGCGAGGGGCGCAGCCCATTGCGATCGAGGATCGCGCCGATCTGCACGCCATCGGTGAAGGCCACCGAGGCGGGCCCGTCCCAGGGCTCCATCAGACAGGAGTGGTACTGGTAAAACGCGCGGCGTGCGTCATCCATGCTCTCGTGCGCCGACCACGGCTCCGGGATCATCATCATCATCGCATGCGGCAGCGAGCGCCCGGCCAGCACCAGCAGCTCGAAGGTGTTGTCGAACTTGGCCGAATCGCTGCCATTGGGATTGACGATCGGCAGGATCTTGCGGATGTCATCGCCGAACACGTCGGTATCGAACAGCGCCTCGCGCGCCTTCATCCAGTTGATGTTGCCGCGCAGGGTGTTGATCTCGCCATTGTGGGCGAGGTAGCGGTACGGGTGGGCCCTATCCCAGCTCGGGAAGGTGTTGGTGCTGAAGCGCGAGTGCACCAGCGCCAGCGCGGTCTCCATGCTCGGGTTGACCAGATCCGGAAAGTACTGCGGCAACTGTTCTGTCAGCAGCATGCCCTTGTAGACGATGGTCTTGAACGACAGGCTCGCCAGGTACCAGTACTCGGCGCCATCGATCGTCGAGGTGCGGATCTCGCTGTAGGCACGCTTGCGGATGACGTACAGCCGGCGCTCGAAGGCCATGTCATCGGCCAGCTCGGGGCTGCGGCTGATAAACACCTGGCGAAAGTACGGTTCGCTCGCGCGCGCGGTCTCGCCCAGCGACTTGTTGTCGGTCGGGACGCTGCGCCAGCCGACGACCGCGAGCCCCTCGGACTGTACGATGTGCTCGAACTGCTCCTCGATCCGGCGCCGCTTGGTCGGGTTACGAGGCAGGAACACCAGGCCAGCACCGTACTGGTTGGCCTCGGGCAGCAGGATGCGCGCCTTCTTGCAGGCCTCGAGGAAGAACCCGTGGGGCATCTGCAGCAACACGCCGGCACCGTCACCGGTGTTGACCTCGCAGCCGCAGGCGCCGCGGTGATCGAGGTTGCGCAGTACCTCGATCGCCTGTTGCAGGATCTTGTGGGAGCGACGGCCCCGGATATCGACCACGAAGCCGACGCCACAGGCATCGTGTTCGAAGTCGGGGTCGTAAAGACCCTGCTTCTGGGGCGGACCCAGTTGCGGCTTGCTCGGCGACACCTGCATGCACTCCACGGCGCGAAAAACCACGAATCCCCTGGGATCCAGGCCGGCACGGCCAGGTCCCAAGGCTCCAAACGCACGGCAAAGCCGCACGGCCCGGCCCCTTTCAAAGGCACCGTGCTGCGGCTGCTGCCTTGCCAGGCGGACTTTGCCGCCTCGGCCAAACACTCTTAGAGACTTGCGTTCGGGAATCCTGGGCTCGACCCCCCAGGACGACTCATCTTCATCGCACCGGTCCCCTGAATAAGGAGCGCGATACGTGGCGCCGGACACCCGCTGTCACCAGTCAACTGTGTCACCGAATATTACCGAGCGCGGCTCCGCGGTCAATGCAATTGAGTGAAATGGTTCATATCAGCCTCAGCAACGGTGATCCGGCCTGCGCTGTGGCGGCAGCGCCGGTTCCACGGTAGCAACCCGGGCACCGGAAGGTGCCCGTTGGGGGCCTTTCGCTGCCGCCGACGCAGAAGCCGGCAGTGGCAACGCCGGGGGCGCGCCACAGCGCGTGACAGCGATGCTCCTGACGAGTCCACGACGGCGCAAATAGCGAGCGCGTCGCGCGGCGCGAATGATGCCGCTGTGATCACAGGCTCGCGGCAGACGCTGAATTTTTTACGAGCCGTGAACTGCCGCACCTAATCGCGCGTAAAACTTTCGTCGCAGCTATTGCGTCAGCGCTCGATGTGTCTTAACTTTCGCGCGCGTTGCGAGGTGTGGTGCCGCTCGTGACGTCCAG
>JBEKOK010000092.1:0-12651 GCA_049521875.1 Steroidobacteraceae bacterium
AAGTCCTGCAGCGCCAGTGTGTCCACGCACGCCGAGTGCTCCGTGTCAGCCAATTGCAGCAGGCACAGCTGCGCGTAGTAAGTGCGCTCGCGCATGAACTCGGTATCAAGGCCCACCGCGTCGGACCCGCACAGAGCCTGTACCAGGGATCCAAGCTCGGCAGCATCAGTCAGCGGTGTGGGCATCGACTCTCCGGGGCAAAGGGCGCTCTGCGTGTACAATTTAGGCTGTGGATTATGCGGGGCAGTTTGTGATCTCGAAACCCAAGAGCAGCATCCTAACGCGCGCGCGCCGGGCGCAGACCGTGAACTTCGCCAGACGGCCGCCGCTGCGCGCGGCTCGCTGACTATGCACGTGCATATTTTAGGCATCTGCGGCACCTTCATGGGCGGCATCGCGGCCATTGCCCGCGCGGCCGGTCACGAGGTCACCGGATCGGACCGCAATGTGTATCCGCCGATGAGCACGCAGCTGCAGGAGCTGGGTATTGGCCTGACCGATGGCTACGGCCCCGAGCAGCTGAACCCGCGCCCTGATGTGGTGCTGATCGGCAATGTCATGACCCGCGGCATGCCGGTGATCGAGGCGCTGCTCGACAGTGGTATTCCCTACAGCTCCGGGCCCGAGTGGCTGGCGCGCGAGGTGCTGGCCGATCGCTGGGTGCTGGCCGTGGCCGGCACGCACGGCAAGACCACGACCTCGACGATGCTCGCCTGGATACTCGAGGATGCCGGGCTCGCACCCGGCTTTCTGATTGGTGGCGTGCCGGGAAATTTTCCGGTCAGCGCCCGACTGGGCGAGCAGCCGTTCTTTGTCATCGAGGCGGATGAATACGACACGGCATTCTTCGACAAGCGCGCCAAGTTCGTGCACTACCGGCCGCGCACGCTGATTCTGAACAACCTCGAGTACGACCACGCCGATATCTACCCCGACCTGGCCGCAATCGCGCGCCAGTTCCATCATCTGGTGCGCACCGGGCCGGGCAGCGGGCGGATCATCAGCAATGCTGGCGATGGCAATCTCGAGCGGACACTCGCGGCGGGCTGCTGGAGCGAAGTGGAACGCTTCGGGCCGCTGACTAGCAGCGAAGTGCGCTGGACCGCACGGCTGCTGGATCGCGAGGATGGCTCGGCCTTCGAAGTGCTTGAAAATGGCTTGCCCAGCGCCGTGGTCCACTGGTCGCTGATCGGGCGCCATAACATTGACAACGCGCTGGCAGCGATCGCAGCGGCGCGCCACGCCGGCGTGCCGCCCGAGCGCGCCGGCATGGCACTCAGCGCTTTTGCCGGCGTGCGCCGGCGCATGGAATTGCGTGGCACGGCCTCCGGTGTCCACGTCTACGACGATTTTGCCCATCATCCCACCGCGATTGCGACCACGATTGCGGGCCTGCGAAGTCACGTCGGGAGCGAGCGCATCGTCGCGGTGCTCGAGCCACGTTCCAGCACGATGCGACTGGGCGTGCATCGCGAGACACTGGCGGCTTCGCTGGCTGGTGCGGATGAGATCTGGCTGTACGCGCCGGCGGATCTGGGTTGGGATGTGCGCGCCGCAGTCAGCGCACTCGGTGCGCGGGCCACCGTAGTCGCGGATCTGAATTCCCTGATCTCGGAGTTAAGCGGCTCGCTGCGCGAAGGCGATCACGTGCTGATCATGAGCAACGGGGGCTTTGGCGGGCTGCACGATCGGCTGCTCGCGACGCTCGGAGCGCGTGAGCACTAAGTTACCGCTGCCCGGCGCCCCGGTGCCGCCGGGCCAGTTAGCGTTGTTTCCGCTGCGCGCGGTGTTGTTTCCCGGTGGACTGCTGCCACTGCGGATCTTCGAGCCGCGCTACGTCGACATGATTGGCGAATGCATGCGCTCCTCCAGCCCGTTCGGCGTGGTCCTGATCCGTGCCGGCGGCGAAACCGGGCCAGTAACAGCGCTCGCAGACATCGGCACGAGTGCCCAGGTGGTCGATTTCGAGCAGCGCGCGGACGGGCTACTGGGGATTCTCTGTCGGGGCGGCCGGCGCTTTCGCGTGCGCACTCGCGAGGTACGCTCCGACGGACTGCACGTCGCTCAGGTCGAGTGGCTTCCGGTGGCTGTTGCCACGCCGCTGGCAGCGCCCGATCAGCCGCTGGCGACCGTGCTGCGCAAGGTTCTGGCGAAAATGGGCCAGACGGGTCGGTTTCTCGAACCGGATTTCGAGGATGCCGGCTGGGTCAGCAATCGCATTGCCGAACTGCTGCCGCTCAAGCCCGAGCACCAGCAGGAGCTGCTTGAAATCGACACCGCGGCAGAGCGCATCGCCCGCCTGGTGCCACTGGTCGAAATCGGTCAGTAGGCAAGCGGGCGCTAGCCCGCCGAGGCCTGCAGGTGTCCGCGCGCGCGCGATTCATCGGGCACGCGCACGACCTCGGTGTCGATCGTGCCATCGCTCTTGAGGCTCAGGCGCCGATAACCCGGAGGACTCGGGTCGATCGCAAAATGATCCGAGCCGGGCAGAAACTGCGCACACGTGGAAGGCACGGCCAGCAGACGCACGCCTTTGCGGCGCGTGTCCAGGCTCTGGTGCACGTGACCCCAGGCGATCGCACGCAGCTGCGGGTAGCGATCGGCGATCGCAAAAAACTCCGCCGCATTCTGCAGGCCGACCGAATCGAGCCAGCGACTCGACATGCGCACCGGATGATGATGGACGCAGGCGAGCACATGGCGATCGCCGGCGGTGCGCAGTGCTTCCTCGAACAAGGCGAGTTCGGTGCTGCCGAGTCGACCGTGCGCCTGGCCGGGCACGGAGCTGTCGAGCATCACAATGCGCCAGGCGCCCAGATCATGCATGCCGCCGACTTTATAAGGTGCCTCATTGAGCGCAGCGCGCATCGGCCCGCCGGCATCATGGTTACCCGGCAGGCACAGCACCGGCTTGCCTAGCGAGCCGGTGAGCGTGCGAAAGTGGGTGTAGCCCTCGGCCTCGTCATTCACGATGTCGCCGGTGAACAGCACGACTTCCGCGCGCGCGATCGCGTGGCGCGCGTGCGCCAGCACGCGCTCGAGCGAGTGGTAAGTCGGCACGCCACGCAGCGCCCCGTCCACGCTTGCGAACAGGTGCGGATCGGAGAACTGCAGCACATTGATCTCATCATTCATGAGGGGAATGTTACCTGCCGCCCGGCGGCGATCTGGTGAACTGCATCAACATCGCTCGCCACATACTGTAATGACTGGCGGACCCAGCGCTCAGTTCCGCAGCCTCGTCCGATGATGTTAAACAGCCCACACTTTTTTTGGCGCACTTTTTCTGGCGCGGATTCGCGACAATCGTATGCAGGTTGCCGCGGGTCAGTGCGGTAGAGGACAATGCGCGCCGATCCAGCTCAGGCCCCCATTGCCGCCGACCCTCTATTCCACCGATTTCTGCTGCGAGGCTGCTCATGCCCACCCGCCGTGAACTTGCCAATGCCATCCGTGCCCTGGCGATGGATGCCGTGCAACAGGCCAATTCCGGACATCCGGGCGCCCCGATGGGCATGGCCGACATGGCCGAGGTGCTGTGGCGGGACTTTTTGAAGTACAACCCGGCCAATCCGCGCTGGTGGGACCGTGATCGCTTCGTGCTCTCGAACGGGCACGCCTCGATGATGCTTTATGCTGTGCTGCACCTGACCGGGTACCCGGTGACGATGGATGAAATTCGCAATTTCCGGCAGTTCGGCTCCCGCACCGCTGGCCATCCTGAACACGATCTGGCGATGGGCATCGAGACCACGACCGGCCCCTTGGGGCAGGGCATTGCCAACGGGGTCGGGTTTGCGCTTGCCGAGCGCTTGCTGGCGGCCCAGTTCAACCGCCCGAGCTTCCCGGTAGTCGATCACTACACCTGGGTGTTCTGCGGCGATGGCTGCTTGATGGAGGGTATCTCGCACGAGGCGGCCTCACTCGCTGGCGCACTCGGCCTCGGCAAACTGATCATGCTCTACGATGACAATGGCATTTCGATCGATGGCAAGGTCGTAGGCTGGTTTACTGACGATACGCCGGGGCGCTTTGAAGCCTACGGCTGGCACGTGATCCGCGACGTGGCCGGGGAAGATGACGAGGCCGTGGCATCCGCGATCCGGGCCGCCAAGGCGGAGACCGCGCGACCGACGCTGATCTGCTGCAAGACCGTGATTGGCTTTGGATCGCCCAATAAGGAAGGTACCGCCAAAGCACACGGCGAGGCGCTGGGCGTCGAGGAAGTCGCCCTGGCACGCAAGCAGCTCGGCTGGATTTACCCGCCGTTCGTCATTCCAGATGACATCCGCGCCGCCTGGAATCACGAGCAGGCTGGCCGTGCCGCCGAGACGGCATGGCTGGAACTGTGGAAGGGCTACGCCAAAGAATACCCGCAGCTGGCCCAGGAGCTGGAGCGGCGCCTCAAGGGCGAACTGCCTGTGGATTGGCCGGCGGTCTGCGACCAGGCGCTGACGATGGCGGCAGCCGCGCCCGCCCAAGGCAGTCGGCTCTCCAGCCAGCAGGTGCTCAATGTCATCGCGCCTACCCTGACGGAATTTCTGGGCGGTTCGGCCGACCTGACGGGTTCCAATAATACTTGGAATAAAGCCTCGCGCGTGTTGACGCACGATGATCCGACAGGCAATTACCTGCACTATGGCGTACGCGAATTCGGCATGAGCGCCATCATGAACGGCGTGGCCTTGCACGGGGGACTCATTCCCTACGGTGGCACTTTCCTCACGTTCTCCGACTACGCCCGCAACGCCGTGCGCCTGGCGGCGCTGATGCACCTGCGGGTCATCTTCGTCTACACGCACGACTCGATCGGGCTCGGCGAAGACGGACCGACTCACCAGCCGATCGAGCACCTGCCCAGTCTGCGCTTGATGCCAAACCTGAGTCTGTGGCGGCCGGCCGATGCGGTGGAGACAGCGGTGGCCTGGAGGGCCGCCATCGAGCAAGTGCACAAGCCTACGGCGCTGGTTTTCAGCCGCCAGGCGCTGCCGCCGCTCGCCAAACCGGCGCAGGCCGAGGCGATTGCCCGCGGCGGCTACGTAATGATCGACTGCGAGGGCACACCGGAAGTACTGGTGATTTCGACCGGCTCGGAAGTCTTTATCGCCGCCGAAGCGGTCCGCAACGCACAGGCTCAGGGAAAGCGCGTACGGTTGGTGTCGATGCCCAGCTGCGATGTCTTTGATGCGCAGGATGCGGCGTGGCGCGAATCGGTGCTGCCCGCGGCCGTGACCCGCCGCGTGGCCTTCGAGGCGGCCGCGACCGGCGGCTGGTGGAAGTACGTGGGCACCCAAGGCAAGGTACTCGGCCTCGATCACTACGGCGCTTCCGGCAAAGCCGCGGATTTATATAAGAATTTCGGTCTGACGGCGGCACACGTGCTCGCTTTAATACTAGAATTGTTGGCTTAAGAGGCCGCGGCGCCAGGCGCCGCGACGCCCAATGGGTCAACAGATCCGATTCAGCTCTTCTTCCTCTGAAGGACACCGCAATGGCAGTTAAGGTTGGAATCAATGGTTACGGGCGTATTGGGCGCAACATCCTGCGGGCGCTGTACGAGAGCAAGCGGCAGGGCGAGATACAGATCGTCGCGATCAATGATCTTGCCGATCCGCAGACCAATGCGCATCTGACCCAGTACGACACGACCCACGGCCGCTTTGGCGGCAAGGTGAGCGTCGATGGCGATGCGATGGTGGTCAACGGTGATCGCATCAAGGTCGTGGCGCAGCGTGATCCGGCGAAGATTCCCTGGGGCGAGATGGGCGCGGAGTTCGTGCTCGAGTGCACCGGCTTCTTCACGACCAAGGCTGAGGCCGGCCGCCACCTGGGCGGTGGCGCCAAGAAAGTGGTCATCTCGGCCCCTGGCGGCAAGGATGTTGATGCCACGGTGGTCTACGGCGTGAACCACAACGTGCTCAAGTCGAGCCACACCGTCATTTCCAACGCCTCGTGCACGACCAACTGTCTGGCGCCGCTTGCCAAGGTGCTGCACGATGGGATCGGCATTGAACGCGGCCTGATGACTACGGTGCATGCCTACACCAACGATCAGCGCCTGACCGATGTGTTCCATGAGGATCTGCGCCGGGCGCGATCGGCGACGATGTCGATGATCCCGACCAAAACCGGTGCGGCAGCGGCGGTGGGACTGGTGCTGCCGGAGCTCAATGGCAAGCTCGATGGCTTCTCGATTCGCGTGCCGACGATCAACGTCTCGCTGGTGGATCTGACCTTCACGCCGAAGCGTGCTACGACGATTGCCGAAATCAACGCGCTGCTCAAGGCGGCTGCCGAGGGTCCGATGCGTGGGATTCTCGCTTATACCGACGCGCCGCTGGTCTCGGTCGACTACAACCACGATGCACATTCCTCGACCTACGATGCCACGCTGACGCGGCTGATCGATGGCCAGCTGGTCAAGGTCTGTGCCTGGTACGACAACGAGTGGGGCTTCTCCAATCGGATGATCGATACGACGCTCGCCTGGTCAAAGGCCGCTTAACTTAGATGAAGCCGCTGCGCATGGCGGATCTGGATCTGGCGGGCAAGCGCGTGCTGATCCGTGAAGATCTGAACGTTCCGCTTCAGCACGGCGCCATCAGCTCGGATGCACGCATCCGCGCGGCGCTCCCGAGCATCCGCCTCGCGCTCGACAAGGGCGCGCGGCTGATCATTCTCTCGCACCTCGGTCGCCCGGAAGAGGGCAGCGCCGATCCGGAGTATTCGCTGGCGCCGGTGGCTGTCAGGCTCTCTGAATTGCTCGGGCGCCCCGTGCCGCTGGTGACAAACTGGCTCGATGGAGTCGAGTGCGCACCGGGCTCGGCTGTGCTGTGCGAGAACGTGCGCTTCAACAAGGGCGAGAAGAAGGATGCCGAGGCGCTCGCGCGCCGGATGGCCGCACTCGCCGATGTCTTTGTGATGGATGCCTTTGGCACCGCACACCGCGCCGAGGCCAGCACCCACGGGGTGGCCAAGTACGCGCCGGTAGCCTGCGCGGGTCCGTTGCTGGTCGCCGAGCTCGATGCGCTGGAGCGGGCGCTCAAGAAGCCGGCCCGGCCGCTGGTAGCGATCGTCGCGGGCTCCAAAGTATCGACGAAACTGACCGTGCTTGAATCGCTGCTCGACAAGGTCGACAAGCTGATCGTCGGTGGCGGCATTGCCAACACGTTCCTGGCAGCCACCGGCGTCAAGGTCGGCAAGTCGCTGTACGAAAAGGACATGCTCGAGATGGCCCGCGGCCTGCTCGAGCGCGCCCGCAGCCGCGGTGCGGAAATACCGCTGCCGACCGATGTGGTCGTGGCGCGCGAATTCGCGGCCACCGCGCACGCCGATGTCCGCGCGGTCGATGCGGTGGCCGATGAGGAGATGATCCTCGATATTGGCCCGGATACGGCCGAGACGCTGTGCGCGGTGCTCAAGTCGGCCGGCACGATCATCTGGAACGGTCCGGTGGGCGTGTTCGAATACGACCAGTTTGGCGAAGGCACGCATGCGATTGCCGATGCGATTGCCAGCAGCGGGGCCTTTTCGCTGGCAGGTGGCGGCGATACGCTCTCGGCCATAGAGAAATACGGCGTTGGCGAGGGCATCTCCTACATCTCCACGGGCGGGGGCGCCTTCCTGGAGTTCGTCGAAGGCAAGACGCTGCCGGCCGTGGCGATGCTCGAGGCACGCGCCGGCGGCTGAGAGCCGCTCGCGGCCATCCTGCGGTGACCGCGCGGCCCGAATCCCTGTAACCTGCAGCGGCCGGCACGCCGTCCGCTTCGGGTTGCCGGATACCGCACATTGATTCAGGAGCCAGACAACAACCTTATGGATACTGCACGCAGAACCAAGATTGTCGCGACGCTCGGACCGGCCACCGATTCACCTGCCGTCATGGCAGGAATGATTGAGGCCGGGCTTGATGTGGCCCGGATCAACTTTTCGCACGGTAGCCGTGACAACCAGCGCAAGCGCGTGGAGCTGGTGCGTGCCGCCGCGGCCGGCGCGGGGCGCCTGGTCGCGGTGCTGGCGGATCTTGCGGGTCCGAAAATCCGCATTGAGAGCTTTCGTGAAGGCGCGGTGCAGCTGATTGAGGGCGCGCCGTTCGCGCTCGACACAGATCTGGATCCGGAGGCCGGAACAGCGACCGAAGTGGGCTGCGCCTACAAGAACCTGCCGAGCGATGTACGGGCCGGCGACACGCTACTGCTGGCCGATGGCCAGATCATCCTCGGCGTCGAGCGGGTCGTGGGAACGCGCATTTCCTGCGTGGTGCGCTCTGGCGGCAAACTCTCCAATCGCAAGGGCCTGAACCGGCAGGGCGGTGGCATCTCGGCACCGGCGCTGACGGAGAAGGACATTGAGGATGTACGCGTCGCCGCCGAGCTCGGGATCGATTATCTGGCGGTTTCGTTCTGCCGTGATGCCAACGACATCCGGCGCGCGCAGGCGGAGCTGCGCAAATGGCGCGGCGAGGCGCGCGTCGTCGCGAAGATTGAACGCCACGAGGCGCTCGATGACCTGCCGGGCATTCTCGCGGTGACCGATGCGGTCATGGTGGCGCGCGGCGATCTGGGCGTGGAAATGGGCTACGCCGAGCTCACCGGTCTGCAGAAGACCATCATCCGCCAGTCGCTGTTGCGCAACCGCGTGGTCATCACCGCGACGCAGATGATGGAATCGATGATCCAGAATCCGATTCCGACCCGCGCTGAAGTGAGCGACGTTGCCAACGCCGTGCTCGACGGGACCGATGCCGTGATGCTCTCGGCCGAGACGGCAGCCGGGAGCTTCCCGGTCAAGGCCGTCCAGGCGATGGCCGATGTAATCCGTGGCGCCGAGAAGTATCAGCTGGGGGCGGTGCCGCTTGATGCGCGCAGCGACCAGCAATTTTCCAACGACGAAGAGGCGATTTCACGCGCCGTGATGTACGCAGCCAGCCACATGCGTGTCAGGGCTATCGTGGCAATGACGGAACTGGGTTCGACCCCGCAGTGGATGAGCCGCATCCGTTCTGACATTCCGATCTACGCCTTTACGCGCCACGAGGCCACCCGCCGGCGCGTCATGCTCTATCGCGGTGTCTACTCGGTACCTTTTGACATCACCAATATCGGGGCACCGAACCTGTACGCCGCGATCTTCGATCGCCTGCTGAGCCTCGGACTCGTGGATGTCGATGATCAGGTAATCGTGACCAAGGGCGAGCTCTCCGGTGTCTCCGGCGGCACCAACTCGATGACGATACTGCGCGTGGCCCGCAACTAGGCAGCAATTCTCGACTCGGTGACCGGGACGAACTGCCGCTTGATGCCTGCGGTTCCCTAACCCGGAGCATCCCGGGCCCGAGTTTATAAAAGCCAGCGGCACACGCCTGCATTGCGTGGCAGTCCAACGGCTGCGGGCCGAGTTGCTGTCGTGCGCCGAAGCGGACTGCAACGCGGTCGAAGCGGTCCTGCGACGGTTGAATTTGCAACTACCCGCGGAGCGCCTTCCCAGGTGATGCCAGCGCTTCTCGATCGCCGATTTGCGGGCAAAAAGGCGGTCTCCCAGTGTATTGCGCGAAACCAACGCAACCGATTATAGTCGGTACAACGCATGTTGAAGCCTGAATCAAATCCAAACATATAACAGGCCGCGTTCGAAGACCGGGTAAGAGGCGAGTTGTAGGTCAGGTTTTCCGGCGACGGCACGTACCAAGCAGTCTCGTTAGGTACTGGCCAGCGAACAGTCCCGAGAAGGCCAACCGGCGACAGTTAGTAAGAATTCTCTGTTGTGTTTCATTAGGGAGATACTCGATGGAGACCAAATCAAGTTCTGGATTGTTGTTACAGACTGAGGCGCTGCGCGCGCGCTCAGCTGCTGCCGCGGCGCTGCTACTCGCGGTCAACGCTCCAACGTAACAGTCGGCGCGGGCCGATGTTCGGAAGCGTAGCCCCGGATTCCATGTCCGGGACATTCGATATCAATTCAGACGATTGAGGGAACAACGTGAACTACTACAAATCTGTGAGTGCAGCAGTGTGTCTGGTTCTTTCTGCCGGCTTTTCGCTGCAAGTCATAGCTGCGGCGCCCGCATCCACCGATCCCGATTACGATTCACTTGAGGTCGTTGTTGTGACCGGCTCGCACATCGCGACGACCGTGGCCGATGCCACCTCGACGATCCAGGTGTTGACCCGCGAGGACATTGACCGGGAGGGCGTTACCAGCGTCGCCGAACTGCTGAATAGCCTGGCGCAGGCCGGCGGCAACAATACGCTCTCGGATATCACCGGCCAGGATAGCTTCGCGCCGGGCGCATCGAGTGTCGGGCTGCGAAATCTCGGCGAGCAGTCAACACTGGTGCTGGTCAACGGCCGGCGCGTAGCACCGAACGCGCTGGCTGACTACAACCTCGTGTTCACCAATCTCGATGCGTTGCCGCTCGATGCGATCGATCACGTGGAGATTGATTTCGACGGCGCTTCGGCAATCTACGGATCTGACGCCGTCGCCGGTGTGATCAATATCATCACGCGCAAGGATTTCGAAGGCATTGAGGTGAGTGCGAATCGCCAGGCGAGCCTGCTGGGCGACCATTTCGGCACCGATACCGCTGCAGTAACGCTCGGCAAGGGCAATTTTTCCACAGACGGTTACAACGTCATGCTCAATGTGGACTACTTTGACCGCAGCAGCGAGATGTGGACCGATTACCTGGGTGAGGTCAACCACAACCTGACCAAGGTCTCGCCTGCCTTTGGATCGCCGTCGACGTACACGCCTTACGGCAACTATATCGACACCACCACCGGGGACGTGCAGGCCGGTACGGACTGCCCGGCCGCCGATACTACCGATGGCCTGTGCCGGTACAACCGCTACGACCGCTTCCAGGCGGTGCCTGACTCAAAGCGCCTGCAGGGCTATCTGTCGGCCGACCTGCGCATCAATGACTCCTTGACGGCCTTTGGCGAGGCCAGTTACTCGAGCGACATCACGAACTACATCGAGCCGTTCCTGACCTACGGTGCCGAGGAGAATCAGGTGCTGCTGCGCAACGGCACGAACTTCTATTACATGGAGGTCGGCCCGAACAATTCACTGGATCCGTTTGCTGCGGCCGGTGACGATGCCGAGTTCCGCTACCGCTTCACCGATGCGCCTTATGAGGACCAGGCCAACAACAGCCAGTTCCGCGTACTCGGCGGCCTGAAAGGTGACCTTGGCACGGACACGACCTGGGAGAGCGCGGTCGGCATCATGGGATCGCGCGAAGTAGCGATAGAGCAGGGTGAAGCCTACAGCGCGACCGGCTTCGCGCAGGAGATCGGTTGCTACCTGATCAGCTGTGCCACCATCGACCCATTCGCCCCGGACAATGGCACCGTCTCGACTGACCCCAACTTCTTCCACCAGCCGGGGGGCTACAAGATCGGCGGTGGTAACAGCGCCAGTGTGCTGGATACCCTGTTCCCGCCCTTTGGGTTCACCGGTGAGTACACGCAGGAGTTCTGGGACGGCAACATCAACAGCAAGTTTGGACAGCTTGCTGGCGGCCCGCTGCAATTCACCGCCGGTGGCGAGCTGCGGCATGAGAAGTACAGCATTGACCCGACCGCCAATTTGACGAGCGGCGATATCGTGGGCTTCGGTGTCAGTTCCGTCGACTCGGACCGCACGTTCGGCGCCCTGTACGCTGAACTTCAGGCTCCGCTCACGAAGTCACTGACAGGCGATGCGGCGGTGCGCATGGACGATTACGCCGGCTTCGGCGCCCATGTCTCTCCGAAGATCGGCTTGAACTGGAAAATCACCGACTGGATCCGGGCAAAGGGCAACTGGTCGACGGGTTTCCGCGCGCCGAACCTGGTGGAAAGTGCCAACGCAGTCAAAGTGTCCTACGCACCCGGTACTGCCGATCCGGCACGCTGCCCTTCGGCGCTGGCCCTGGTTACTGCGCTGTACAACGCCTACAACGCCAATCCGAACGCCGCAGATGCGGCGAGCATCCTGGCGCGTGCCGACGAGGTTTATAACAATGAGTGCAATAATTCACTCAATACGATCACGAACGGCAATCCGGACCTGAAGCCTGAAACCTCGCAGCTCGTAAACCTGGCGCTAGCCGGCAGCCCGCTGCCTCCCGGTAGCTCGGTGAGCCGTAATCCGTATAACCCGGCCAGCGACCCGTCGTTCACAACGAACGATACCGAGCTCGGCGGTATCAATGATTTCACGACCTTCGGCGTACCGGCTCTCGGGCAGCTCACCGGTACGACCACTGAATTCGCGAACCTCTACAGCCAGAAGACCTCCGGTATCGACTTGCAAGTGCGCGCCAAGGTGCCTGTATCGTCGCTAACGCTTGATGTGACGTGGAATGGTTCCTACCTGCTCGACTACCACGACGAATCGATTACCTATTACAAGGAGAATCTGGCCGGCCAGTACGCGTTCCCGAAGATCAATTCGAACCTGACTATCGGCATCGGGCGTGGGGCCTTCGACAACGGTATCCGCATCAATTACACCAGTGCGCAGCTCCTGCAGGATGGCTCGGTGGACACCGCCTGGACGCTCTCGGGCTGCACGACCCAGGGCCTGACTGTCAGCGAGTGCCATATTGCTGGCGACCTCACCACCGACTACTTCCTCTCATACAAGCCGGTCGCCGGACTG
>JBEKOK010000093.1:0-12061 GCA_049521875.1 Steroidobacteraceae bacterium
ACTACATCCGGGTACCGCGGGCGCGGGCATGGCAGGTCATGTCGTGCTGCCACACGCTCCGCCCCGGGTGAAATTGTCCGGGCATTAATCCGCGCGAAGACGGTGTCCGAACATGCATATTATGCATGAATTCCGCGTCCGGCTGTGGTTTGAACCGGTTTGTTAACTGATGTTAACTCAAGCGCAACGACCGGCCCCGCGTGGGCAGGCACCGCTGCGCGGACAGATGACACTGGCCTGAGAATCGAGCGCCTCGGCAATCCAGGCAATGTTCAGGACCTGCGCCACCGCGCGAATGCTGGCGCCCGCAGCCTCTGGTATCGGCCCGTCACCATTGCCACGCCGGCATGAGTCAGCCACCTGCGCGACGATCGCCTCGCCATCAAAACCCTGCGCCTCGAAGGCCGGCACCAGATCGACGCCGACCGAGAGTACATGCGTCACCTTGGCAGCATCCTGTGTGACCAGCGAGTGACAGCAGTAAAGACGGGCGCGCTTGCCATCCTGCATCACTGAGAGTTGCGACTTGGGCTTATGCGTAGCGGCTTTCTGCGATGGCCCGGGACGCAGCATCCGGAACACCGCCCAGCGCGGACACGGATCGGAAATCAGGCTCATGTTGCCCCACGGCAAGGGAATCCCGTTGCCCCGATAGACCGCGCGCAGATAGCCCGGCGGATAGGCATCGAAGAAGTGCCAGTAGCGATATGGGGAGACCGCCGTCATGCGCCGCATGACCACGGCCGCCGTGACGCCAAGCTTGCCGCAGGCCGTGACGCGGTGGGCCTCGCGGGCCAGGAAACGTCGAAACGGCATCTTCGGGCACAGCAGCGCACCGGCAAAAAAGCTGCATTCAAAGTCCCGCCACGCGTACAGCACATCCTGCGGTCCCATGCCGGCAAGCCCGGTGCTGACCTCACCCTCGCCGGTCTGCGTTGCAAAGTGCGGCGTGATCAACCCGTCGCCGTTGTGCAGGATCTTGTGGCCGATGAAAAAGGCCAGTTCGTACTTGAGTCGCTCGGGCTGATCGCGCAGCGACTTGTTGATCAGCACCGTACCCGGGGGTTCGAAGCGCGAGCGGACCAGCGGTTTTGGTGCGGTGCGTGATTCGCCATCGAACCACTTGATCGCAAGTTCGTGGCGACGACAGACGCCCAGCAGTTCCTCGACGCTGATCGGCAGCTGGCGCTTGCCGGCCTCCTCGGCCGCCCGTTCGATATCCGGGAAGTCATTGTGCCGCGTCTCCTGCCAGACGCGGATCAGCAGCTGCGCGAACTGGCGTCCCGAAGTGCCAGTCTGCGAGAGCAGCTCCGGCAAGGCGTTCTGCAGCAGCTCGTGGGAGAAGAGGAATGCCGGTTCGAGCGGCATCGCTTCAAGGCCGCCGCGGTTGGCCCGCAGCGGCGCGACCTCGAGCGCGGTGTTCTCATCGAGGAACCAGCGCGGGTCCTTGCTGAAGATACCGGCGAGCATCGCCAGCATCTCGGCCGAGGGCGTGCGCTTGCCGGTCTCGACCATGCTCAGGTAGGACACCGAGGGCGCGCCAGCGGCATCGATCTGCACGCAGCGGGCGGACAGTTCATCGAGTGTCAGGCCGTTGCGCTTGCGCAGGCTCCGCAGCTTTGCGCCCAGGAAGTGTCCCTGCCGTATCAGTCCAGCCATAAGTGAAATTCACACTGTGAAATTTCTATTGTGCAAATCCTCACAATTGCACTTTAGGCTGGAGCTGCACCTGGCGCAAGGGCGGGGTCGCCGCAGCGTCTTTATCTTTATTTGGAGTGGGTCATGCCAGCGCGAGCGTTGAAGCAGTTTCCGGGCCACGCCCGCGGAGCATTGCGGTGAATGCAGCGCTATCACCCAGCGCCCCTGCGCAGGAAGCGGCCGCAACGATTGCCGAGCACTTCCGCCAGTACAACGAGGAGTTCGGACGTATCACACGCCGCGCCGCCGGCCATTTTGCGAGCGGCGACTGGACGGGTGCCCAGCAGGATGCGGTCGCGCGCATCGAGCTCTATGAACGACGGGTACTGCAGTGCACGCAGGCTGTCGGCACGCTGCTGCGCGCAGAGCGCACCAGCACCGCGATCTGGAGCCAGATCCGTGGCCTCTTCGAGCCGGCAATCGCTCGCCGCCCGGACTCGGACTTCTATCGCACCTTCTTCAACTCGATCACGCGCAGCCTGTTCCGCACCGTGGGCGTCACGCCCGGGGTTGAATTCACCGCAGCCGATGCCGGACGCGCCTCTGGCACCGTGCCGCTACGGCTCTACCCGGTGGGTAAATCGCTCCAGGGCGCGATCCGGGAGCTGCTGCTGGATCTGAATTTCGCGGCGGCAATCACCGATCTGGAGGCGGTGGTCCGTCGCATCACGACCGAGGTGGGCCATCATTTTGAACGCGGCCGGCAGAGCGCCGCGCCCGAATCCATCGAGTTGATCGAGCCGGTGTTTTACCGGGCCCACGAGGCCTTCGTGGTCGGACGGCTGATCGGCGATGGCGCGATGACACCGCTGGTCATTGCCTTCACGCGCTCGCGCACCGGCGTCGAACTCGAGTCCGTCCTGCTCAGGCGCAATGAGATCAGCTCGCTGTTCGGCTTCGCGCGCTCCTACCTGCATGTGGATCTGCCCGCCGTCGGCGCGGCGGTCACGCTGCTGCGCTCATTCATGCCGCACAAGCCGGTGGATGAACTCTACACGGTGCTGGGTCGCGCCAGGCAGGGCAAGAGCGAGCGTTACTTTGCGCTGCAGCGACATCTGGAGAGCTCGATCGATGCGTTCGTGCACGCCCCGGGCGAGCGCGGCCTGGTTATGATCGTATTCACGCTGCCCTCGCACGATCTGGTGTTCAAGGTGATTCGCGACCGCTTCGGGCCGCCCAAGAACACGACGCGCGCCGAAGTGATGGAGCGCTACCAGTTCGTGTTCCGCCATGACCGGGCCGGCCGGCTGGTCGATGCGCAGGAGTTTCGGCGCCTGCGGCTGCCGCGCGCGCGCTTCATGCCGGTGCTGGCTGAGGAACTGCTGCAGGAAGCCGGCTCCTGCTGCCGGATCGAGGGCGAGGAGCTGATCATCGAGCACTGCTACATCGAGCGACGCCTGCGGCCGCTGAACCTGTATCTGCGCGAAGCGGAACCGGCGGCGGCGGAAGCCGCAGTCATCGATTATGGGGGTGCGCTGCGGGACCTTGCGAGTACCGGGGTGTTTCCCGGCGACCTGCTGCTGAAGAATTTTGGCGTCACCCGCCACGGCCGCGTGATCTTCTATGACTACGATGAGCTGTGCCTGCTGGAGCAGTGCCAGTTTCGCGACCTGCCGGCGGCGCACACCGATGAGGAGGAGACCAGCGCTGAGCCGTGGTTCTATGTCGGGGAGCACGATGTGTTTCCCGAGCAGTGGTTGCCGTTCCTGTCGATGCCCGATGTGCTGCGCGAGGTCTTTATTCGCCACCATGGCGAGCTGCTGACACCGCAGTGGTGGCGCGCGCAGCAGTCACGCCATCGCGAGCAGGCACTCGAAGCCCCGTTGCGCGCAACGTCGCTGCGCTCGGTCGCCGCCTGAAGGCGAGCGCCTGAGCGGCGCAGTGCGCTATAGGACGCCGCCGATGTCGCCGCGGCGGCGATTGACCGCGACCAGCGTGGCGCGCGGGAAAAAATTAAAATCGGTCGCACTGGCCCAGGTGTAGGCACCCATCGAGCGCCCGATGATCAGGTCCCCGCACTTGAGCTGCGGCAGCATCAGGTTCTCGGCGATGACATCGATACTGTCGCAGGTCGGACCGGCAAGCACCGAGGGGTAGAGCGTGCCGCCGCTGCGCAGCGCTTCGACCGGGTAAGCAGCGTGATCATAAAGCTGCCCGCTGTAGGAGCCGTACAGGCCATCATCGAGGTAGTACCAGCGATGGCCCTCGCGGGCGGCCGAGCCCATGACGGTAGCCACGCCGATGGCCGCGGGACCGGCAATGTAGCGCCCCGGCTCGGCAATGACGCGCACGCGCTTGGGCAGCTTGGCGAGCGCCGCGCGGATCGGCGCACAGAAACGGCCAATGTCAGGCACGCGCTGCGTGTATTCGATCGGAAAGCCCCCGCCGATATCGAGCGTATCGAGCGTGCCGAGCTTCTGGCGCCGTGCGGCCGCGAGCAGTGTCGTGCAGGCCTCGATCGCCTCGACGTGCTTGAGCGCATCGGCCGCCTGCGAGCCGACGTGAAATGAGAACCCCCGGACATCGATCCCCAGCTCGGCCGCCAGGCGCGCGAGCTCGAGGGCATGCTCCGGATCACAGCCAAATTTTCGCGACAGATCGCAGACCGCGCCGGGGCTGCGGAACGAGACGCGCAGCAGCAGCGAAGCAATGCCGGCGTAGCTGCGAAACTTGCGCACCTCCTCCGGGTTGTCGGCGACAAACACGCGCACGCCGAACTCGAGCGCATTGCGGATATCCGCATCGCGCTTGATCGGGTGCGTGTGGATGCAGCGGGCCGGATCTCCGCCAATGTTGCGCACCAGCTGCACTTCACCGGTCGTGGCCAGATCAAGCCAGCCGCCCTCATCGAGCACCGTGCGCACGACGGCCGCGTGCGGCAGGGGCTTGAGCGCGTAGTGCAGATCGACACCGGGCAGCGCGCGCTTGAGCTTGCGGTACTGTGTGCGCACGCGGGCGCAGTCGACGATCAGCAGCGGGGAGCCAAACTCGGCCACCAGGCGCTGGATCTGTTCGGGCTTGAAAGGATCAATGAATCCGGCCATCGCTAGCGCGCCCCGCCGGCGAGCGCCTGGAGCGCTTCTGCTTCGGGGGCCGATCCGGCTGCGGCGCGCTGCAGGCGATCGCGCACTGCGGCCCAGCGCTCATCCTCCGACACCGCCTGCACCAGGATGCGCGCGCAGCCGGCACGATCGAGCGTGCGCAGGTGGGCATACAGATCGCGGGCATAACTATCGACCCGCGTGCCGGCGTTGACCCAGGTCACGTGCCGGTAGGCCCGGAGCGGTGGGCGCTGCGCGAGCACAGCGATGCGCTGCCCGCCTTCCGAGAGTGAGGCGGCAATGCCATCCAGATCACCCTTGGCAACAATGGATAGCGGCGTCAGCGGCGCGTAGTGGCTCTCGAGCGCGCCGGGCACCCGGGGTGCAGGCTGCTCCGAATCGGTCAGCACCTCACCGACCGCCTGCTTGAGCTGTGTCAGCGAGATGGCGCCGGGACGCAGCAGGCGCACGCTGCCATCGAGGCAGGCGACGATCGTCGATTCAAGACCGACGTTGCACGCGCCACCATCGAGCACTACCTTGAGCGCGTCACCAAATTCCTCGCGCACGTGCTCGGCGCGCGTCGGACTGACGCGGCCGTAACGATTGGCCGAGGGCGCCGCAATTCCGCCACCAAAGGCGTTCAGCAGCTGCAGTGCCATCGGATGATTGGGCACGCGTACCGCCACCGTATCCTGGCCGCCGGTGACCAGATCATTGACCTTGTCGGCGCGCGGCAGGACGAGGGTCAGCGGGCCTGGCCAGAAGCGCTCGGCGAGGCGCGTGGCAGCCGCAGGCACTTCCCGCGCCCAGCGCTGCAGGAAGCGCACGCTGTCCAGGTGCACAATCAGCGGGTGCGTCAGCGGCCGTCCCTTGAGTTCAAAGATTTTGCGCACTGCGGGAGCGTGCAGCGCGTTGGCGCCCAGTCCGTAGACGGTTTCGGTCGGAAAGGCCACAAGCTCGCCGTCGCGCAGGGCCTGCACGGCAATATCGAGTTCCAGCTGCGTAGCGCGTACCTGCTTGACCATCGAAGCATTCTAGCAAGCGGGCGCCCTATTCAAGTGAGCGCCGCTCCCAGCCCTGAGCAGTGCGTCGCAGTTCGTAGGCGGGCCAGTAATGGCGGTCGAGCTTGAGGGTGATCACCTGCGGGGCGCCATTCCAGTCGAGCGTCATGATGCGCACCGAGGAGCGATCCGCCCGCCCGGTCACGGCCTTGACGAAGGCATCCAGGTCCGGGGTGGGCAGACCGTCGATCTGCACGATGCGACGGCCCGGCACCAGTTCATAACGCGTCGCCGGCGAGCCGAAGGCAAAACTGGAGACGTACACGCCCTCGGGTGCCAGGCCACGCTGCGCGCTGATCGCTCGGTGCGGGGCCTGCAGCGTCGCTCCGGCCCACAGCAGCACCCGATCCATGTCATCGCCGGTGAGCGCCGCGGTCTCGACCGTGACGGTCTGCTCCGCATCGGTGCGCCACACGGTCGCCTGCACGCTTTCCTTGCCGATGACGGCGCGCTCGACATCGCGAAAATGGGTCACGGGCACGCCATCAATCGCCAGCAGGATGTCGCCGGGCTGTAGCCGCCGCGCCGCATCCGAGCCTCCGACCAGGCGCACGATGTTGAGCACCTGGCGCGAGGAACCGCCGGCCTTCTGCAGGCGGCTCATCCACTGCTCGCTCAAACCAAATTGATGCGCGGAGGCCAGCGACTGTGGCACGAACTCGGCCTCAAGCGAGTGCAACGGCTGGCCGCTGCGGATCAGCCGCAGTGTCTCTGCGATCAGGTCACTGGAGATGCCGCGGCTCTCCTGCATGAATTCACGGCCGTTGTCGAAGGCAAAACTTGCCCACATTCCACGCACGCGGCCCTTGTCGTCGGCGAGCACGCCGACCACGTCATCGGGCGGATTCAGCAGCGTCGCGACCTCGAGGTTCGAATCGCGAAAGCCTACCGAGCGCGACAGCGGCAGCACCAGTGGATCGACGGTCGCGATGCTGGTGGAGCGCGCCTGCAGATCACCGTTGGTGTCAAGGCCGACGACATTGACGCCTTCACCGGGCTTCAGCTCCTCGCTCGAGAGCACCGCGGCCCGCACCGCGGTGGCGCCAATGAGTTTGGGATCGTAGTGAATCACCGCCAGGTTGTGCAGCGGATGGATGTAGACGACCTCGCCCGGAATCTCGAGTGTATCGGCGAAGGTCAGGCGTACATCGCCCAGCGATACCGGCACGGTGTTGCGATCGGTGATTATCAATCCGCGTTCGGCATCGATGATCAGGCCGGTGCCGTGGTAGCTGCGCTCCGAGACGCCCGAGAGCGGCGCATAGGGCATATCGAAGGTCACACCGACCAGCGAGGGGGCCAGGTGGTTCTCGACCGGATCCGGATAGTTCGGAAACTGCGCCGAACTGTCGGCGCGCTGCGCTTCCGGAGGCGGTGTCGGCAACTCCGTGCAATCCCAGTAGCCCTCCGCGTCATTGCGCTGGCAGTGGCGCGCCGGAAACCAGCGACGATCGATGCGCACCGAATGCAGCTGGCTGCGGCTCGCATCGTCGAGCGTCACGAAACGCAGCGCGACGCGCGCGCCGTCACCGAGCGGGGTGATCAGGGCTTCGAACTGCGCCAGATCATCGACCGGTTTGGAATTGACGCTGGTGATGACCGCGCCGCGCGGGACCCCAGCGACATCCAGGCTGTAGCCCGGCGATGCGACGAATACCCCACGCGGCGCACGATGGAAGTGACGCGCCTCTTCGTAGGAGAGCGTGTGCACGACCGCATCGCCAAACTCGAGGTAGGCCGAGGGCGTGATCGCATCCAGATCCTCGACGCGGATGATCGCCTTGTAGGGCTGGCCGCCGCGCTCGAGCTGCAGCTCGACATCCTGTCCGACACTGTCATCGAGCACCGCCTCGAGCGGCTCGAAACTGGCCACGAGCTGGCCGTTGACGCGCACCAGTACGTCGCCGGGTTGCAGCACCTTGTCGCCGGGCGAACCGGGCAGCACGTTTTCGACCACCAGCATGCCGGTCTTTTCCGGTCGCGCGCGGCGCGCCTCGGTCTCGGTCGCGGTGCTCAATCCCAGGCGGCGCAGTTCATCGTACGGTCGATAGCGAAACTCAGTCTGCAGCGTTCCGCGGGTCACACTCTTGCCCTGCTGTAGCAGCTGCAGGGCGCGTTTGACGCGTCCCAGCGGCAGGTAAAAGCTCGAGGCTGCGCCGGTCGCACCGCCGGCATTGAGCGCCACGACGTGGCCCGCGACATCGATCACCGGGGAGCCTGAGGAACCGCCCGAGGTGCCCGAGGCGGCCTGGATGTAGAAGGTGTTGAAATCGTTGTAGCGCCCGATGCCGTACTCGGGCGCTTCCCGATCCAGGCGCGCGAGCGTGCCGGCGAGGATCGAGAGCTGCTCGCCGGCATTGTTGCCGACCACACGGATCTCGCGGCCCACCTGGGCCTCTTCGGGTGCCAGTGGCAGCGCCTTGGGTGTGATGAAGTGGAGCTTGGAGGGATCGTAGTGATAGATCCCGAAGTCGTGCACCGGATCGCGATATACCGGATAGAGCTGCACTTCCTCGCGGTTGAGGAAGATCGCCTCGGCGGTCACCGGGCCCGGCGTCACGACATGGCGGTTGGTCAGGATCAGGCCGCGCTCGGCATCGACGACGAAGCCGGTCGCCTGCGCCGAGGTGTTGTGCTCCGTATCAAAGGAGCGGGTCATGTCGACCTGGATCGTGACCACGCTGCCGGCGATGCGCTCGAGGGTGCGCGCCCAGTCAGCATCGGCCTCTCCGGCCGCGGCAGGACCCGAGGGCGCCAGCAGCCCGGTCAGCAGGAGCACGGCAAGCGCCGGCAAGGCTTTGTTTGTCATGGTTCTCTTTTCACTTAAATCGGCAACGGGCTTGGTGCGAGGCCACAGCGAGCCTCTGCCATCTTATATAGACAACGCGCGAGCCCGGATGTGCGCTATTAGCGGCCCAGCAATACCAGCGCCCAGGTAACGCCCAGAAGTATGAAGGCCATCAGCACGGCCGCTGAGCCGATATCTTTAGCCAGCCCCGCCAGGACATGCCGCTCCAGGCCGATCCGGTCCACTGTCGCTTCGATGGCGCTGTTGAGCAGCTCGACAATCAGGACCAGCAGCACCGGGCCGGCCAGCAGCGCCCGCTCGATGCCGGTGTGGCCGAGCCACAGCCCCAGGGGCAGCGCCACCACCGCAAAGCCCACTTCCTGGCGGAATGCGGCCTCCTCGACCCAGGCGCCCCGCAGCCCCTTGGCGCTGGCCCCAAAGGCCCGGAATAGCCGTGTGGCGCCGCGCGGCTTGTCGCGCTGCATTAAGGTGCGGCTGGCCGCCAGGCCAGATCCAGCTCGCGAGCGGCGCGCACATCATCCAGCCGCCGCACGGGCATCGAGTACGGTGCGCCGTGCAGCAGTTCAGGATCCTTCAGCGCCTCGTCGCGGATGGCACTCATCGCCGCGACGAAGGCATCGAGGGTCTGCAGGCTCTCGGTCTCGGTCGGCTCGATCAAGAGGCACTCGGCCACCAGCAGCGGAAAATAGGTGGTCGGCGCATGGAAGCCATAATCGAGCAGGCGCTTGGCGATATCCATCGCCGTGACGCCCTGCTCGCGCGCCATTTCCTTGAGCGTGAGGATGAATTCGTGGCTGGCGCGCCGCTCCGGATAGGCGGCGATAAAGCCGGCCTCGCGCAGCTTGGCAAGCAGGTAGTTTGAATTGAGTGTCGCAAATTCGCCGACGCGGCTCATGCCATCGCGTCCCAGCATGCGCATGTAGACATAGGCGCGCAGCAGCACGCCGGCATTGCCCATGAATCCGGTCAGCCGGCCAATCGACTGCGGCAGGTCCTTCTCATCGAGCAGCCGGTAGCGCCCCGCCTCGTGCGCGACGATCGGCACCGGCATGAACGGCAACAGGCGCGGGCCCACGCCGACGGCGCCGGCGCCGGGGCCACCGCCGCCGTGCGGCGTCGAGAAGGTCTTGTGCAGGTTCATGTGGATGACGTCGAACCCCATGTCACCGGGGCGGACCTTGCCCAGGATCGCATTCAGGTTTGCGCCATCGTAATAGAGCAGGCCGCCGGCCTCGTGCACGATGCGCGCCACTTCCTCGATGTGGCGCTCGAAGACGCCGAGCGTCGAGGGGTTGGTCAGCATGATGCCCGCGGTGCGCGGACCGACCGCGGCCCGCAGCGCCTCGAGATCCACATCGCCGTCGGCACCGACGGCCACTTCGCGCGCCACGCAGCCGCACATCGCCGCGGTGGCCGGATTCGTGCCGTGCGCCGCCTCAGGCACGATGATCTCGCGCCGCTCCAGATCCCCACGCGCCTTGTGGTAGGCACGGATCATTGCGACGCCGGCAAACTCCCCGTGCGCACCGGCCATCGGCGAGAGCGCGACGCCCTGCATGCCCGAGATCGCCTTGAGCATCTCCTGCAGCTCGTACATGCAGGCCAGGAACCCCTGGCTGTGCGTCGTGCTGGCCAGCGGGTGGCGGCCGGCGAACTCGGGCATCAGCGCCGCGGCATTGCAGGCCCGCGGGTTGTATTTCATCGTGCACGAGCCGAGCGGATAGAAATGCGTATCGATCGAGAAGTTCAGCTGCGAGAGGCGCGTGTAGTGACGCACGATGTCGAGCTCGCTGGCGGCTGGCAGCGCCGCGGGTTCCTTGCGCCGCAGGTGCGCTGGCACCGGGGGCGCCGCGCCCTCGGCGCTCGGCCACAGGCTGTAGGCGCCGCGTCCGGGCCGTGAATATTCAAACACCAGCGGCTCAGGCGCTGCCAGGCTTTGCTTGGATTGCGAAGTGGCCGTCATGACTCAGGCAGCCCGCACATTCTTCAGCACGTCGCCGAGCGCTTGCGCGTAAGCACTGATGTCGGCGCTGGTGCGCGACTCGGTAGCGCACACCAGCAGGCTGGGTCCGAATTCCGGGTAGTAGGGTGTCAGATCCAGTCCCCCTTCAATATTGCGCGCCGCGAGCGCCTCGAGGATCGGCGCGACCGGCCGGTCCAGGTGCAGCACCGCTTCATGAAAACGCGCGCCACCGAACAACGGCCGCACACCCGGCAGGGCCGTCAGCGCGGCCACCAGTTCAGCGGTACGGCTCATGCACGCGCCCGCGACGTGCTCCAGGCCCTGCGCGCCGAGCAGTGCCATGTAGACGGTGCCGGCCATCATCAGCAGGCCCTGGTTGGTGCAGATATTCGAGGTCGCCTTGCCGCGGCGGATGTGCTGCTCGCGTGCCTGCAGCGTCAGCGTGAAGCCGCGGCGCCCCTCCAGATCCACGGTGCGCCCGACAATGCGGCCCGGCATCTGCCGCACGTGCTCCATGCGCGCCGTCATGAAACCAAAGTAAGGACCGCCGGAAGACAGCGGACAGCCGAGCGGCTGGCCATCACCAATCGCGATGTCCGCGCCCTTGGCTCCCCACTGTCCAGGAGGCTTGAGCAGCGCAAGCGAAGTCGGATTGACCGCCGCGATCACCAGCGCGCCATGGGCGTGCGCCCAGTCGGTCAGTTCATCCACTTCCTCGAGCACGCCAAAGAAATTGGGCTGCTGGATCACGAGCGCCGTGATGTCAGAACCCTCGTAGCTCTTGAGCGTCTCGGCCAGCGTCTGGCCCGAGGCGCGCGCGAACGGCAGTTCTTCGAGCACCAGACCCTGATTGGCTGTGGTGGCGCGCGCGACCGCGCGGTAATGCGGGTGCACGCTGCGCGGGATCAGGATCCGCGCCGACTTGGACTTGCGATTGGCGCGCACCGCCATCAGGCACGCCTCGGCCACCGCGGTGGCGCCGTCGTACATCGAGGCATTGGAAACCGCCATGCCGGTCAGCGCGGTGATCATCGACTGGAATTCGTAGATCGACTGCAGCGTGCCCTGGCTCGCCTCGGCCTGATAGGGCGTGTAGGCGCTGTAGAACTCGCCGCGTGTCACGATCGACCAGACTGCCGAGGGGATGAAGTGATCGTAGGCTCCGGCGCCGATGAAACACAGCGGTCGGCCATCTTCGCGGGCGCGGGCTGCCATCAACTGCAGCACCTGCAGTTCATTGAGCGCGCTTGGCACGCCCTCGAGTGCACCGATGCGCAGCGCCTTGGGAATCTCCTCGAACAGCGTCTCGATATCGGGGACGCCGATCGCCTCAAGCATGCTCTGCACATCTTCGGGTGTGTGGGGAATGAACGGCATCGGCGCGCTCGCTACTCGCTGTCCGCCACGGCGAGGTAGGCCTTGGCATCGAGCAGCGCCGCAACGCCAGCGCCATCGGCGGGGCGCAGACGGAAAATCCATCCCGCCT
>JBEKOK010000094.1:0-11898 GCA_049521875.1 Steroidobacteraceae bacterium
CGCTGCCCTATGGCTTTCGTCTCCCGCATCGCAGCGAGTACACACCACTTAGAGGCCAATATAGTACCAATAGGACCGTGTTTGCAAGCGGGGCGTGATTCCCACAGGCATTTTGTAACTATTATTAGGATAATCAGCGTATTAACTGATATTTGTTCCGTTTGTTGTTCCTAAGGTGGTATTCTTTTGGTATTCTCTCTATGATCTGCAAATCGATATGACTCACGGCAGGAAGCGATGATTTCACTTGCCAAGACGGTAGGTCCGCTGGATGCACGGGGGAATCTGCCCCTGTATCAGCAATTGCAGCGTGCACTGCGCCAAGCGATCGAGAACCGCACGCTCGCGCCTGATGATGCGTTGCCCGCCGAACGCGACCTGGCGGCCGAGTTTGGCGTTTCGCGGATTACGGTGCGCAAAGCGCTGGTGGGCCTGGTCGCGGAAGGATTGCTGGTGCGGCGTCAGGGCAGCGGAAATTTCGTGTCGGCACGCGTTGAGAAAAATTTCGCGATGCTGACCTCGTTCTCCGAGGATATGCGTGCGCGTGGCCGCACGCCGCGTAGTGTGTGGCTCAAGCGCGCTGCCGGCACGGTGACGCCCGAGGAGGCGCTGGCGTTGCGGCTCAGCCCCGGAACACCGGTCTATCGATTTAATCGAATTCGGTATGCCGATGAAGCGCCGATGGCTATTGAGTACGCGACGATCGTCGCCTCGGCACTTCCCTCGCTCGAAGCGGTCGACACGTCTCTTTATGAAGCGCTGGAACTCGCTGGCCATCGGCCGGTGCGCGCACTGCAAAGGCTGCGGGCAGTGCTGCTCAACGGAGATCAGGCACAGCTGCTCAAAGCGAAGCCCGGAGATGCGGGGCTACTGGTCGAGCGACTGGGCTCACTACCTGATGGACGCGCGATTGAATTTTCCCAATCCTACTATCGCGGCGACACTTACGATTTCGTAGCGGAACTGAGCTCAGCGCCATGATGGCGGGCGAGTACAGCGGTTCCACTGCGGGACGGGGTGAGGCGCGTGTCGCGCAGCCGGCTCACGCGACGCTGATGTTCCGCGAAGCCGAAGAATCCTCGGCGTGCGTGGGCAGGCAACTTCAGCAGGATGCAGAGCGCGTTGCGGAACTTGCCGTGCGGCTCCGAAGCCTGGCACCGCGAGTGGTGATCACCTGTGCGCGCGGGAGTTCGGATCACGCCGCCACCTATGCGCGCTATCTGATCGAGACCCAGCTTGGACTGCTGACCTCATCGGCCTCGCCATCCGTGAGCTCGCTCTATCAAGTGCAGCAGGACCTTGCCCAATGCCTGTTTCTTGCCATCTCGCAGTCCGGGCGCAGTCCGGATCTGCTGGCGGCCGTCGATGCGGCCAAGGCCGCCGGGGCCGTGGTGGTCGCGCTCGTCAATGCCGAGGATTCGCCGCTGGCCGAGCGCGCTGATTATTTCCTGCCGCTGCGCGCCGGTACCGAAAAAAGCGTAGCGGCAACGAAGTCCTACATCGGATCGCTCGCGGCTATCATTCACCTGGTCTCCCGATGGAGCGGCAACGACGCGCTGCTCGAGGCGCTTGGCGAGGCGCCCGCGCTGCTGCGGTCAGCCTGGCAGCTGGAGTGGCGCGCGCTGGTGGAGCGGCTGATACCGGCACAACATCTGCTGGTACTCGGTCGCGGGTTGGGACTGGGGGTGGCGCAGGAAATGGCCCTCAAGCTCAAGGAAACCTGTGCCCTGCACGCCGAGGCCTTCAGCAGCGCCGAAGTGCGTCACGGGCCGATGGCACTGGTGGGGCAGCAAGTCCCGGTGTTGTTGCTCAGTCAGGACGATGAGACACGGCCGGGTCTTTCTGAACTCGCTCGGGAATTGGCAGGACACGACATCCCGGTGCTGATGGCCGGAGCTGCCTCGCCGGGCGTCATCGAACTGCCCACAGTCCGCTCACACGCCGCCATCGCACCGCTCCTCTGGGTACAGAGTTTTTATCGTGCTGCGGTCGAGTTATCTCTGGCCCGCGGACTCGACCCGGATCGGCCACCACACCTGCGCAAGGTCACCGAGACGCTCTGATGATGCAGGCCTTCATTAACGGTCGCGTCCTCGCGCACGGGCAGCTCCTCACGGATCGCGCGGTGCTGGTACACGAAGGCCGCATCGTGGACGTCGTGGCGAACGATGATGCGCGCGTGAGCGCAGCACAGCCGGTGAATCTGCACGGCCAGTGGCTGCTGCCCGGATTCATAGACACACAGGTCAACGGCGGAGGCGGCGCGCTCTTCAATGAAGACCCGACAGTTGATACCGTCCGCCGCATTGGCGAGACCCATCGCCGCTTTGGTACAACGGGTTTTCTGCCGACCTTGATCAGTGACGACCTCGCCGTTGTGGAGCGGGCCATTGCTGCGGTCGGCGCGGCCATCCGGGCACGCGTACCCGGCGTGCTCGGCATCCACATCGAAGGACCTTTCCTCAACGAAGCGCGCAAAGGCGTGCACGACCCGGCCAAATTTCGCGACCTCGATGACTCTGCCCTGCAGCTGCTGACCTCGCTGCGTGGCGGCAAGACGCTCGTCACCCTCGCGCCGGAAATGACCACGCCAGAAACCATTCGTAAACTCGTAAGCGCCGGCGTCATCGTCTCGGCCGGCCACACCAACGCGACTTATAGCGATATCGCCGACGCCCTGCGCCACGGCCTGTCTGGCTTCACGCACCTGTTCAATGCCATGTCTCCGCTGACCAGCCGGGAACCGGGCGTAGTCGGCGCGGCGTTGCATGATGCGCGCAGCTATTGCGGAATCATTGTGGATGGCCACCATGTGGATCCGGTGGTGCTGCAGATCGCACTGAGTTGTAAACCGCGCGATCGCTTTATGCTGGTCACCGATGCGATGGCCAATGTGGGCACGACGCAGGACTCTTTCATGCTCCAAGGCCGTCACATCCAGGTGCGCGACGGCGTGTGCGTGGATGAAGACGGCACGATGGCCGGATCGGCGCTCGACATGGCATCCGCCGTGCGCAATGCCGGGCGGCTGCTCGACATCGGCCTGGCGGAGGCGGTACAGATGGCCACCGCCAACCCGGCCGCATTTCTTGGACTCAGCGCCGAGTGTGGCCAGATCGCCGCCGGTGCGCGCGCCAATCTTGTGTGGGCGGATGAGAAGCTGCAGGTGATCGATACGTGGATCGATGGCCGCAGCACGCGCGAGGATCAGAACCCAGCGTGAGCACCCCGCCGGCGCCTGGCGAGTCAGCGCCCGGGCCGCCGATCAGTCATCGCGCTCCGTTGCCAATGCCAGTAGCGGCGCAATGAACGGCTCATAGTTGCGCCACCGCTCCACCGACGCGCTGCTGATTTTCTGTCGCACCTGCCATTTGCTGGCGGTGATGACTGAGCGATCCGCCAGATGAAAGTCCAGGCAACAAGGATCCCACGGCAGGCCGATGAAGTTCACGAGGGCGCGGCTCCATGATTCCGGGTCAGAAACCAGCCGCTCGTAAGGCACAGTCAGCAGGCGGTCCGCTGGCAGAACTGACCGCCAGTGCGCCATCAGACGTCGATACTCGCGGTAGAAATGTGCCAGATCCTGCAGGTCATAGGCATAGGCATGCAGCGGACTGAGATTTTGGAAATAAATCGACAGACAGGTGTCGATTGGATTGCGGCGCATGCAGATGATCCGGGCCTCGGGCAGCGCCGCATGGATCAGTCCCAGGTACAGAAAATTCGCGGGCGTCTTGTCGACAACCCTTGCGGCGTCTGGCGAGAGCTGCTGCAACAGCTGCAGAAAATCCGCAGCCAAGTGCTCCACAATATTCCGATTCGCGAACGCCGGTTCGAGCAGCGAGCGCGACACGGCCGGCTGAGCGCCCCAGAACTGCAGTTCGCCAGCGCCGTGTACCGCCGGGTGCGACGCCAGAATCTGCTCTGCCAGCGAGGTACCAGAGCGCGGCATGCCGATAATAAAAACAGGTTGTGCTGAGTGCTGCTCCCGCAGTCGCATCCTTTCGAACCAGTTGGAATCATAGTGCGTGATCGCAAGATCGACCGCACGCGTCAAGCCATCGCGATCGTAGCGGGGCCAGAAGCGTCTTGCCAGCTCGTTGGCCTTTTGAAAATTGGCAAACGCACCGCGAAAATCCCGCAGATCATCACAATACTTACCGATGGCGTAGCGCAGATAGGCTTCCTGCCGGGCCGGCAGCCCCTGTTCGATGAGGCGCGTGGCCTCCGTCAGCCAGGCGCCATCCTCGCTGGTCATGCGTCGTAGATGCGCGAGATCCGCCAGTGCCTGCGGCGCGTTGGGATTTAACGCCAGCGCCTGCCTGCACAAGGCCTCGGCCTCGGAAAATTGCCCGCGGTCCGCGTGCAACGCAGCCTGCAGCACCAACGCGGCAGTCGACTTCGAATTCAGTTCCAGCGCCCGGCGACAGCTTGTTTCCGCCGCGCGCGGCTGGCGTTGCTGTCGGTAAATTGCGCCCAGGCTGCTATGGAGATCGCTGAACTCGGGGGCAATCGCGATTGCGCGTTGGTAGCTGGCAATGGCTTCCTCGTGGCGTTCAATGTTTTGCAAAGCGTTGCCGAGATTGGCGTGCGCTTCGGGATCGTTGGGCCGCAGCGTGACAGTGGTTCTCAGGGCGGCCACGGCGTCCTTGTCCTGCATCATCAGCGCCTGGCCGAGCGCCTTCCAGGCCAGTCCAGACCTTCTGTGCCGCTCCGTGAGCATCCGAGCTTCGCTCTCCAGTGCTGCATACTGCCGGGCGGCAATGAGGTCCCTGATTCGGGCCATCTGCGCGGGTGTCAGCTCCTCCTGAGTCGCGCCCTGATGGTGCGCAAGGGTGCCGAGCGTGAGACCTGCGATCTCAGCGCGGGGCGCGACGAGCGGTACCTGTCCGCAGCACTTCTTGTATTTGGCGCCGCTGCCGCAAGGGCAGCGATCGTTTCTACCGGTAGCCATCGGCAGCTTCCCAAAAAACCTCGATCGAGAAACATGCAAGGATCCGGCCGTAGTCATTGGAGGCCAAAAACCGCACGGCAGGCGACTGCGAGCCGGCAGTCTACCCGTTCTTCAAGGCCTCAGACCGACGGACTGCGTTCCTCCGCGCATCCGTCTTCGCCTGCGCTGCGGTGGCTTAGCTGCTCTGCCGAGTCTCGGCTCATTGAGGCGCTTAACTAATTCGGAGGCGATCGATAGACTGTCTGGCATGTTCTGCCGATACCGTCGCTGCGAGAGTCAGAACGAAGCCGCGCTGCGTGCGCCGCTGGCATGAGCCGCTACATCCTGGCGCTTGATCAGGGCACCACGAGCTCGCGCTCAGTGCTCTTCGATCACGCCGGCGCGATCGTCGCGATGGCCCAGCAGGAGTTCCCGCAGCATTTTCCACAGCCTGGCTGGGTCGAGCATGATCCGGAGCAACTGTGGCAGTCACAGTCGGACACGATTGGCGAGGTGTTGGCACGCGCCGGTGCGAAGGCCTCGGATCTGGCGGCGGTCGGCATCACCAACCAGCGCGAGACCACGCTGCTGTGGGACCGGGTCAGTGGCCTGCCGGTGGCGCGTGCGATTGTCTGGCAGGACCGGCGCACGGCAGCGCTCTGCCAGCAGCTGCGTGCGGCCGGACATGAAGCGGATATCAGCGCGCGCACCGGGCTGCTGCTGGACCCTTATTTCTCCGGCACCAAGCTGGCGTGGCTGCTGGAGCAAATTCCGGGCGCGCGCGCGCGGGCCGAGCGGGGCGAACTCGCTTTCGGCACGGTGGACAGCTGGCTTGTGTGGAAGCTCTCGGGCGGTCGGCTGCACCTCACCGATGCGAGCAACGCCAGCCGCACGCTGCTGTTCAATCTGAAGAACGATGACTGGGACGACACGTTGCTGAAGTTGTTCGGCATCCCGCGCGCCTGCCTGCCGCGGATCGTGCCCTCGATCCTCGCCGACGAACGCCCGACCGTCAGCATCGAGGGTCGCCAAGTGGTCCTGGGCGGCATCGCCGGCGATCAGCAGGCGGCGCTGTTCGGCCAGGCGTGCTTCAGCGCGGGCCTGGCGAAAAACACCTATGGCACCGGCTGCTTCCTGCTGATGAACATCGGCACGCAGCTCATACCATCACGCCACCGGCTGCTGACCACTCGGGCGTGCGGCTGCGGCGCCGCTCAGTTTGCGCTGGAGGGAGCGGTATTCATCGGTGGCGCCGTCGTGCAGTGGCTGCGCGATGGCCTGGGACTGATTCGCGATGCCTCGGAGATCGAGGCCCTGGCGGCGAGCGTGCCCGACTGCGGCGGCGTACTGTTCGTGCCGGCGTTCACCGGTCTTGGCAGTCCGCACTGGGATCCGCAGGCCCGCGGCACGCTGCTTGGACTGACGCGCGGTACGAACCGCGGGCATATTGCACGGGCCGCGCTCGAGGCGATCGCCTTCCAGAGCACTGAGCTGCTGACGGCGATGAGCCAGGATGCGCCCGGGCAGCTTAATGAGCTGCGCGTGGATGGCGGTGCGAGTCGCAATAATCTGCTGCTGCAGTTCCAGGCCGATCTGCTCGGTGTGCCGGTCCAGCGCCCGCAGATCACAGAAACCACGGCCCTCGGCGCCGCCTGGCTCGCCGGTCTCGCGGTCGGCTTCTGGTCTTCGCAAGCCGAACTTGCCCGGCAGTGGCAGCCGGCAGCGCGCTTCGAGCCGGCTATGGCACGCGCGCGGGCGCAGGAGAGGATGGCCGAGTGGTCGCGGGCGATCGCGCGGGCGCGCGACTGGGCCCCGCACGCCTGAGGCGGCGCCCGTCGGTCGACTACCGCGTGTGCGAGCATGTTGGCCGCAGCTCGAGACGCTGCAGAAGGACCGCTCAGGCGGTTGGCGCGGCAACGTACGGAAGCAGAGCGCTGTGGGTGTTACGGTGGGGTTGCGGGCTGCCGGATCCGCGGCAACCATCGACTAAGGAGACTCGGAATGATTTGCTTGCTCAGGTCCACGGACTCTTAGTGATGGCACTACGGGAAAGTCAGCGAGGGCCGCCGGGCTACGTTCTTCGAGTCGATCTGAATAAGTTCCTGCAGGCACCGGTCTACGAAGAGCGGCACGGCATGGATCTGAGCGTGCTGTCGGCCCTGGCGCGTCTGAATCTCGATCCCTGGGAACAGGCCGCCGCCCTTGCGAGCCTATCGCGTGAGGCTGCTGCACTGCAGCTCATATCGCTGCTGTCAGCATTGCCAGACTGGACCGCCCCCGGGCACGACGAAAAACTCATCATTGCACGCCTCGTCTCACTCTTGCCGGGTCGCCCGGCCCGCGCCTCTGACGCGCGCGTGGCTGTCGAGCCACCTGAAGCGGTCGATCATGGGTCGAAATTTCTGTGGATCTACGCGCTCGTCATGTTGCTGCTGCTGAGTGTCCAGTGGCTTAACGCGCGCAGCCACGTAGAGCCCCCCGCTCCGATTTCGCAGGCTAGCGCCGAGCCCGTGCTGCCGACGGTGCCCCCAAAGTGAGGCCTCGGGCGCTTTTGGCGCGCATTGGCCGAGGAGGATCTGAATGCGGCTCGATTGAGGGGCGCGTCGGGACCCTAACCTCGCGCATCACTCTTGAGAGCTGGGCTCGTCGATTCCTGCATTGGGTCGGCCGACCCGCGGCGCCTTCGCGTGCCACGGGGCCGAGAAATGTTCCCGTACCTTGGCTGCAACCTGCGGATCCGTCAGCTTGTCCACGGTCTGCACCTCGCGCACCCGCTCGGCGAGTCGGAATTTCTCCATTCGCCGGTGCAACTCACCTTTGGCTTCGCCCGGGCCGCACAGGAAAATCTCGGCACTGTCGCGGATGGCCGCAATGACTGCATCGTAGTAAAGGTTGAGCTCGCCGGTGAACGCACGTTGCCGGCGATCGTCCGCTGGGACTTGCGCCGCTTCGTAACTGCCCTTCAGCGGTGAGTCACCCGATCGCTCGAGATGCTTATGAGCGTCTGAACCAATCACGCTGGTGTGCTCTCCTGAAGCATCGAGTAGCACGATGACCGCCCGCCGATGATCAATCCAGACGCCGGCCTGCTTGGCCATGATGATTCTCCTCATTTATACCGATAGGGCCCGCGATCAGAATGAGCGACTGCACTGCGGTGCAGTCTCAGCCAGGCGGCTCCCGCACTGTAGAGCGGCACCTGCCAGTGAACCGTGCGATTGCGTACTTAAGACCTACGCCTGTCCGCAGGTCTCGGGGTCCCCAAGGCGTCGATGGTATGCTGTCGCAACACATCAGCGCACCACAGGCTGTAATTCTCCGCGGACCTATTTGATCTTATGCTGCTGCGTGCGATTTTAGCATTCGTGTTTCTTCCCGGCATCGTCGCCTTCCTGGTGCCGGTGGGGCTCGGCCTTTACTGGGGTAGTTCGCTGCGCTACCCGTTCGCCGGAGCGTTGCTGGTCGGCGCGGGCACGCTCCTGCTGCTCGCTTGCGTGCGGGAGTTTTACGTCGCGGGTCGCGGCACGCTGGCCCCCTGGTCGCCGCCGAAGCACCTGGTCACCAGCGGACCGTACCGTTACTCGAGAAATCCCATGTATCTTGGGGTACTGACGATTCTCGTCGGCTGGGCGACGCTCTGGTCATCGAGCGATCTGGTAATTTATGCCGCCGCGGTGCTAATCGCATTCGTATTGCGCGTGCGACTGCACGAGGAGCCGTGGGCTTTGCGCACCTTTGGCGAGCAGTGGCAGGCCTATCGCGGGCGTGTGCCTCGCTGGCTGGGCCTCAGGTCCTGAGTCCCCCACGCACGTAGACAGCCTGGCCGGTATCGTGCAGCACTTGCTGCTGTTCGCCGCTCGTAAGCCTGGCTGCCGATGCCACGATCTTGCGCACCATCTCGGCGTAGGTGCCAGCCGAGTTGCCGATGTCAGAACCCCACAGCACGTGATCTGCGCCGTAGATGTCGACGACATGGCGGAGCATATCGGTCGCAGGCACCTGCGCCGCGGCCAGCAGGTCAATATTGATCGTCGAGAACTTGTAGTAGATGTTCTTATGGGCGGCAAGCTCGCGATGCGGCCCGTCGATGCCAAAGTCCGGCGCGCCCTGCGCGTCCGGCCACGCGACGTGATCAAGCACCAGGCGCGCCTGCGGGAAGCGCGGCGCCAGCTTGAGCAGCTCGGCGATCGCCAGCGGCGAGTTGCCAGGAGGCGTTGTCATCAGATCCATCACCAGGCCGAGTTCGTTGATCACTCCCCAGGTCATCAATGCCTGGCTTGAGTCGAGCCATGGAAAGCTGCCATCGGCCGCACGCATGCCGGTCAGGCGCACGCCGGCGAGGCCATGCTGCCTGACCAGGCTGCGCACCAGATCAGGCGTTGCCGGATCCTCGGCATTGAGCACCGTCACCGGGACCAGCCGGTCCGGATGCCGGTCAGTCGAGTCGAGGATATAGCTGTTGTCGTAGCCGTACGTCGCCCGATGCTGAACCGCCGCACCACCCGCGACACCGTTTTCATCCATCCAGTGCAGCACGCGATCCACTTCCGGGGTCTCGCCTTGCGCGCCGCCATTGGGGGGTCCGGGCGGCCCACCGGCCGCAGGTGGAGTGGCCACGCGCGGATACCGAGTCCGATCCTCGGAGCGCAGGTGAGCATGGGCATCGAACAGTTTGAACGGCAGACCGGATCCGGCCCTCGCCGTGGGCAAGCGCCAAGGCAAAACGGTCGTTGCCATGGAGCCGAGCAGAACCCTGCGTCGCGTCAACATTTTATGACTCCGGCATTTGCTATTGCGGCTTGGCGCTGCTGGTTGCTTTATCGCTCACTTCGATCAGTGCATCAAGGGCGAGCCGGTCCGCCATTGGCCCATTGAAGAGGCCCTGGGGACGTTGCGTACTACCGAGGCATTGTTTGAATCCGCGCGCAGCGGCACGTGGATATCACTGGCAACGGAATAAGGAGAGTCTATGAATGTTCGCACCCAACTGCTGCTGGTCGGAACCGGCATCATCCTGTCGCTGTCAGCGAGCGCGCAGATCATCTACAAGGCCATCGAGGGCGATCCGGTGCGCATCGATAGTGGCCAGGTTGCCGGCACCTACCTGCCCTCGGGCGTGCGTGCTTATTTCGGCGTGCCGTTCGCGGCCCCGCCAGTGCGTGGCAATCGCTGGCGCGAGCCGCAGCCCGTGGCGCCCTGGAGCGGAGTTCTGACGGCGGACCGGATGGCCCCCGAGTGCCTGCAGAGCCTGCGCTCCAGCAACATCAATCATTACTTCGGCGTGGAAGCCACCAGCGAAGACTGCCTGTATCTGAATTTGTGGGCGCCCGCGCGGGCGCACCGCGGCGATCGCCTGCCGGTCGTCGTGTGGATCTATGGCGGTGGTTACTCCGGCGGATCCTCGAGCATGGCTCCCTATAGCGGCGAGCCGCTGGCTCGCAAGGGCGTGATTGTCGTCGGCTTCAACTACCGGGTGGGCGTGCTTGGATTCCTCGCGCATCCCGAGGCCACCGCAGAGTCGGTGCACCACGCCTCAGGCGACTATGGATTCCTCGATCAGGTGGCTGCGCTCAGCTGGATTCAACGCAACATTGCGGCCTTTGGTGGCGATGCGCACAACATCACACTGGTGGGCCAGTCCGCCGGGTCGATGTCGATCAGCTTTTTGCAGGCGAGTCCCCTCGCTCATGGCCTGTTTCAGAAGGCCTTTGGCATGAGCGGCAGCGCGCTGGCCGGTCCGGGTTCCGACACCCCGAGCCTGGCGCAAGGCGAGGAGCAGGGCACGAAGCTGCAGGCGGCGTTGAAGCTCGGCTCGCTCGCGCAGATGCGTTTCCTTTCGGGCGACAAGGTCCTGGCGGTAGCACAGGCCGCCCGCTATCGCCCGACGCCAATCATTGATGGCTACTTCCTGCCGGATACGGTGCCCGCCATATTCGCCGCTCACGCGCAGAATGACGTGGCTGTCGTGGCCGGCTCGACGGCCAATGATATCGGGACCAATGTCGAATTCCGCCGGACCGTCAGCGTCGCCGACTTTCAGGCTGCGGCGCAGAAGTCTTTCGGCGCTGCCGGCGACGAATTCCTGCGGCTGTTTCCCGCGACCGATGAGGCGAGCGTCAGGATCGCTGCGGATCAGGTCGGGACGGGCAGCGGCATGGGACTTGGCGCGCGTGCCTGGGTCCACGCCCAGAACCAGTATGGCCACGCGCCTGCCTACCTGTTTCTCTTTGCGCGCGTTCAGCCCTATGCGCCAGGCATCGTATTTGCGGATCACGATCCCTCCACCGTGGGCGCCTACCACACCGGTGATGTGCCGTACTGGCTGCAGACGCAGGATGCGTTCAATCTGTTTCGTCAGACGCGCAACTGGACTGCGTATGACCGCGAGCTCGCGAATACGATGTCCGATGTACTGGTCAACTTTGCAAAGTCCGGTAAGCCGCGGGCGGGTGACGTCTCTCTGGTGCGCTACGATCCCGCCGATGAGCAGCGGGTTGTATTTGGCAATGAGATTCACGTCGAGCGGATCAACACGCCGGGCATGGATTTCCTGGCCGCGCATCCGCTCCAATTTGCACTTGCTGGCGCCGCGCCAGCGCCGGCCACCCCTTCGGCGCCGGCTGAGCGCCCGACTTACTGAACAGATTAAATTGGCCTGACCGAGAACGCGAAAGTCGTTGCTGAGAGCAGCAGCACTATCTGGTGCGTATAATTCTTGTAACGTCGCTGCGTTCGCGAGCGCTGTATGCGTACCCACTGAACTCATGGTGAACAGCGGGGCATTTTGCGACACTGGCCCTGATCGAACTACCAGACTATTCGAAACGAGGGGCCTTCATGAAGTCGATGCAGCGTGCGTTGATGGCACTGGGTTGGCTGTACCTCGCAGCGCCGCTCGCGGCCGCGGGCTCGGCGGCTGGCGTCGATCTGCTGGCGAAACCGCATATCGATTATGGGCGTGGAGT
>JBEKOK010000095.1:0-11738 GCA_049521875.1 Steroidobacteraceae bacterium
ATGCGCCGTACTTCGATCACGTGGATTTTGATTCCAAGGATCTCTACCGCCTGCACACGCTGGCGCCCGGGGAGAGCCACGTGTTCGAGGCGTGGCTGCAGATTGGCGCCAGCGGCGACCTGGGTGCCGTGGTGCAAGCCGAGATCACGCGCCGGCATCTGAGCTCAGGCAGCGTGCAGGGCCTGGTCAAGACGCGCGCCGGCAAGCTCATCGAAACACCGGTGGTCGTGATCGAACATCAGGGCAAACCCTACGCCTGGGTCATCGGCCACAATGGCCACTATCAGATGACACTGCCGGTCGGTGATTACGCGCTCTATGCCACCGCAAAGAACTACTCGCAGAGCGAGCGGGTGCCGATCAAGGTGGCGTCGGCGGAAGCGCGGCAGCAGAATTTTCTGGATCTCGCACCACCGGGCCAAGTGCACGTCGAGATCCGGGATACGCACACCGGCAAGCCGCTCGATGCGCGCCTGAGCGTGATCAAAGGCCAGCAGCCGCTGGTCGAGTTCCTGGGCCGCAGGACCCTGTTCACCGAGCTCAACCACAAGGGTGAGCTCGAGACCGACATGCCGCCGGGACACTACCAGCTCAAGGTCTCTGCTGGCGGCGGGTTCCTGGCTCCCGATCGCACGGTGCCATTGGAAGTGATCTCCGGACGCACGCAATCCCTGGCGGTGACGATTGCCCCGCTGTTTGATCCTCCGGCACGCGGCTGGTATGCCGCCGACCTGCATCATCACGCTGACCAGGCCGAAGCCGTGACGCCACCGGCGGATCTGGCGCGCTCGCAGCTGGCGGCCGGGCTCGATCTGCTGTTCGTCAGCGACCATGACTCGACCGTCAATCACCATGTGCTGCAGCAGATCGCCGATGAACGCCACATGGCTTTCATCCCCTCCCTCGAGCTCTCGCCCTCCTGGGGCCATTTCAACGCCTATCCGCTGACGCCGGGCTTGCCGCTGAAGATCGATACCAGCACCGCCACGGTCGATCAGGTCTTTGCCGAGGCGCGCCGCCAGGGCGCGAGCGTCATCCAGGCCAATCATCCCTTCAATGCCTACGGCTATTTCTCGAGCCTTGCGCACGATGAGGTCCCCGGGGGGTTCGATCCCAGTTTCGAACTGCTGGAGATCAACGCCGCCGAGCCTGCCGATGATGAAAAGGTACTCAAGGCACTGTGGGCGCTGTGGAATGCCGGCCATCGCTACTATCTCGGCGGTGGCACCGACACGCACGATGTCTGGCGCACCGAATCGGGAGCGGTGCGCACGCTGGCCCATATCGACGGGCCGGTGACGGCCCGTGCGTTTGCCGATGCCGTGAGTGCGGGTCACGCCTATGTCAGCGCCGGGCCCCTGATCTATCCGGGCGTGATGTTTGGCTCGCAGCTCAAGCTGCGCCAGGAAGAGCCGTTCAAGTTGAGCTTCGATCTGGAGTCCGTCACGGGCCTGAAGCAGGCGGATCTGGTCTGGCAAGGCGAGATCATCCAGAGCCAGTCATTCCTGGGGACTCCGCATACGAAGCATGTGGAATTCGCGCTCAGCGGCGCGGGTCCCAGCTGGTACCAGCTGATCGTCGAGGACGCGCTGGGCCGCAAGGCCTATGCCGATCCGATCTGGGTCGATGTCGTGGATGCGCCGGTTCCAGCCGCGACCGCGCCCTGAACACAGCACCGCGGCGAGCGGCACGCCAGAGTTTTAATCTCGGTTTCGCAGGCCAGCGCGCAACCGGTTATGCTCAATCGCGACCCCCCACTGGATTGCGCGATGACTGAGCAGACTGCGGCGGCAATTTCACGGCGGCGACTCCTCACGATGATCGGCCTGAGCGCCGGCAGTACCGTGATGTATCAGGCCATGCACAGCCTCGGGTTTGCCGCCGAGTCGAGCTTCCGCGGGCCGCCGCAGCTGGGCCCTGCTCCGGCCGGCGCGACCGTGCTGGTACTGGGCGCCGGCATTGCCGGCATGGTCGCCGCCTACGAACTGCGCAATGCCGGCTACAAGGTCCAGCTGCTCGAGTACAACGCCCGCGCCGGCGGCCGCAACTGGACGCTGCGCGGCGGCGATCGCTACACGGAGCTCGGCGGTGCCACGCAGGAGTGCCAGTTCGATCCGGGCAATTACATCAACCCCGGTCCTTGGCGGCTCCCCTACCATCACTATGGGATGCTCAGTTACTGCAAGCGCCTGGGTGTCGCCCTCGAACCTTTTGTCCAGATCAACCACAACGCCTACGTCCACAGTCAGAAGGCCTTTGGTGGCAAGCCGCAGCGACTGCGCACCGTCAAGGCCGACTACCATGGACACGTCGCGGAGCTGCTGGCCAAGGCCACGCAGCAACAGGCGCTCGATGCCGAGGTGAGCCGCGAGGATCAGGCGCTGCTGCTGGCATCGCTGCGCTCCTGGGGCGGTATCGACAAGAATTACCGTTACATCAAAGGCGCAACGAGCAGCGAGCGACGTGGCTTCGAGCGCGATCCCGGCGGCGGCATAAGCGGCCGGCCGGTCAACTCCGACCCGGTAGGCTTCAGCGAACTGCTGAACTCCGGTCTGTGGGCCGCGCTGCAGCTGGGCGACCTGTACGACTTCCAGACCACGATGTTCCAGCCCGTGGGCGGCATGGGTCAGGTGGGACAGGCCTTTGCCCGCGAACTGGCGCCGCTGATCCGCTACAACGCCAAGGTCATCGATATCCGCCAGGATGACACCGGCGTGCGCGCAACGTTCCAGGATGTCGCGGCCGGATCAGCGCCCCAAACCGTGCAGGCGGATTGGTGCGTGTGCACGCTGCCGCTGTCGGTGCTCGGTCAGATTCCGATGAACGTCGGCGGCGCCATGACGCAGGCCATTGCTGCCGTCCCCTATGCGACGGCGGTGAAAGTAGGACTGCAATTCAAGCGCCGCTTCTGGGAACAGGATGAACACATTTACGGTGGCGTCAGCTACACCGATCTGCCGATTGGCCAGATCGCGTATCCAAGCAGCGGCTTCTTCGGCGATGGCAAGGGCGTGCTGCTCGGCGCCTACATCTGGGATGAACTGAGCTCGATGGAATTCACGGCGCTGTCGCCCGCCGAGCGCATCGCGAAGGCGATCGAGTGCGGCCGCCAGATCCATGCGCAATACCCGGCGGAATTCGACAATGGCGTGTCGGTGGCCTGGCATCGCTCGCCCTTTACGCTCGGATGCTTTGGCAAGTGGAACGAGGCGACGCGCCACGAGCACTACGACAACCTGTGCCAGTTTGATGGCCGCATCGTCCTGGCAGGAGAACATGCCTCCTATCTGCCGGCCTGGCAGGAGGGTGCCGTCACATCGGCGCTGGATGCCATCGGGCGGCTGCATCAGCGCGCCCTGGCACAAGGAGCTGCCTCGTGATCAGGAAGGAACGCGACGCCGGTGTCGCGCGTGGCCTGCGGGCGCTGATCGCAGTGGTCTGCGCACTGCTATTTGTCGTGGCAGGCAGCCGCGCAGCCCATGCCGGCAGCGACGGGATCTTTGATGCCTCGATCTTCAGTACCACCGACGGCCAGAAGATCTACGAACAGATCTGCCAGGGCTGCCACATGCCTGATGGACGCGGTGCTACCGGCGCCGGCCAATATCCTGCGCTCGCGATGGACCGCACACTGGCCGTTGGCCAATATGTGGCGCTCACGGTGCTGAAGGGGCGCAGGAATATGCCCGCCTTTGGTGCCAAGTACAGTTTCACGCTGATGGGTGCACCGGCGGTCCTCAGCAACGCGCAGATGGCGGCGGTGATCAATTACGTGCGCAGCCACTTTGGCAATCATTACCGCGATGCAGTTTCCGCCGATGAGATCGCGGCACTCGATGCGCCCGATCGCACTCCACCGCCGAAATAAATTCACAGGAGCCCGCATGCCACCGATTACCCGCTCGTTGCTGGCGCTGGCGTTGCTGCCACTGGCGGCGATGGCACAGGAGGTCGTGCGTCATCCGCTGCCCAATGGCAGCACCTTTCCGATCTCGGCAGCCGTGGAGGTGCCGCCCGGCAAGACCCTGGTGTATTTGAGCGGCATGGTAGCCCCGGTGCTCGATGCGACGGCCGCGAAGGACAGTGTTGCGGCCTATGGCAACACCCAGGCGCAGACCATCGGTGCGCTCAAGGCGATTCAGAGCGAGCTCGAGCAACTGCACCTGACGATGGGCGATGTGATCAAGATGCAGGTGTTCATGGTTGGCGATCCAGCGCAGGGCGGCCGGATGGACTTTGCCGGCTTCATGCAGGGCTACACGCAATTCTTCGGGACCGCGACGCAGCCGCACCTGCCGGTACGCTCGGCGCTACAGGTGGCGGCACTTGCCAATCCAGGTTATCTGGTCGAGATCGAAGTCACTGCGGTCAGGTAGCGGCGCGCTGCCGGCCCAAGCGCGGCGCGTTCAGCGGCTGAACGACAATTTTGGGAATTGGTGCCGGCAGAGAGATTTGAACTCCCGACCAACGGTTTACAAAACCGCTGCTCTACCACTGAGCTATGCCGGCAAACCTGACTGTGGCGCCCCAGGCGCCTTGATGCGCGAGCGAATTTTCTCTCGCGCTGAGCCGGGTCTTAAAGGATCCTGCGCCGTAGTCGGCTTGGCTGCTGCCGACACAACCGCTCCAAGTCCCCGGCGGGCGCGCATTCTAGCCGTGCGGCGCAGGCGCCGCCACGCACTCGCCCCAGGTCGCCGCAGTCGTGTCCGGGCCGCTGATCAGATCCGCGACCGCCGGCAGCGGCACCTGGGGTCCGAATTTCGCATCGACCCAGCTGTCGTTCTCCTGGCGCTGCCGGGCCTCGGTCTGCGCCTTGAAGCCGCTCTTCTGGACCAGATCCATGCGCTCAGTGGCCTGCTCTTCGGTCGCCATCGCGCCGACAATAATTCGCGTCTCCTGGCCCGGTTCACTGACCCCGACGGCATCGGTTATGCCGGCGCGACCGAGGCGCTGCAGGGCCTTCTGCTCTTCTGCGCTGTTGGCAAAGCCGCTGACGTAGACCAGGAACCCATCGGGCACCATGCGGCTCGCCTGCCGCGTCTGGGTCGCGATGCCGCGCGCCAGCAGCGCCGCTGCGGCATGGGTCGCTGCATCTGAACTCACGAACGGACCCAGGCTCTTGCAGCGCGTGGCGGTGGATGGGCTCGCGACCGCGACCACCGGCGCCGTGCCGGGCGTCCTGGCCTGTGCGGGCACATCGATCCAGTGTGCCCAGCCAAAGAACACCAGGTTCGCGACCACCAGCAGGAGAATGATCGTACGCACGCGGCTTATTCTAACCCAGCCTGCCGCGCGATCACTGCCAGACCGGCGAGTACGGGCTCGGGATAGCGCTGGTAGGACACCGTCAGGAGCGGTGCGACCTGCGCCACGCCACCGCCGCTCAGCAGCAGCCTGGGCCTGGTCGCAAGCTTGTCGGCGGCGCCGGCCAGCGCGCGCTCGATCAGCGCCGCGCAGGCGTGGCGCGCGCCCTGTGTCAGGGCCTGGCGCGTATTGCGTGTGAACAGCTGGCGCCCGAGCGGGCCACCGACACCCTGCGCGCGTCGGCGGATGCCCGCGGTGCGCTGCTCGAGACTGGCACTCATCAGCTCAGGGCCCGGAATGATCAGGCCACCGCGGTGGCGGCCCCTCGCATCGAGAAAGTCGACGGTCAGTGCCGTGCCGATGCTGACCAGACACAGCGCTTGCGCAGGATAGCGAGACTGCGCGCCAATCAGTGCCACCCAGCGATCGGTGCCGAGCCGCCAGGGTTCATCGTAGCCATTGCGCAGTATCCCGCGCCGCTGCGCGCTGCGGATGATGCGTGGCGCAGGCAGTCGCAGCTGACGCGCGCCGCCACTGAGCGCGCGCGTCACCGCCGAGCCGGCAACATTGCAGGCGTAGATCGAGTCGATTGCGCCAGCGCCGCGCAGCACCCTTGCCAGCAGCGCTGCCGGATCACCCGCCGGCCACACGCGCGCCTGGATGCGCAGCAGCCGTTTCCCGCTGAGCAATGCCCATTTCAGGCGCGAGTTGCCGGCGTCAATCAAGAGGGCCTTCATGCCATCGCCCTGACCGAGACATCCCCGGACGTAAACTGCTGCAGCCCTTCGCGCGTGTGCACGCACAGCGCGCCATCGGCGCTGATACCGCGCGCATGGCCGACGGTCACGCCACCGGCAGCGTGCACGGCGATCGCGCGGCCACTCAAGGCATCGGCCGCGCGCCACTCGGCGGCAAACGGGGCAAAACCCTCGCGTCCAAAGCGCTCCGCGCCCTGCGCGATCTCGCGGATCAGCGCCGCGGCGAGGCGGTTGCGCGCCACAGATGCGATGCCCAGACCCACGAGATCACACGCCTCGGTGCCACTCGCGCGCACCCGTGCTGCCGTAGTGCGTCCGAGCGCGCAATTGACGCCAATGCCGATGACGACAAAGGCCGGGCCGGCCGCCTCGGCGCGCAGTTCAATCAGGATGCCACCCAGTTTGCGCTCGTTGGCCATCAGGTCGTTGGGCCACTTGAGCGCGAGCGGCAGCGGACCCAGTTCTTGGAGCGCGCGCAGTGCGCACACGCCGATCGCCAGGCTGAGCGCACCGGCATCTTTCGGCAGCGCCGAGTAGCTGTAGCCGATCGACAGACAGATGGCTCCGGCCGGCGGTGCAAACCAGCGGCGCGCCTGCCGGCCGCGGCCGGCGCTCTGGTGCTCGGCGAGCAGGTAGTCAAACTCACCCGCTGCCGGCGGCGGCCCCGCCATCAGCGTCGCATTCGTCGAAGCGATCGACCACACGACAGCGCCGTGGCGCAACTGCTGGCGCAGGGCCACGGGCAGCAGCGCATTGATGGCGCGCGCCTCGAGCAGCTCGAGCGGTTGCTCGAGACAGTAGCCGCGCCCCCGCACCGCCCCGACCTGCACGCCGAGGGTCTCGAGCGCCCCGACCGCTTTCCACACGGCACTGCGACTGACCGCGAAGCGCGCCGCGAGCGCCTCGCCGGAATGAAATCCGCCTTCGCCCAGGGCGCGGCACACGCGCTGCACCAGCGGTTCGCGCGCTTTCACGCGGCCGCCTGGGGCACTTCGGCCAGCATGCAGCGCACCGAGCCGCCGCCGACCTGCTCGATCAGCGGCACCGGTGCGACGATCACGGTATCGACCGAGCCGGACAAGCGCGCGTACTGCGTCGGCGTGAACGCGGCGCGCGCGGTCGAGGACATCACCAGCACCGAGCAGTCCCCGAGCGCCTCGTCCCAGCTCGCGAGCTCGAGCAGGTTGCCGGCAAAGGCGCGGACCGCGGCCCGATCGATCTCGATCAGTTCGCGCCCGCTGGCACGCAGGCTCGCGCGCACGGTATCGCGATCCGCAACCGGCAATGCCTCGGCGCACAGCACCGCGCAGCGCGTGCCGATCCACAGCAGCACGTTGGTGTGGTAGTAGGCCGCGCCGTGTTCATCGAGCGCATCGAAAATCACTGCCTCGTAGTGCAGCGCCTGCGCCCACTCGCTGACCAGGCCCGCATCGGTGCGCGGCGAGCGGTTGGCATAGGCGATGCGGCGTACATGATCGAGCACCAGGCTGCCGGTGCCCTCGAGGTAGCGTCCATCCTGCTCGTGGTGCGTCAGATCGAGCAGCCGCTGGCAGCGAAAGCCGAGCGCCGACTCGAGCGCCTTGAGGTAAGCCAGCTGGCGCTCAAGGCGCCGGTTCGGCGCCAGCATCGGATAGAGCACCGCGGTGCCATCGCCGTGCAGACTGAGCCAGTTGTTCGGGAACACCGCATCGGGCTTGCACGGCTCGGCACTGTCCTCGGCGACATACACCGCGACGCCTTCGGCGCGTAGCGCGGCGACGAAGCCATCAAATTCCAGCCGCGCCTGCGCGGCCAGCGCCGCCGGCGGCATTGCCGGCTGCTGCTGCAGGGCGTTGCTCGAGGCGGTTTGGGCATTGAAACCAAAGCAGGCGGGCCGGACCATCAGCACGGCGCTGGTGCACTGGCTGGTGCCGGATGCGCGCGACTCGGCCATGCGCTAGGCGCGAGCCGGAGGCCGGCCACGGGGCCAGCGGCGGGTGCATTGCATTAAGACAATATCAGGCATTTTTCACTATCCCGGAGCCGAGCCGAATCCAGCTAACTGTTTGTGAAGAGAGCCATTTTATGTCTGCTGGGTATGAGCGCATCAACGTTCGTTGAAAGAGGTTTGTGCGACGCATAGAAGCGGAGTAGCATCTCGCGCCTCGCCTTTAGGGGCAGCGCCGAAAAGCCAGGGTTCCCTTGCCAGACTCACGCGTCATCCGTAAATACGCCAACCGCCGGCTCTACGACTCGACCGACAGCCGCCACGTTACGCTGGATGATATCCGCCTGCTGATCGCTTCGGGACACCGCGTGCAGGTGATCGATGATCGCTCCGGCGCCGACCTGACGCGCCAGGTGCTGCTGCAGATCATCGCCGAGCAGGAGCAGTTTGGCGCCCCGGTCCTCAGTGTCGAACTGCTCGAAGGCATCATCCGCTTCTATGGCAATCCGGTGCAGGAGATGCTCTCGCGCTACCTTGAGCAGAGCCTGGGCACGCTGCTGCGCCAGCAGCAGGGCGTGCAGACCGAGATGACCAAGGCGCTCGAGTCACCGCTGACACCGCTCGCCGAGCTCACGCGCCAGAACATGGAGCTGTGGGCGCGCATGCAGGCCTCGATGCTCTCGGCCTTCGCGCCCCCGCGTCCGAGCCGGCCGCCCGAGCCCGAAGCCGCAGGCGACAGCGATGCGCCCAGCGACGAGCCGCCGCCCCCGCCCGCCAAGCCTTAGATTCCGCTGTAGGGAGAAGTACGTTTCATGCAATTGAAAGGTAAGACTGTGGCAATTACCGGCGCCGCGCGCGGCATCGGGCGCGCCATAGCCGAGGATTTTGCCGCCCAGGGCGCCAACCTGGCGCTGATCGATCTGACCGAATCGGAACTGGCGGAGAGTTGCGCCGCCTGCCAGGCGCAGGGCGTGACGGCGCGCGGCTACAGCGCCAGCGTTTCGACCGAAACAGATGTCGTGGCAACCTTCGAGCAGATTGTGGCCGACTTTGGCCGCCTCGACGGTCTGGTCAACAACGCCGGCATCGTGCGCGATGCGCTGCTCGTCAAGGTCAAGGACGGCGTGGTCACCGGCAAGATGAGCCTTGCGCAGTGGCAGGCCGTGATCGATGTGAACCTCACGGGCGTGTTCCTGTGCGGCCGCGAAGCGGCCGAGCACATGATCCGCCTCAAGAACGGCGGCGTGATCATCAATATTTCGAGCATCTCGCGCTCCGGCAATGCCGGTCAGTCCAACTACTCGGCCGCCAAGGCCGGCGTCGCCTCGATGGCGGTCGTGTGGGCGAAAGAACTGGCACGCTACGGCATCCGTGCCGGTGCGATTGCCCCCGGGTTCACCAAGACCGCGATCCTCGAGAGCATGAAGCCCGAGATGCTGGCACGCGTGATCGCCCCGGTACCGCTGCAGCGACTCGGCCACGTCGAGGAGATCGCGCAGACCGCGCGCTTTATCTTCGAAAATGACTTCTTCACCGGCCGACTGATCGCTCTGGATGGGGGCCTGCGCCTCTGAGCTGCCGATTGGCGGGGGACCCGGGGCTTTATTGCGTGTATGCAGTGCGACAGGAATGCACGGTCTCTGATGCAGTGCGGTTTTAGATCTCACTAAATAGCTAAATAAAACAATACTTTAGTCGGATTTAAAGCAGCGCCAAACATTTCTCTTGCGCTGCATACAAGATTTGGTTAACATGGCTCCCGAGATGATCGCAAGCCCCCCGGAACACATTGGCGACCCGAACCGATATCTGAACCCAACTTTTTAGGAGCCTCCCATGGTCGACTCAACTTTTGATCCGAACGCCGTGCTCGAAACCTATCGCAACGCGATTGCCCCGGCGATCAAGGCGCAGCAGGAAGGCCTCAAGGCCGTCGAGCGTTATGCCCACTACCAGTACGCCCTGGCCGGCGACTACCTCGAGTGGGCCCTGGCCCAGGCGAAGGCCGTCCTGTCGGCGAAGAACCCCGGCGAGCTCGTGGCCAAGCAGGCCGAGCTGGGCACCCAGCTGAGCGATCAGCTGCGCGGCCGCGTGCAGGAGCTCTCGACGATTGCCAGCGAGGCCCAGTCCACAATGAACACGCTGTTCACCGAGGCGAGCACGAAGATTGCCGAGCTGACGAAGAAGGCTGCCTAAAGAGCCAAGCCGTTAAGGCTGCTTCAAGCACCAGACCCCGGGGTGGAACCTTCCTCCCCGGGGTTTTTTGCTTAAAGGCGCACAGTCCGCCCCCCAGTTCTGGCTAGACTACGAGGCCACCATGGATGCCATCGTTCACAGCCCCGCCTCGCCGGACCTGCCGGTTCCGGTGCCCAACCCCAGCAGCGAGCTCGTACATGCCGTGCGCTCGCAGCTCTCCAAGTTCAGCGGCGGCCTGGCGAGCGATGATTACCTGCGCGCCTGGTGGGACTGGTATGTGAACCTGGCGCTGCGCCCCGATCAGCAGCTGGCGCTGCTGGGTAGCGCGATGTCCAAGGCTGCCGAGAGCTGGCAGTACTTCCAGCAGCAACTGACCGCCCAGCCCAAGGCCGAATCAGCACCGGCGCGGGAGTTTTCCAGCCCGGCCTGGCAGCAGTGGCCCTTCAATCTTTATGCACACGCCTACGGGCAGCTGGCCGACTGGTCGCTCGAGGCGCTGGAGCGCTCTGCCGGCACGGCGCCGGAGAACCAGCAGCGCCTGCAGTTCCTGCTGCGCCAGGCGCTGGCGGCAGCGAACCCCGCGCACTACCTGCTGACGAATCCGGAGCTGCTGGAACTGACGCGCGCCGAGGCCGGTGCCAACCTGCTGCGCGGCGCGCAGTACTGGGCCGAGGATACCTTGCGCCTGATCCAGGGCGCGGGCGTGGCGCCGAACGGGCGCTTTCGCGTCGGCGAGAACATCGCGGCCACAGCCGGCACCGTCGTTTACCAGAATGAACTGATGGAGCTGATCCAGTACAGCGCACAGACCGATTCGGTATACGCCGAGCCGATCCTGATCACGCCGGCCTGGATCATGAAGTATTACATCCTCGATCTCTCGCCGGCCAATTCGCTGGTCCGCTACCTCCTCGAGCAGGGCCACACGGTCTTCATGATCTCGTGGAAGAACCCGACCAGCGAGGATCGCGAGCTGTCGATGGATGACTATGTCGAGTGGGGCCTGGTGGCCGCGCTCGATGCCGTGAGCGCGATCATCCCGAACCGCCCGGTGCACGCGGTGGGCTACTGCATCGGCGGCACGCTGCTCAGCATCGGCGCCGCGGCGCTCGCGCGCCAGGGCGATCAGCGTATCGGCACGATCACGCTGTTTGCCGCGCAGACGGATTTTTCAGAGCCCGGGGAGCTGTCGGTGTTCATCTCCCCGAGCCAGCTCGCGCTGCTTGATTCGATCATGCACCAGCAGGGCGTGCTCGAGAGCGAGCGCATGGGTGGCGCCTTCGCGCTGCTGCGCTCGAGCGATCTGATCTGGGCCCCGGCGATCGACACTTATCTGCGTGGCCAGCGCAGCGTGCCCAATGATCTGATGGCCTGGAACGCCGATGGCACGCGCATGCCCTGTCGCATGCACAGCGAATACCTCGATCGGCTCTATCTGCACAACGAGCTGGCCAAGGGCAGCTTCAGCGTCGCCGGGGAAACCATATCCTTGAGCGATCTGACAGTACCGATGTTCATCGTCGGCACCGAGACCGATCATGTCGCGCCATGGA
>JBEKOK010000096.1:0-11726 GCA_049521875.1 Steroidobacteraceae bacterium
ATCCTGTTCATTACGCTCGACCCGCAGCGCGATGCACCGGCGCAGCTCAAGAACTACGTCACGAGCTTCAGTCCGGGGTTTGTCGGGCTGACGGGCACCTCGGCGCAGATCCAGCGCGCGGCCGACAGCTTTGGCGTGCAATTCGCGCGGGTCGCGCAGGGCACCGACTACACGATCGATCACTCGACCGCGACCTACATCTTCGATGCGCAGGGACATCTGTGCCTCGTCGGTGCGCTCAGTGCCAGCAAGGAAGATCTGGTGCACGATCTCACGGCGCTGGCCGCGCAGCCACACACCTAGCGCCCGAGCACAGCGCTTCCGGCGCTCAGAAATTGCGGTGCGCCTTCAGTACGTTGGGGACACTGAGCAATCGCTTGCACACGCGGTTGAGCTGCTCGGTATCGCGCACCGCGGTGCGCATCACGATCGTCGCGACGCGGTCGGTCGGGTCGGTGTTCGAATTGACGCCCTCGATGCTCAGGTGCTCGACCGCCATCACATCCGAAACATCCCGCAGCAAGCCACGCCGGTCCAGCGCCTCGACGCGGATCTGTACCGGCATCAGGGTCTCGGAACCCAGGTTCCACTCCACCCGCAGCGCGCGGTCAGGCTTGGCCTGAGCCATGCGCCGGAAACTGGCGCAACTGGCGCGATGGATTGTGACCCCACGGCCGAGCGTCAGGTAGCCGGCGATCGGCTCCGGAGGCACTGGCGCGCAGCAACGTGCCATCGTTGTGGGCAGATCGCCGACGCCCTCGATATCCACCGGCGAGCGCCCCGGCCCCTTGGCCGGGGTTCGGCGCGCAACGCTGATGGCATCGGGTGGCGGCGCGGCCGGGGCGGCCGCTGGTGGCGGTGCCTCGGTGGCCTGAGCGGTGGCGGCTTCCTCCTGGGCGCGGAACCAGGCCCGCACCTTGGCGCGGCTCCTGGGCGAGACGACAAAGCCCTGCTCGGGATTGAGCCAGTCACGGCTCGGTCCGCCGATGCGCCCGGTGATGATCTCGACGATCTCGCCATTGGCGAGCGGGGCATCGAGCGGCGCGATGCGGCCGTTGACGCGTGCGCCGCGGCAGCGATGGCCGAGCTCGGTGTGCACGTGGTAGGCAAAATCAAGCGCCGTCGCGCCGCGCGGCAGATCGACGATCTCGCCGCGCGGGGTCAGGGCATAGATGCGATCGGCGAACAGCTCGGTGCGCACCCGATCGAGGAAATCTCCATCGCCGCCATGGCCGGGGGCTAAGAGCTCGCGGGCCCGCTCGATTTTCCGCTCGTAGCTCAGATTGCGGGCGCCACCTTCCTTGTAGCGCCAGTGCGCCGCGACCCCGAGCTCGGCGTTCTCGTGCATGTCACGCGTGCGGATCTGTATTTCCAGCGACAGGCCCTCCGGGCCGGTGACCGCGGTATGGATCGAGCGGTAGTGGTTGTCCTTGGGCGTCGCGATGTAGTCGTCGAACTCACCGGCAATGTAGGGCCAGCGGCCGTGGACGATGCCGAGCGCCGCGTAGCAATCGGCGATCGACTCGCACACGATGCGCACCGCCCGGACATCAAAGAGCTGCTCGAACGGCAGCTGCTTGCGCTGCATCTTGCGCCAGATGCTGTAGATGTGTTTTGGCCGGCCGCTGATGGCGGCATGCACGCCGGCGGCGCCCAGCTCCTTCTCAAGCAGGGCGCAGACATCGCGGATGTAGCGCTCCCGATCCACGCGCCGCTCGGAGAGGCTCTTGGCAATGCGGTGATACTGCTGCGGCTCGAGCTGCCGGAAGGCCAGATCCTCCAGTTCCCATTTCAGGTTCCAGATCCCGAGCCGGTTGGCAAGCGGAGCAAAGATTTCCCGGGTCTCAAGCGCGAGCCGCTGCTGCTCGGCGGCTGGCAGCTCGCGCACGTGACGCAGCCGGATCAGTGCTTCGGCCAGGCGCGCGACGATCAGGCGCGGGTCGGCCGCTACCGCCAGCAGCATCTTGCGCAGCGTCTCGGACTGCTGTGCATTCAGCCCCTGGCTCTCCGACCACCCAGCCGGCAAGCCGAGAGTTCCGAGGTGTCCCAGTTCGGCGGTCAGCTGTGCGGTCGCGATGCCAAAGCGCCGCGCCACCGGTTCACGGGGCAGCACCGCGCCGCTGGCGCGCACGTGGGTGATCCAGGCTGCGACCGCGAGTTCCGTGTCTTCGGTGAGTGCGGCCACCAGCTCGGCGACTTCCGCGCCGGTGACACGCGACGCCTCCGGCACCTGCAGCTCGATGAGGCTCGCGCGGGCCTCTTCCAGTGCGGCGGCAGTGCTGTTCAGGACGTGCGGTACGGTTTCCACGGCTGCGTAGAGTGGGGGCGGATGGGCGTGTGGGCAAGGAGTCTTCCAGCTATCATTCAAGGTATGGTTGAACACAGCAAGGGGTGGCATGCCCCGCTATCCGCTCAGCGCCTGGCGCACCTTCCGGCCTGAGGCGGGCGGGGTCGCGCTGAGCATGCCGGCACGTTGCCGGATCCTCGGCCTTGATCCCGGTTCGCAGCGGACCGGCTACGGCATCCTCGACTGCACCGCGGCCGGGGAGCTGCACGTCGCCAACGGTTGCATCAACGTCACCGGCGGCGTGTTGAGTGCCCGCCTGCGACGGATCTTCGAGGCGATTTCCGCGCTGATCCAGGAGCATCGTCCCGATGAGATCGCGATCGAGCGCGTATTCGTTCACCGCAATCCCGACAGCGCCCTGAAACTGGGGCAGGCGCGCGGCGCCGCGCTGTGCGCTGCGGTCGGCCTGGGTGCCGCAGCCCACGAATATGCGCCGCGCGCGATCAAGCTGGCAGTGACCGGTTACGGAGCCGCCGACAAGCGCCAGGTTGCGCGCATGGTGGCGACGCTGTTGACGCTTGGGACTCTGCCCGGAGCCGATGCGGCCGATGCACTGGCCGTGGCACTGTGCCATGCCCAGGGGCGTCGCCTCGCCGCGCTCGGCGCTGCGCCACGCGCTGTAGCGCGCCGTGCCGGAGCCAGCCCGTGATCGGCTCGCTCGAAGGCCAGATCACCCACAAGAGTCCGCCGCACCTGCTGCTCGAAGTCGGCGGCGTCGGCTATGAAATTGAAGCCCCGATGTCGACCTTCCTGGAGCTGCCCGCGGCCGGCTCCCGGGTGCGCCTGCTGACACATCTGGTCGTGCGCGAGGATGCGCACATCCTGTACGGCTTTGCGACCGCGGATGAACGGGCCCTGTTCCGGGCGCTGCTGAAAGTTAGCGGCGTGGGCCCACGCATTGCCCTCGCACTGCTCTCCGGGGTCACGGTGCCGGCCTTCGCGCGCTGCGTGCGCGAGAAGGATCTGGCGACGCTGACCCGCATCCCTGGCATCGGTCGCAAGATCGCCGAACGCCTGATCGTCGAAATGCGTGATCGCGTCGATGGCACGGTAGAGCTGGTGGCGGGCCAGAGTGCCGGCAGCTCCGGCGCTCAGGGCGAAGCCTGGAGCGCGCTGGTGGCGCTCGGTTACAAACCGCCCGAGGCGACGCGGATGCTTAACGGGGCCGGGGCAGGCACCACTGAAGAGCTGATCCGGCGCGCGCTGCAGAGCGTGGCCCGTGACTGAGCTGCCGGCAGAATCCCGCGTGGTCAGTGCCGCCGGCCGCACCGATGAGGAGAGCCTCGATCGCTCGATCCGCCCGCGACATCTGGCCGATTACATCGGCCAGGAGCAAGTCAAGAGCCAGCTCGGGATTTTCATCGAAGCCGCGCGCCGCCGTGCCGAGGCACTCGATCACGTGCTGATCTTCGGCCCGCCGGGGCTGGGCAAGACAACCCTGGCGCACATCATCGCCGCCGAACTCGGCGTGAACCTCAGGCAAACCAGCGGTCCGGTGCTGGAGCGGCCGGGGGATCTGGCTGCGATCCTGACCAATCTGCAACCGCGCGATGTGCTGTTCGTCGATGAGATCCATCGCTTGAGTCCGGTGGTCGAGGAAGTGCTGTATCCGGCACTCGAGGATTATCAGATCGACATCATGATCGGCGAGGGCCCCGGGGCGCGCTCGATCAAGCTCGACCTGCCGCCGTTCACGCTGGTCGGTGCGACCACGCGCGCGGGCCTGCTGACCTCGCCGCTGCGTGATCGCTTCGGCATCGTGCAACGCCTGGAGTTCTACTCGGTGCCCGAGATCGAGCGCATCGTGCACCGCTCGGCCGGCATTCTGGAGGTGCCGATCGCGGCTGACGGCGCGCAGCGGATCGCGCAGCGCGCCCGCGGTACGCCGCGCATCGCCAATCGCCTGCTCCGGCGCGTGCGTGACTACGCGCAGGTCAAGGGCCGCGGGACCATTGATCAGGCGATCGCTGTGGCCGCGCTCGACCTGCTGGAAGTCGATCCGCTCGGCTTCGATGGCCTGGATCGCAAACTCTTGCTGACGATTATGGAGAAGTTCGATGGCGGGCCGGTCGGTATCGAAAGCCTGGCCGCCGCGATTGGCGAGGAGCGTGGCACGCTCGAGGATGTGATCGAACCTTACCTGATCCAGCAGGGGTTCCTGGCCCGTACCGCGCGCGGGCGCATTGCGACGCGCCTGTCCTGGCAGCACTTTGGTCTGAAGATGCCCGAGCGCGCGGCCGCGAATCTGCCGCTGTTTGGCGAGGCGCAGTGACTCCGTTTATCTGGCGTTCACGCGTGTACTGGGAAGATACGGATGCCGGTGGAGTGGTCTATTACGCCAATTACCTTAAGTTTCTCGAGCGCGCGCGCACCGAATGGCTGCGCGCGCGCGGCATTGTCCAGAGTGAGCTTGCGGCGAGCGAGCGCCTGGTGTTCGCGGTGATCGCGGTGGACGTGCAGTATCTGCGGCCGGCGCGCCTGGATGATGAGCTGTGCATCAGCTGCGAGCCGGCCCGCGACGGGGCGGTGAGTGTCAAGTTTGCGCAGCGGATCTGGCGTCCGGCCGAACCCGAGGCCTTCCTTATAGAGGCCCAGATCCGAGTGGCCTGTCTCGATGCGGCGGCATTCCGACCGCGACGCCTGCCCCCAGTAGTCCTTGCGGAGCTTCCTGAATGAATGGTGACCTCTCGATCATCCACCTGATGATCCAGGCGAGCCCGGTCGTGCAGCTGGTGCTCGCGCTGCTGCTTGGAGCCTCGTTCGTCTCCTGGGCGATTATCTTTCGCAAGCGGATGATGATCCGCGGCGCACGCCGTGATGCCGATCGCTTCGAGAACAGCTTCTGGTCCGGTGGCGATCTGGCGGCCCTGTACCGCTCGATCGAGACCCGCGGGGGCGCGACCGGCATGGAGAGCATTTTCGAACTTGGATTCCGCGAATTCGCCAAGCTGCGTCAGCAGGGCGGGGTTGCGGCCGACATGCTGCTCGAGGGTTCGCGGCGTGCGATGCGCATCGCGCAGCTCAAGGAGATCGAGCGGCTCGAGCACAACCTGGCGACGCTTGCGACCGTGGGGTCCACGAGTCCCTATGTCGGTCTGTTCGGTACCGTGTGGGGCATCATGAGCGCCTTCAGTTCCCTCGGTAACGTCCAGCAGGCGACACTGGCCTCGGTCGCCCCGGGCATCGCCGAGGCCCTCGTGGCTACGGCAATCGGTCTGTTCGCGGCAATTCCGGCCGTGATTGCCTACAACCGCTACGCCGACCAGGTCAGCCGCCTGGAGCTGCGTTACGACGCGTTCATGGAAGAACTGTCCACGATCCTGCAGCGACACGCGGCACGTCCGCTGGCGGGGCACTGAGTCCATGGCAGGCAGCGGCAAGGGCAAGCGGCGGCTGATGGGCGACATCAATGTCGTCCCCTATATCGATGTCATGCTGGTGCTGCTGATCATCTTCATGGTGACCGCACCGCTTTTGACGCAGGGCATCAAGGTCGACCTGCCCAAGGCGGGCTCGGAACCCCTGAACCCCAATGAAGTCAAAAACGAAGAGCCTCTGGTGCTTTCCATTGATGCACGGGGGCGCCTGTATCTGAATATAGGAGCTAGCCCCACGACGCCGCTGGACGATGAGACGGCTCTGGTACGTGCCACTGCGGCGCTCCGTCGTGCACCGCAGCGAACGGTGCTGGTCAAAGGCGACAAATCCGCCAATTACGGCCGGGTCGTCGAAGCGATGGTGTTGCTGCAGAAGGCCGGGGCCTCCAGAGTGGGCTTTGTGACCGATCCGTTGCCGGCGCCGCCTGCTCCGGGTTCATGAGGGCTCAGGGGCGCGAGCGCTGGGTGCCGGTGCTGCTGTCGGTGCTGGTCCACGGCAGCATCCTGGCCGCCCTAGGCTGGGGGTGGTGGACCTACCGCAGGCCGGTGCAGTCCCCGCACACACTGGCGATCCAGGGCACGGTAGTCCGTGCGGTCGCGCCGAAGCCGGTGGTCGCGCAACCGGTGCCGGCAGCGGAGCAGACGGCCCCCGTGGCAGTCCCAATCCCGAAGCCGGTCGAGACCCCGCCGCCGCCGGCCCCGGACCCGGCCAGGCTGCTGGCGGAGCAGCAGGCCGCCGCGGCCAAAGCGGCCCAGGAGCGCCAGGCCGTGGCCGAGCGGGCCGAGGAGCAGGCGACCGCGGAGCGCGAAGCCCGCAAGCGTGCTGAAGCGGCGCAGGCGGCCAAGATCGAAGCAGAGAAGCAGGCCAAGGCAGAGGCCGACCGCCAGGCCAAGGCCGCAGCTGACCGGGCGGCCGAGAAGCGCGCCGAAGTGGACAAGCAGGCCCGACAGAATGAGATTAACAGCCAGTTGGCGGCCGAGGAGCGGCTCAACGCGGCGCGCGCCAACGGCCAGCAGGATCAATACATCGCTATGATTAAGAGTCATGTGGAGCGACAGTGGATCAAGCCGCCGGGCATTCCGGCGCAAATGGAATGCGATGTGGATGTGCGACAGGTACCCGGTGGGGAAGTCACCAGCGTGCATTTTGCAAGCTGCAGCGCCAGCGCGGTGGTTCGGCAGTCGATCGAGGATGCCATTTACCGTGCCTCGCCGCTGCCCGCGCCACCCTCAGCGGATTTGTTTGCGCCTCTCGTGACGCTCGTATTCGTAGGTACCGAATGACCAACAGCCTGCTTAAGCACAAGAATTCCGCACTGCACACGCTGCTGCTGCTCGCTGTGCTCGCCTTTGCAGACAGTGCCCGCGCCCAGCTGCGGGTTGAGATCACGCAGGGTGTCGTCGATCCGATTCCCGTTGCCGTCGTGCCGTTCGCGGCGGCCGCTGACCCGGGACTCGATGTCGCCGGAGTGGTGCAACACGATCTGGAAAGCTCGGGTCGTTTCCGCGCGATGCCGCGTGCGACGATGAAATCGCAACCATCCCGCGCTGGCGAGGTGCAGACGGCCGAATGGCGCGCCGCGGGGAATGACTATGTGCTGGTGGGACACGTAGCCCCAGCCAGCGGCGGTTTTAATGTGGGCTGCGACCTGGTCAACACCTACACCGGGCAACTGATGGGTAGCTGGCAGGTGAGCGCCACGTCAGCCACGCTGCGCAACGGCGCCCACCGTATCAGTGATTTTGTCTACGAGAAACTGCTGGGCGCGCGCGGCGCGTTTGCAACGCGCATCGCCTATGTTGCGGTCACTGGTGTGCCGCCGAGCCAGCATTTCGAGCTCAAGGTGGCGGACGCCGATGGCGAGAACCCGAAGGTCATCCTCACTTCGGACCAGCCCATCATGTCACCGGCCTGGTCGGCCGACGGCGAGTGGCTGGCGTATGTGTCCTTTGAAAATCACATTTCCTCGGTCTATGTACAGCGTGTGCGCAATGCCGAGCGGCATATGGTTTCGGCGCGCGCTGGCGTGAACGGCGCGCCGGCCTGGTCGCCGGACGGAAAGCATCTGGCACTCGCGCTGTCGGGGTCCAATGGCAATCTGGACATCTACGATCTGGATCTTTCCACGCAGATGCTGACACGCCTCACCGACAATCCTGCGATCGATACCGAGCCGGTGTGGAGTCTGGATGGCAAGCAGATCTACTTCACCTCGGATCGATCCGGTGGACCCGAGATCTACCGGCTTGATGTGGCCAATCCCCCGCATGTGCAGCGCATGACCTTCGGCTCCTCCTATAATGCGCGGGCGCGACTGTCGCCCGACGGCAAGCAGCTGGCCTTCGTGACGCGTGAGGGCAGTGACTACCGGATCGCCATCCAGGATGTGGCGAGCGGCTCGATGCGGGTACTCTCGAGCGGCCGGCTCGATGAATCGCCCAGCTTTGCGCCCAATGGCATGACCTTGATCTATTCAAGCCGCCAGGGTGCAAGTGGTGGACTCGCGACGGTTTCAACCGACGGGCTGGTCACCCAGCGACTGTCCACCGAAGGCGAGGTGCGTGAACCGGTGTGGGGGCCTTTTGCTCCCTGAGCACGAATTACGGCGAGTTTCGGGCAGGCTTGGGCCCCCGGGACATTCGAAGCAGACATTGATTGGTTAAGGACTGGAGAACATGAACATGCGCACGACTTCCCTGATTTCCATCATAGCCCTTGTGGCGCTCGCGCTTGGCGCATGCGCCAGCAAACCGCCGCTGAACTCCGCGGCCGGTCAGGGCGCCGGCGCTGGCACAGCGGCGCAAGGCAGTGGCGCCGATAGCGGCAATGCCTCGGGCACGGCAGGTGCCGGCGGCACCGGCGCATATGGCGGAACCGGCAGCACGGCAGGCGCCGGCGCGCCGCAGACCAAGATCATTTACTTTGATTTTGATAGCAGCGATATCAAGCCGGAATTTGTCGATGTCATCTCGGCCCACGCCCGTGTCATCTCGGGCAACGCCACCATCAAGGTGCGGCTTGAAGGGCATACCGATGAGCGCGGCTCGCGCGAATACAACATCGGACTGGGCGAGCGGCGTGCGCAGGCGGTACGGCGCGCGTTGCTGCTGCAGGGCGTAGCAGAGACACAGGTCACGACGGTCAGCTACGGCGAAGAGCGACCGGCAGTTACCGGACATGAGGAAGATGCGTGGGCCAAGAACCGGCGGGTCGAGATCATTTACGTCAACTGAGTGGCTGCAGCGGAGACACAAGCATGGCTAGGCTGCGCTCATCGCGGATATTGACGCTCGGTGGTGTGCTGGTGCTGCTGGGCGGCTGCGCCTCGACGCCGGCTGAGCAGGACCCGACCCAGATCCGGCTCAATGACCTGGACACGCGGCTCGGCCGCGTGGAGCGGATCGCGAACAGCCAGAGTCTGCTCGAGCTCTCACAGCGAATCGATCAGCTGGAGAAGCAACTGCGTGAACTGCAGGGCAGCGCCGAAGTGCTGCAGAACACGGACGAGGGCCTTCGCAAGCAGCAGCGTGACCTGTATGCGGACCTCGACCGGCGCCTGACGGCGCTGGAGGGATCGGTCAAGGCAGCCTCGACGAGCGGGGGAACTGCGGGGACTACCGGTCCGGTGGCACCGGATGCACAAACCGCCTACAACAAGGCGATTGATGTTCTCAAGACCGGCGACTACGCCGCGGCCGCTCAGCAGTTTGCCGATTTCATGGCGGCATACCCGAACAGTGATCTGATCGATAACGCTCAATACTGGATCGGCGAGGCGAGCTACGCAGCGCACGACTACGATAAGGCCGCGATCGCCTTTGCGGCGGTTGGCACCCGCTGGCCCAATTCCCGCAAGGCGCCGGATGCGCTGCTCAAGCTTGGGTTTACACAATTCGAGCAGAAGAAAATCCCGGAAGCGCGCGCGACCCTGGCCCTGGTACAAAGCCGCTTTCCGGGCAGCGATGCAGCGAAGCTCGCTGCCGATCGATTGCAGAAAATGCCGGCTGAGGCCCATTGACGAGCGAGCTGCGCCTTAAACTCACCGAAATCTTTCACTCGCTGCAGGGCGAGGCCGATACGGTTGGGATTCCCACGGTGTTCGTGCGGCTGACAGGCTGTCCGCTGCGCTGTCAGTACTGTGACACCGCTTATGCCTTCTACGGCGGGCAGTGGTGGGACCTCTCGGATATCCTTGCCAAGGTGGCCGAGTTCGAGACGCGTTTCGTGTGCGTCACCGGCGGAGAGCCGCTGGCGCAGAAAAACTGCCTGCCGCTGCTGGCCGCGCTGTGCGATGCCGGCTACCGGGTTTCGCTTGAAACCAGTGGCGCGCTGCCGATCGATGCCGTCGATCCGCGAGTGGTGCGGGTGGTCGATGTGAAGACTCCCGGCTCCGGCGAGGAATCGCGGAATCTCTATGAGCAATTAGCAAACCTTCGCGACTCGGATCTGATCAAGTTTGTGATCTGCAGTCGCGAGGACTACGAATGGAGTTGTACCAAGGTCAGCGAGCTCAAGCTGACCGCGCGCTGCTCGGTGCTGTTCTCGCCCAGTGCCAGCCAGCTACCCGCCCGGGAACTGGCTGACTGGGTGCTGGCCGATCGCCTGCCCGTGCGTTTCCAGCTGCAACTGCATAAGATCCTCTGGGGCGACCAACCCGGTCGTTAGCCCCCCGATCTCTTATTCAGGAGCTGGAACTTGCCCTTCAATGAAGTGCGCCGTGCCGTCGTGCTGCTCTCCGGCGGCCTGGACTCCGCCACCGCGCTTGCCTGGGCGGTACAGGAGGGTTGGGAATGCTTCGCCCTTTCCGTCGCTTACGGACAGCGCCATGAGGCAGAGCTGGCTGCCGCTGCGCGGGTAGCAAAGGCACTTGGCGCCCGAGAACACCGGGTAATGCAGGTGGATCTGGCAGGCATTGGCGGCTCAGCGCTTACCGATCTCAGTATTCCGGTGCCCGAAACGCCGACCAGCGGTATACCTTCGACCTACGTGCCAGCGCGAAACACGTTGTTTCTGGCATTGGCCCTAGGCTGGGCGGAAGTCCTGGGTGCCGATGATCTGGTCATTGGCGTCAATGCAGTGGATTACTCCGGCTACCCGGACTGCCGGGCCGAGTTCATCGCGGCGTTTGAGCGGCTGGCCCAGGCCGCTACGCGCGCCGGTGCGGAAGGGCACACGTTTCGGGTGCATGCCCCGCTTCTGCGCATGAATAAGGCCGAGATCATTCGGGATGGTCTGCGGCGGGGCGTTGACTATGGCTTGACGGTGTCGTGCTACCAGGCGGATTCACAAGGCAGTGCCTGCGGCAGATGCGATTCGTGCCGGATACGGCGGGATGGGTTCTTAAGCGCCGGCATCACTGATCCGACCCATTACCAGGATGGAGGTTAGCGCTAGCTGCGCAGGTGCGCGCAGCCGAGTTGCCGAATCGCCGCCATCGCAGCGATGGATTTGGGTATTATGCCGACCCTGCCTGCCTGCCTGCCCGCTCCGACGGCTAGCGGATCGATGGACCTCGCAGTGCTTATGGGTCGGTAGCTCAGTTGGTAGAGCAGTACCCTTTTAAGGTATTGGTCCTGGGTTCGAGCCCCAGCCGACCCACCATTGAACGCAGCGCGTGAAGGCTGCCAATCGCTACCGCGATATTGAAGACGCGCCGCATGCTCGAGTGCGGCTATTCACCGTTCGGCGGGCAGAACGGCAGCGCGTTGTAGCGATAGCAGCAGCGCGATCAGTAGACATCTATGGTCGTCGCACTGAGTGCCGGCAGGCTAACGGATAGCACAGCTCCGGAGGCTGCCATGGTGCCGCTCGCGAGCGGCTCGATTAAGCTGGCATTCTGGGCGCTGGCTGCTGTCATCCGATACGGATGCGCCGTGCTGCTCAGTGTCACTCCACCAATCGCGGCAATCTGACTTGCGCTGGAGTGGTTTATGGCGGCGAACACATAGCCGCCCGGCCGGGTGCTATCCGAACTGGCGCAGACGGCGACGTCCTGAACGTT
>JBEKOK010000097.1:0-12667 GCA_049521875.1 Steroidobacteraceae bacterium
ATCGCTAGGAAGCTGCTTGGCGCGGTAAGCCCAGCGGCCGTGAAGTACATCGTCCTGACACATGGTCACGCGGATCACATCGGCGGGATCCAGCTCTGGAAACAAGAGCACACTCGCATCATTGCCCAAAGAAACTACGTGGAATTGCTCAACTACGTGAAGCGCCTTGAGGGCTTTTTCTCACCGCGCAATGCTGCCGCCTTTAACCGCGCTGCGGAATCCGCGCGTCCCTGGGCCGGAAACTTTGGTGCGACGATCGAGCCAACAATACTATTCGACCAAACCTATGCGTTTTCGCTTGGCGGCTTGCGCTTCGAATTGCTGAGCACCCCCGGGGAGACGCCTGATCATCTGACAGTCTGGATTCCAAAGTACCGAATTGCGTTCATTGGCGACAATTACAATGGTTTTGGCGAGCCTGAGCCGATGTCGTTTCCTAACCTCTATGCGCTCCGGGGCACCAAGCCGCGATGGGCCCTGGACTGGATCGCCTCCATAGATAAAGTCCTAGCGCTTAAGCCCGACGTCGTCCTGTCCGGCCACGGGGCTCCCATCTTCGGGAACGCAGAAATCACCCGCCGTCTGACGCGATTCCGAGACGCCATCCAGTACGTTCACGACGAGACCGTCAAGGGGATGAACGCCGGCAAGGATGTCTACGCGCTGATGCGCGACATCCGGCTGCCAGCGGACGCAGACATGAGCGAATCCTTCGGAAAGGTCAGCTGGTCGGTGCGCGGCATTTACGAGGGCTACGCGGGATGGTACGACATGAATCCATCCACTATGTACGACCGACCACCGTCCTCGATCTATCCGGACCTTGTCACACTGGCCGGCGGCCCGGACGCTGTTCTTAAGCTGGCCTCGGAGCGGATAAAGGCCGGCAACGCAGTCGATGCACTGCATTTGACAGACGTCGTGCTCGCGGGCGACCCAGGCAACCGTGCGGCGCTGAACACACGGCTCGAGGCACTCGCAGCCCTCCAGGAGCGTAGCGACAATTACATCGAGTCGGGCTTCCTCGAACAGGCCATCAAGCAGGCGCAGGATGCCCTCGGGACACAGTGACCTACCCGCTGCCGAAGTAGGCTTGGGCCCCTGGCCAGCTTGCGACTCGTGCGAATCGTGTCAGTCCGTTTGGCGTTAGCCGCGGCACCCGCCCGTGCCTACGGCAGCAACTGCGGCGCTTGGCGGCCGAACCCCGAATTCTCCAGCCACGTCATCGAGGTCTCAGCTATGACGATTCGCCTCATGATCCTATCGTCCGTTGTCGCAACGGTTAGCCTCTTCTTTCAACACCCTGTCGTGCCAGCAGGTCTGGCCGATATCAATGCAGCGGTGGCGGACGTCGCGCGACCCGCCACAGACCGGGAACGCGATTCCCAGCGCAAACCAGCAGAGACGCTGGCGTTCGCGGGCGTTCAAGCCGGAGACCAGGTGGCCGAATTGATGCCGGGCGGTGGCTATTACACGCGCCTTCTCAGTGCACTGGTGGGGCCAAAAGGAAGGCTTATCGCCGTCGTGCCCGCCCCGGCTCCCGGTACGGCCGCCGGCGACGCCGACTATGCGGCACCACTGAAGGCTCTGGCCGCGGATCCACACTACGCCAACGTGTCCGTGTTGGTGCAGTCGGTGCGACACCTGTCCTTGAGCGTACCGGTCGACGTCGTATGGACCTCGCTTAACTATCACGATGTACACAATGTCCCAAATATCGACATCGCGGCTTTCAATAAGGCGATCTTTGATTCTTTGAAGCCCGGGGGACTGTACCTGGTGATCGATCACGCGGCCACGCCCGGCGCGCCGGACAGCGCGACATCGGAGTTGCATCGGATCGACCCCGAGCGGGTCAAACGTGAAGTGACCCGCGCGGGCTTCGTGTTGGACGCCGAGAGTCCGATTCTCCTAAACGCTGAGGATTCGCGCACTGTGCCGGTCTTCGACCCTGCCATCCGGGGAAGAACGGCGCAGTTCATCTTTAGGTTCAAAAAACCTGGGTCATAGCGGGAGAGTGGGAGCGTCTGGCACCCACGTAATTCGGGCTCATTGAGGCATTCGCTGCCGATGTTCTTGGCCTCAACGTACTGGCAATGGGAGGCCCAACATCGACTCCGCAGTCACCCGCGAGTCTCGTTGAGATCACCGCATCCCCATCAAGCCGGTGCGAGTCTGATGAAGGACTTTCAGGCGTGGAATCCGTGCACCGTACACTGCGGCCGAAATGGTGTTCCGCGCGCACTCGTCATCCACTGCCGCCGGTCGTGCGCCGGATGTAGCTTCCGTGGACCCACACAAGACACTCGCGGCACCCTGAATCCTAACGTAAAGAGTGCGGATCCCGTCCGGCTGGGAGAGATCGAGGTCTGCGTAGGATACCTTGAGCGTTCTCTGGTCCGTCCGTCCTGAGTCGGACATCGATATACCAGGCGTCAGGACCAAGATCATCGCTAGCAGCGCGGACTGTATAAGTGTCGACATGGTTCCACTCCTTACCGACATGGCCAAATCTGAAGCGCATGAGCCCACCGCAGCCCGTCTCGGGCGACGTAAAGCCAGGTTCAGGATCTCTGCGATATGTGTTGCGAGAGATTAGATGCAACAGATCGGTCGGTGGATTGCGTACCGGCAGACAAATTTTATCTGACTAGCCGGCAATGCTTTGGGTGAAGGGAATCAGAATCTCTGCTGGCACGCAATGCCCGGTCTTTGCGTGGAGCGTAGATACCTTACAAGATGGCGACAGGCAGCGATCCCTAGGCCGATGTCTTGTTCCGCCGCTGTGCAGACCTTACGCTCTCCAATCACGATCTTTGCGGGCTGGTCCGAGTCCGGATTGGTCTCTAACCGCCCACGACCGTGAGCTTGAGGTCGCTTAACGTAAGCTGCTCCAGTCCGGCTGGGTTGAGTACAGTCATGGAAAGGTCGAGCACGATGGCACTATTGTCGACGGTGCATGCGGCCTTCACCAGCAGCTCCTTGGTGCCTGCCCGATAGGCAGTCATCTTAAGCTCCATGACCTTGGCGCTCTCCCGGTCGCCCGCATCTAGGTTTGAAAACACCCGCATGTAGGGGGATGCAATCACGGCGCGCACCTGACTGTCGCCAGAAGGGTGCATTCTTGAGATAAGGGCCGCAATGCAGGCAGTGATAGCCCTCTGATCTGCGCTCAGCTTCGGCGGTAGTCCTTGTGCGTCTCTAGCTGAATCACCTGCACATGCGATCGCCGAAGCTGCAAGCACTGCAACTGCGGCAAATACAGCCTCCTTTCCTCGCCGCATGAAAATTCTCCTCGGAAGTCCCTACTCAGGCATATCGGCTCGAGCAACCCTCGAGACATGTAGCTACTTGGCCTTAGACGCGCGCTTAAGCGGTTAGGTTTAAATGCTCACGCAACGGTTGTGCTGTTGTGCATTTCGCATCGATGTATTAGATGCATCAGCGTGCCGCCCTGGATTCGCGGGCACGAGCATTTCTTACCAATCTCTGCGAGGGCAGTTGCGCCTTTGGGGAGAGGAGACAGCGGCCGTCGGCCGCAAGCAACTGTCGCTAAAGCGAAGAGCGCGGCTCGGCGAAGCAGGTTTCCCAGCAGAGCCAATAAAGCACGGCCATGGGCAGTAGTTGCAGCCACAGCGTCGCGGGACGTTCGAGGGTGAGGGTCGACTGACCAAGGATCAGGCACCAGAGTGCCAAGCTGGCAGACATCAACAAAGCGGCGAGTGGCAGCAGCCGCCAATACGACCGCCCCGATGATCGTGCAGGCAACGCGGCAATCACTCGAGCAGTGAATTCGGTATCGAGTGCCGAAAATGTCTGCTCACCTGCGCTGGGCCTCGCCTCATGCAGCAGGGACTCAAGCCAGCGATCTGGCGTGCCAGGTTGAGTGGTATCGAGATTTGGAACATGGTCCATGTTCACTCCAGACAAAAATAACAGTTAATCAGGCCCGGAATCAGCCTTGGCCGGTCCCGGGTTGCCATGCCGCCAGCAGCACCCGCAACTTGTGGCGCGCTCGTAGCAACTGGCTTTTCAATGTTCCTAGCGGCACGTTTAGTGCTTGCGCAGCCTGCTCGTGGCTCATATCCTCAAAGTAGCAGTGAATCACGGCGGCGCGCTCCGCATCGTTCAGCTGCGCAACGGCGCGGGCCACATCCATTTGCTGGGCCTGCAGCTTCGTGCCATTGGGAATCTCGGTGGCAAGGAGGTCGGCAGAGGATGGCCGAAGAGTAACGGCCGCAGGTGATGATTTGCGCACGTGGGCCAGAAAGACGTTGTAGGCAATACGGTATAGCCATGTGGAGAACCTTGCTTCGGCACGATATTGATTCAGGTGCCGGTAAAGGCGTACGAAAGTCTCCTGTGCAAGATCATCGCTTAGGGCGGCGTCACCGCGAGTCAGTCGGTGCAGCAGACTTCGCACGCCGCGCTGGTGCCGATTGACGAGTTCGGCGAACGCCGCACGGTCTTCATTCGCCAGCACCCGCGCAATTAAAGAGACGTCGCTTTCCTTCCCGGCGTTCGACTCAGTGGGCACCACGCTGTTCCAATTTCCAGATTACCAGGTACCCGAGGCCCAGCAGCAGCGGAATCGTGCCGAACGCCCACGCTGGGCCATCGCCCTCCGCTGCCAGGACGATGACCAGGCCCGCTCCGGCGGCAATCAGGAGGACCGCTCTGCGCATTGGCGAGGCGGCAGGTCTACCAAGTAACCCTTCGCTGCTCAGGCCTTGGAGCAATTCCGGCGCAATTGTAACGCCCTTATCTGCCAGCCTTTGAACCGCCTCGAGGATCAACCGCTGGCGCCGAAATCGATAGATCAAGACGGCGATCATGACGAGTGCCGGAGTCAGAAACACCAGCATTATGGTAAGAATGGGCTTGAGCTCTTGGAGTATCTCGCCAGTGTTCATTTACAGACTCCGCGGGTTGATGGGTGGCCACGATTAGATGCCCCAACAACCGCATTTGGATTCATCGGCGCAACTTTATATTGATTATTGCTGCGCTGCCGTGGCGCCCGGCATCAGCGGGCAATCCGGCTAGGTCAATACGTGGCTGATTGTCGACCGGCAACTTGGCATCGCGCCGAAGCAACTGCCAACTTCCGAAATTTGCGGGAGATCTAGAAAACGGCCGCCATCACCGCTGATTGCGGCCGTTAGACGTTGTACGTTCTACCTCAAGGCCCCCTCGTGTCACCCTGGACACGAGGGGGCCCCTTCAGAACTGGTACGTCACCTTGGCATAGAATGCCCGGCCCGTCGGGTCGGAGAATCGCGGGTTATAGCTCGCCTGCCAGTCCGCCTCCTGATTCGAGAACGGAGGATTGGTGTCAAAGAGATTACGGATTCCCACCAGCAGAGTCAGCGGCTGAATGGGCTTCACCGATCCGTAGATATTCCAGATCGAATAGGAGCCGACCGTCAGTTGGCTTTGCCCGGCAACCGGCGCAGTTGAATTGTATGGGGTGCCGGAGGCATAAGCGTAGTCCTTATAAGAGGACAGGAAGTGATTCGAGAGACCGGCGCCCCAGATCCCACTCGTCCAGTCGAAGGTAAACAGGTGCTGCCAACGGATCACCGGCTGGAATCCCTCGTTCCACTGCCCGACCAGGTTCAGCTGGGGACCGCCCGTATAGGTCTGCAATAGATACTGGCTGACCACCGTGCCATCCAGACCCACGTGAATCTTGCCGTAGTCGGTGTGAATCGAGTAGTCGGCACTGACATCAAGTCCGTTAGTAGCGATGCCGCCCGTGTTCTGGAGTGTCAATAGAATGTATCCGCACGTGGGTGCCGTGTGGGGCTGACAGTTGATATTGGCGGTGGGTGCCGTGGTGAAGGTGCCGGCGTTGTTCAACACAATTTCATTCGCAAACGTGACCGGATTGCCGTAGATCGCGGCATCAGGAATCGCCTGAATCTCGTTCTTGATGACCACCCGGTAGTAGTCGAGCGTTATCCCAAGACCGCTGATGGGCTCGAAGACGACGCCGAGATCCAGGTTCTGGGAGGTCTCTGGCTTCAGGTTGCGGTTCGAGCCGGATAGCGCCAAGCCCTGCGAACTGCAAACCGTCTCGCTGAACTCGGTGTTGTAAGTTGGCGGATTGGTCGAGCAATTCGGCCCTTGCATCGTGCCGCCATCGGCCCCGAAGGTATTAGGGGAATACAGATCAACGAGCGATGGCGCCCGGAAGCCGGTGGAGGCGGCTCCGCGGAACGTCAGGTTGCTGATCGGCTGGTAGCGAAACGAGACCTTGCCATTATTGGTCTGGCCAAAATCGCTATACATGTCTTCGCGATCCGATATCGTGAAATCAAGCCCCTTAGTGACTGGCACGTTAAGTTCCGTGTAAACCGCCTGCTCGGTCCTGCTGCCGACGGTGGGCGGAATTTGGGGCGGGTAATAAGTGTCGGTATACAGGTCCACCGCAAGCGGGGTAGTCGAAAAACTCACTCGCTCGCCCCGGATATCAAAGCCCATGGCCAGCTGTGCCGGACGCCCTGCGCCGAAGGCATCCCCTAGCTCGTGACTGGCATTGCCGTTAAAACTCCAAAGCGACAACGAGCCTTGTCCCAGCGTCCCGGTCTGGTACTCGCTGTTGAGAAAAGCCGCTCCGGCGGCCGATTGTGGCCCGAAGGGGTTGATCAGGTTGCTGATCACGCCGCCCGGCGCAATGTTGTTGTAATTGAGCTCACCACCGGTGGTACCAAATAAATTGTGGTTCTCACTGTAGTTGAGGTTCGCCGCGTAGTCCCAGCCGCCATTCGTGCCGGCAAAGGTGATCAATATCCGCTGCTCGGTGTTCGTATCCTGAAAGTAGCGATTATTGCTCGGGTCGGTCCAGATCGCCGTGATGGGATCCGCCAGATCAGGAGTCCCGGACGTGCAAGGGCCGCCGGCTGCGTACCCTAGACAGCTCGACTGCCCCGCCGTTGGATAGTACGGCGAGCTCGGATTCATCGTGAACGCATACTCCTGAGGGCCGCCCCACGGGGTGACCTGCGAGCGGGTATAGAAATACTGCACGCTCAGAGTGTTGTTGCCCGGCAGCATCTTGGAAAACGACATCAGTCCTGAAAAATCAGTTGCCGGTGGGATCAGGTCTACGGCCTCGGAATACAGGTAACCGCAATAGCCGCTATACGTTTCCAGATGCGGATTTCCCGGACAGGATGGATAGTTGACATTCCATTCATTGCCATTGTTATCAATGTACATGCCTGGAACGGTTCCCAGGCCATTGTTGTTGGTCAGCCCTAACGCCGGATTGAATCCCGTCGCGAAGGATCTTTGGTCTGCTCTCAGTTCCTGCGTACGCGTGAAGTTCGCGGTTATCAGAAAGTTATAGCCGTCGCTCTTCAGACTTCCAACGCCCCAAGTCGCATCGGCTTCAGATCCGCCGCCGCCCGCTTTCTGGGGCTTGGTGATTTCGAGATTCAACTCGCCCTTGTCGTAGTCCTTCTTAGTGATGAAATTGACCACGCCTGCGATTGCGTCCGTACCGTAAAGGGCTGAAGCGCCTTCCCTCAGGACTTCGATGTGGTCGATAGCCGCAAACGGGATACCGTCGACGTCGACTGAGTTTCCGATGACGACGTTGTTCGCAAGCCGCTGGCCATCGATCAGTACCAGCGTCTTGGAGGCACCGAGACCGCGCAGGTTGGCGAACGAGCCACCGCCGGTAAAGGTAGTAACCGAGGAGCCCGTCTGAAAGGAGCTGGTCTGCATCGCAGTGATCTGCTGCAAGGCCTGCTCTACGGTCGTGATGCCCATGTCCTTGAGGCTCTCAGCCGAAACAATCGTTACAGCTTCCGCAGTCTCGGCGTTGGTCCTCTTGATCAGCGAGCCGGTAACGACTACTTCCTCAAGCTGTGGCTCGTCCGCTGCAGTCGCGGCGGCGTCCTGCGCCCAGGCCGTGCCGCCCAACGCACCAATTACCAGACCGGCTAGCAGGCCGCAAACTACAGACATCCTACGGTTGAGCATTAGTTTTCTCCCCAGGTTGACGAATCAGCTCGCAACGGTTGCCTCCCACCACCCCTGTCTCCGGGAACTTCGGGGTGGTGCGCTCGCCACAAGTGGCAGGCACCACACTGCGCGGGCAAATCCCCATCGGATGGCTTCCCTAAGCGGCGAAGCTTAAGCACCTCAAATCACTGGCAATGGACAATGTGATGAAGCACGATGTTGGCTGACGAAGCCCAACGATGAGCGCCCGAGGTCCCTGCGGCGGCTTCCAGGCCCGCAGTCGTAGCGGCGGCTTGCGCCACTGGAACACGCAGCGGCGGTTGTCCCAGGCGTTGTTGCGGAAATGTCTGCGAGCAGGAGAATCGGAAGCCCGCATGGGATGCGGTGTGGAGTTCCAACCTTCTCATAGGTACGGCCTGAGTCGCCTCGCAATCCGCCGTCGTTGCCCGCCGCAGTGGATATCTCGGCAATCGACTGCCGATCTCCCGATCCGGCGCGTTACCTTAGAGCCCTTCTATTCCTTGACTCGATTGCGTACAGATAGCGTACCGGGATGCACGGCCCGCAAAATCTCCTCCCGGTATGTTGGGGTAGAGTCAATACGCGCGCCGCTGCTCAGGGTGAACGTAAAGGTGCCAGGTTTGCTTTTTTCGATGTAGGCGACTGCCCGAAGATTGAGTAACTTGGAGCGCTCGATCCGGACAAAATCAGATGCCGACAGTGTGCCGGTGAGTTCCGCGATCCGCTCGCGACTGATGTAGGAGTGTGTGCCACTCCATATTCTGACGTAGTTGCCGTAGGCCTCGATGTAATCAATGGATTTAGGATCAATTAAATAGAGCCTTCGTTCGCGCTCGCCCGCAATGAAGTGCGGTGAGCTGGCAGCGTCCGGGCGGCTAATCAGTGGCGGGGCGATCTGCAAGGCCGAAGCGCCCGGCTGCTGAACGATTTCTCGCCGGCGGCGGACACGCCGCAGGGCTTCCTCGAAGCGCTCCGGCGCTACGGGCTTGGCCAGGAAATCCACGACATCCGCGTCATAAGCCGCAACGGCCTGCGAGGCGCGCGCGCTTACCACGATGGGGAGCGTGAACTGACCCGAGTCGACGGCGCGAATCAGCTCAAAACCATCCATATCGGGCAAATCTACATCGATCAGTAATACGTCGGGCTGTTTGCTGTGTAGCGCCTGCAGTCCTTCCGCACCAGTTGCCGCCTGTGCTACGAGTTCGACGGTGCGTATCGATTGGCAAAGTCGAACCAGTATGGATCGCGCGAGTGGTTCGGCATCGACAATTGCAATTCGCAACACAGAGTCCGCATCCGAGACGCGAAACCGTGAAGGATCAAGATACACTTCGCGGGGGCCTTCGCGAGCTGAGCGCGGCTGTAGCATACGTTTCATAGAGATCGCGGTGATTTGCAGTCGGTATAGTCAAAAACGGATGCAAATACGTTCACGCCTGAGCAATTGCTGCGTCGCGCCGGCGCACACCGCCAGAGGTTGTTATGTTCTCCACCATCATGAATAGGCGTCAGCTCCCAAATCGCTGTTACTTTCATTCGCACCAGCTGCAATCCGCGATGAGACATTTGCACCGCTCCCTGGAAAGATCTTAGCGGCTGCACTCCATAGCGCGGAAGACCTGGCAGGCACGAGACTATTGGGCATGAAAGAAGTCCGCCTCAGCCATCTTTAGGTCCGCTTGGTCACATACAGCTGCGGGGTGTTGAACCACTCCTTAGACTTCGTGTCCGCTGAAGCGCGCCAACTAAGACTCGACGCCCATTCGTGGTGATGAAACGGACTGCGACAGATGCAACCGGAATCGAGCTGGCTCGAGGTTCACGAGCTGCCGGTACTGGCAATTACCACATCAGAAGATCGGCTAAGATGTTCCACAGCAGAACTGCGGTACTTCGAAGCAGGCGTCGGTGCGCCGTCCGCACCGGTTCAGGCTGCCGATGCGCAGTTTGCAGATAAGCATTCTTGTCAGACCCGATAGTGTTGCCTCAAGGGAGAGAATTCAGTGCAAAAACACCCCATCCGCGTGGCCTTTTTGACTGTTTTCGGGCTTATGCTCTTAGCAGGCGTAACGAGGCAGGTACGAGCAGACGAGATCAATACGCCTTATCCCGCCGTCGCAGCCGTTGATAAATACCTGATCTCGGACAGGAACTCTGAAATTGCCCTGGCCAGAACTGCCGCGCCAAGGTCAATTTCTGACCACGCCGAGGTTCTGGTGCTGGGACGCGAGGGATACACGAGCGCCGTGGCAGGCCAAAATGGTTTTGTCTGCCTGGTCGAGCGGTCGTGGGCCGCCTCCACAGACGCTCCAGAATTCTGGAATCCCAAGATTCGATCCCCTCAATGCGTCAATGCACAAGCCGCAAGGACCTATCTGCCCACAGTGCTGATGAAGACTAATTTGGTGCTGGCGGGAAAGCTGAGGCCGGAGATTGCGCAGGCAGTGTCGTCGGCCTATGACCGCAATGAACTCCCGGCGCTTGAACCCGGAGCAATGAGCTACATGATGTCGAAACAGCAGTACCTGAACGACGATGGAAAAGCCTGGCACCCACATATGATGTGGTTCGTGCAGGGCGAGGTAGCCAACGCGTGGGGAGCTAACCTCCCAGGATCGCCCATCATCGCAGCAGATGACCCCGAAGATCGCATGACCATTTTCATGGTTAAGGTGGGCCGCTGGTCCGACGGGACGTCGGTCTCACAGGACGCTCACGCGATGGCCGCTTCGCACGCCAGCCACTGACGATGGGGGGGCTACAGCCCGTGACTAGAACCCCGGAAGCCCTTCTATGGACCGCGTTGGCGATGAGATGCCAGCCAGGCGACCCGCAGTAGGATCTCTGGGCGGCGAGGAGTAACACTGTAGTTTCAACCTGCAGTAGAGTGCCGGACGCGCGCGCCGAGCGACGCGGGGCGGCTGTCTCAGTGCGACTGCAACCAATACAACATCGGGAGCCTATTGGGTCACGACGCACTTGCTAGAGTCGAAGCATTCGTAAGGCCGCGACCAGGTCCCAGAACGACGGACGACTCCAGTATCCACCGCCGTTTTCTGCGATATCCGATACCCTCGTGCTTTCTCCAAGCCACGCATTAACTCCCTTTACAAGCCTCAGCGTCCCCGGTTTGCACGCTGGCCTTCCCAGAATTGAACTTAATTGCCACCGAGCAGGAATTGATCCGCGCCATTAGATGTAGGAGACAAGCCTTCAGCGTAAGCTATGAACGAACACCGACGGAACACTTAAGCGTGCATATCCAGACAACTGAACGTGATGGGCAACGGACGGCGACTAAGTCCTTGCAGCTGGCCTCGGGGCGCGAGCTATCGACATCCGCCCTTTTTTGGCTGCTTCAGAACGTGGGCTGGGTTGCGTTGGGCGTTCTTGCCACTGCAACAGAAATCAAAATCATCGGCCTCTGGGCCTCCATTCTGGAAAACACGGTGTGGGTTACAAGCGGTTGGGCGCTGACGCTGGGTATTCGGACAGTCTATCGGCAGGTTCGCCTGAGCCGGAAGTCTTACGCAGCGTTCGCCCTGGTCGGCCTTTTGCTAAGTGTTGCGGGGGCTCCTCCCTGCCTGCCCACGCGGATTCCTTGCAGCCATGGTGGATTCCGGTCCCTTACTGGTTCTTCTACACCAGCGTCTTGCTGACATGGTCCTCGCTATATTTTGGCATCAACGCCATGCTCGATCTGGAGACTGAGAAGGCTAAAGTCGTGCGGGCACTCAAGTTGGCCGACACCGCTCACCTGCGTGCACTTCAGTCGAATCTTAATCCACATTTTCTCTTTAACGCCCTGAATGGCGTTGCGACGTTAGTGCGCGAAGGCGATGCGGCTGCCGCTTCAGCCATGATCGATGCATTGAGTGTTCTGCTGCGATCGACCTTGCAGAGGCTCAATACCGCTGAGATCAAGGTATCGGAGGAGTTGCAGCTGATCGAGGAGTATCTGCGAATCCAGCGGTTTCGCTTCGGTGACCGGCTTCGATCCACGGTCTTGGCCGAGCCGGATGCGCTCGCTGCGCTTATTCCCACGCTTATATTGCAGCCATTGGTCGAAAACGCGGTGCGCCATGGCATCTTGCCGCGCGAAGACGGCGGCTCCCTGTGGATCTCCATACGCAAAGAGGCCGAGACGCTGGTCGTCTCCGTGGAGGATGATGGGCCGGGACTTAAGGAGGACACCGCCAACGTTGCGGGCCTGGGCCTGGAGAATTCCCGGGACCGGCTGGCAGCGCTCTACGGAAGTACGGCGCTGCTGACGGTGGGCCCGCGCACCGAAGGGGGCGTTGCGGCGGTCATACGCATGCCGTTTCGCCGCGCGTCCGATGCTTTCTCGCCGAATTCGTCTGCAGCGGTGTCTGCATGAGCATAAGAACGCTCATCGTGGACGATGAGGATCTGGCGAGGCGCGGACTTCGGTCTCTGCTGCGCCGCGCCGAGGATGTAGAGATTCTGGCGGAGTGTCGCAGCGGGCGGGAGGCGATCGAGGCCATCAGACGTCTCGAACCCGACCTCGTCTTCCTGGACATCCAGATGCCGGGCAAGAATGGCTTCGAAGTTATCGCCGAGATTGATGAAGAAAAGTGCCCATATGTGATTTTTGTCACCGCTTACGACAAATTCGCACTGCGGGCATTTGATGTTCACGCTCTCGACT
>JBEKOK010000098.1:0-12688 GCA_049521875.1 Steroidobacteraceae bacterium
ACCACGAGCGCGCTGCTGGCCAGCTGCGAGACTGCACGACTGACGTCGGCACCCTCGTGCAAATAGACTTTTTCCACGCCAACGCCCTGGTAACTCGTCGCCTCGATCCGCGCGATGTCATCGACCAGCGAGGCCATCTGGCGCTCGTGGAAGGACAAGATGCGGTTCTGGATGTCGCTCGCGCTCATGCCGTTGTAGGTCCACACGACGCTGACGACCGGAATGTTGATCTCGGGGAAAATATCGACGGGCATGCGCAGCGCCGCGCCGATCCCGAGCAGACTGAGGAGGATCAGGGACGATGCCACCGTATAGGGATGCTTAAGGACAAAGCGAACCGGTGACATGGGCCGCGGCTACCGGTGCGCTTCAGCAGCCGCGAGAGACAGGAGGCCGGTGCGCGCATCCGCCACTTGAGAGGAGGGCATCAGGCCAACTGCGCGGGCCCGGGAGCGGGTCTTGAATCCGTCCATTTTCAAGTCTCTGGCCGGCCCGCAACGGAAGCGATCGGGGCGCTGACCGCGGCAAAATCCGACGGTGTCCGGGAGGCGTGTTCGCGCGCCACCGGGAAGCGGATGCTGAAGCGGCTGCCGATGCCAAGCGTGCTCGAGACCTCGATCGATGCGCCATGGGCGTTACAGATCGCTTTGACGATCGCCAGTCCGAGCCCGACGCCGCCGCTGTCGCGGGAGCGTGCATCGTCCACCCGATAGAAGCGCTCGAATACATGCTCGATCGCGTCGCCCGGTATGCCGATGCCGGTGTCCTGAATCTCGAGCAGCGCCTCGCGGCCCGATCGCAGGGTATTGATCCGCACCGTGCCGCCACGCGGCGTGTACTTGATGGCATTGTCGAGCAGATTGACGACGACCTGCTGCAGGCGTCCGCGATCGCCCATGACAGCTACCGACTGCAGATCCGCATACTGCAGGCTGATGCCAGCATCCTCAGCCACCAGTCGCATCTGCTCGGTGGTCGTTGCCACCAGCTCGGCCAGATCGACATCGACCAGTTCGCGCTTGGCATCACCGGCATCGAGCCGCGAGATCGCCATCAGCCCCTCAACCAGGTGTTTTAGGCGCTCGACTTCCTCCAGCACGCTGCCAATGGCATCGGCAGTCACCGCGCCACACCCTGGCGCGGCGACCAGGCCCTCCAGTTCGCCTTTGATGATGGTCAACGGTGTGCGTAGTTCGTGCGAGGCGTCGGCCAGAAAGCGCTGCGAGAGGTGTACCGATTCGCGCAGCCGCCCAAGCATGTCGTTGAGGGCGACTGAGAGCCGCTCGAGTGCATCGCCCGTCGGTGGAATGGGCAAGCGGGCGTTCAGATCGCCAATACTGATGTTGGCCGCCGTTTGCGACATCTCATCGACCGGACGCAGTGCACGGCGCACCAGAAAGTAGCTTCCGGTAGCGGCCAGGAGTACCAGTACCGGCAGGATCAGCGCCAGCACCGAGAGCAGCCGATCACGCAGCGCCTCGGCGGCCGCCAGTGAGGTACCCATTTCGATCAGGTACACGCCGCTCGCAGTGGACTCACGGATACGGCCAATCAGCAGCGGCGTGCCGTCGGCAAGCAGTACGCGTTGCAGTTGGAATTGCTGCGGCCAGATCACAGTCGCAGGCACTTGCGCCGGATTGAAGCCGTAGTTGGCAGGCACCCCGGACAGATACAGTTCTGTAGCGGGCCAGCGAGTAATGCGCAAGAACCGGTTCGTGAACTCTGGCGCGATCTGCAGCTCCAGCCGTGCCGCAAGGGCATTGGCGTCCTGAGCGGCCGGCGGTATCTGCAGTATCTGTTCGACCTGCTCAATGCGGCGGTTCAGAACCTCGCTTTGCGTGGAGCGCAGGTAATACTCCACGCCAAAAAAACTGATACAGCCCACCAGTGCAAAGGCGACACTGAGCAGCAGCGCATACCAGACCGAGAGCCGAAAAGCGATGGAGCGGTAGTTCACGCGGCTTCCGGATCGCGAATGCAATAGCCAACGCCGCGCACAGTGTGGATGAGCTTCTTGGCAAAGGGTTCGTCAATTTTCTTGCGCAGATAGCGTACGTAGACATCCACAATGGTCGCGAGGCCCTCGAAGCTCTGGTCCCACACGCTGTTGATGATCATCTCGCGCGACATCACGCGGCCCGGCGTCGACATCAGGCACAGCAGCAGGGCGTATTCCTTCGCGGTCAGCTCAATTCGCTGCCCCGCTCGGTGGACCATTTGCGAGACGCGATCGACCTGCAGGTCGGCGATCTGCACTGTGGGGTTGTGCTCGACGGGGCCGCGACGCAGCAGCGCCTTGATCCGCACCACGAGCTCGGCCAGGTCGAAGGGTTTGGTCAGATAGTCGTCGGCGCCGGCTTCGAAGTGGCGCACCTTCTCGCTGATTGCATCCCGCGCACTGAGTATCAGCACGGGCAGCTTCGGGCGCAGCCGGCGCACCTCGGCCAGTAATGCGCTGCCGCTGAGCTTGGGCAACATCAGATCAAGAATCAGCAGATCGTAGGTGTAGGTGAGCATGTATTGCTCGCCAGCGATGCCATCATGCACGACGTCGACCGCGAAACTCTGCGCGCGCAGTCCGCGGGCCACGAACTCGGCAACTTTCCGGTCATCCTCGACTACAAGCATTCGCATGGTCCACCTTTATGCGGACTGATTAAAACAGTCGAACATAAGAGCCAGATTAAAATGCCGGTGGCAACGTGCCCGTATGCGCAAGCCCGCTGTCCGGGCCGCAGGTGGATTTCAGAAAAGCTCCTGATATTCAATCACTTACTGAGTAAAGAGGTCGGCAGCGAAACTGCGCTTGCTGGTGCCGCTCAGCCTCTGCGTCAACGCGCGGCGGCTGCGAGATGCGGTACTTTCTTAGGTTCAGATCAGCGAGCGGACTGTGTCGAGGTAGGCTGATTGATCAAGCGGAGGACGCCAGTGTGACGCGTCTTCGCGCAGACGGCGGCGGCGAGCGACCCACTGATGCTGGCCTGCCGCGCGGCCAGCGTGAACAGCAGGACCCTTTGGTTCTGAGTAGCCGGATCAAACCTTGAGACTACGCGGATGCAACCAACGGCCATGCGAGCCTGGTGTTGCTACTTGTTCCCGGCTGAACAAGTGTCTGCGCCGCGGCCAACAGCGCTCCCGGCTGCTCGCTCTAGAGCGCTCGCTGCAGAGTGCACGGTCGACCTGCACGATCACAAATCCTAACCATGCCAGCAGATATTGCAGCTCCGGAACCCAGCGCTACATTTGGCCGGCGGACGCGACAGGATTCCTGCCGTTCGGCGCCGCAGTCTCTTGCCTGGCTGGGTGGTTTGAACCTACCGTCCTGTGAAGGGCAGAGCCAGGGTGTTCACGACGCGGTTCGCGCCGGCAGCCTGTTGCGCCACGGATTCGGCCAACTGCGCCTGATAGTCGGTGCTGACCTGGCCGGTCAGGTAAACCACGCCACCGAGTGTCTGGACACGTACGCTGTTCGGTGGACCAAGCGCCGGGTGCCTCTGCAGCTGGGCCAGTACCTCGGCGGTGATGGAACGGTCCGCGGGACAGCCCTCATATCCACACTCTCGGTAGACTTGGATCGCAGAACAACCTGCCAGAGCGGCGCAGAGCAGCAAAAAGGGGCTGAGGTAATGCACAGCGCGCTCCTACACACGGGCTCGTCTGGTCGATCGACTCGCAGGCCTGCACATCCGGCCTCAATCGCCAATAGACACAGCATACGCCGCACACATTAAACAGCGATTAAGTGCTCAGAGCAGATACTGGCCGAGCCTGGAGAATGCTCATGAGGAGATGCCACTGCGCCATTAAGACAATCAAAGTGATCCGATCTCTGCGCGGTGACCGAATGTGGCTGCAGCACTGAGCATCGATTGAGCTGCAGCACAATATCCGCTGTGCTTTCCGCGTCGGCCGGGCCGTCGCGAAAACCGCACGTCTCAGTCGCGTTGTATCTTGCGCATCCGGATTGGAGCAATGGCCAAAAAGGGGAGGCGACCGATCGCCTAGTCTCACCAAGCTGCCCTCTTAACCAATAGTGGTGTCGGTCCGGGTCTGCGGCCGGGCTTTTTGGGCCAACGAAGCGCCCCTTGGCCGCTGTCGTCATACAGCCTGCTGGCGGCGCGGCGCGTACGCCAAAGAAAACGGCCGCCATCACTGCTGATGGCGGCCGTTAAGTGTTGCAGGTCCTGCGTGAAAGGCCCCGCGTGTCAGCCTTGACACGCGGGGGCTTTATCAGAACTTGAAGCGGAAACCCACCGTCGGGTCGATCGTCGAGGTGTTGGTGTAGCCGTTGGAGAGGCCATCTGCCACGCTGGTGTCCATCAAGCCGCCATAGATATCAAAGCGTTTGCTGGCGTGGTACACGGCATCGACCGACCAGGCGGTCAGCGTGCCGCTGCAGTTGCCATGGGCGTTCGTCGAGCAGCTGGTCACTGCGGTGCCGCTCTTGTAGAAGCTCTGGCTCTCGCCGTAGAAGGCCGCGGTCACATCCAGTTGCGGCGTGGCAGCCCACTTAGCGCCCAACCAGTAAACACTCAGGTCCTTGTCACTGGTGAACTTGGTGTTGTTGACATAGGCCAGCAGGTAGCCGCCAAGGTCGATCGAGCCCTGCGCAATCGGGGTCGAGGGATTGGCATACTGGATCGACTCATAGGCGCCGGAGATCTTCACCGGGCCGGCCAGGTACGAGGCCATCACGAACCACGTGGTGTTATCCGAGATCGTCCCGGAGAGCGCGTTGCCGGCAGTGCAACCCGGGCAATTGATGACCACGGTTGTATTCCAGTCATTGGCCGGGAGTGTCACCGTCGCTGAGGTGTAGCCCGGCATCTGCGCCGCACTCAGGGCCGAGACCGAGATCGCGTCTTTGAAGTTGTGGTAGTAGGCATCGATCGAGAAGCCGGCGAGTTCGCCGCCGATCTGGAACTGGTAGCCGGTGCCGATCGTGTTGCTGAATACGGCAGAGGAGTTGAAGCCACCGCCGAACTTATACATCGCACCGAAGTGGATGCCGTTGGAGGAGATCGTGTACTTGATCGAATCATCCCAGCGCCGATCCTGCGTATCACCGCCGCCGGCCGGTGTGCCGGAGAGGCCCACCAGCGAGAAGGCCTGCGAGGCGCTGTTCGGATCGTACTTGGCGACGCCGTCGGCGGAGAGCGTCGTCTGGCGGCCGAAGGTCAGTGAACCGAAGGTCGGTGAGCTGACGCCCACATAGGCGCCACCGGCAAAGAGCTGGCCGGCGACACTGCTGTCGATGCCGGTCGTCTGGAAGGCGGCCGCCTTGCCGTTGTTCAGTGTCAGGGACTTGAGCGCATCGCTCAGGTCACCCGACTGCGGGTTGAAGAAGGTGCTCGTTCTGAAGATCGCGGACCAATCCCCAGCAATCGGCTCCTTGCCGCTGATGTTGAGCTGTGACTGGCTCAGGTTGCTCGGCGTGATGCCCGTGACCGAGCCCATGCTGTCGGGCTGCACGATATCGTTGGCACCGGCGGGGAAGTAATCACTGATCGGAGCGCCGTGGCTCTCGTATTGCAGACCCACATCGACGATGCCGGAGACTGTGATGCCATGCCAGGTCAGGCTGCCATCGTCCACCGGGGCCGGCGGCGGCGCGCTCTGCGCCTGCGCCGCGCTCGTGGCACCCAAGAGTGTGCCGATCAGCAGCATGCTGCCGACAGCGCCCACGGCACGAACCGAAGATTTGCTAACGGTCTGCGCTACGACAGACTGAATTGACTTACTCACCGCATGTGCTCCTTATAAAGAATTTATGATTCTCAGAGATGGCGACCGAGATCTGATGTGCCGCCCCTGGGGTCAGGAAAGAACGTCTCATTTGTGCAACTATTAACCCGTGTTTGTCTCTGCGGCCCAACGCTCCGGGCGCGCGCGCGGCACTCGATGCCTGGCGCCAATCCGGTGCTCACCCGATACCGCAGACCCAACTCCAAAACCCTGCTCCTAACCGCCGCTGCCAGAATCCGATCAGCACGCTGCGCCATGAACGGACGCAGTGCGCCGCATTCCGGCTCGCACTACACGGCGCCGGCATTGTGTTGGCGCTGTGTTACAGGCGTATGACGAAACCCGCTCCGTGACGGAAGCAGGCGCGTGCGACCTGCCGGCGCGCAATGATCCACGCCCCATGGGCGCTTCGGCTGTGAAGCGCGACTGTTGTTTAGGGGACTCAAGTCGCAATCTGGCGGCTTCGCTAACGGCCGCTGGCGTGAAGGATCGTGGCGCGCAAGGCGCAACGCAGGCTTTGCAACGGGCGCGCGTCTTTTAAGTCAAATCAACCGACTAGGCCCCTGGGCCGGGCTTGTGGGGCGCAGTTCCAGCGGTTTTTTGTCACAATCCGGTAACCAATGGCTCGGCCACTTGGGCTAACCTAGCGCGCCTATGTCGACCCCACTGGCACAACCGCTCAGCGCCGCGCTATCGAGACCGCCGCTCATGAACGACGTCCCCGGGTTCCTGCCGGCCAGCGACACGGATACCGGCGTCATCCCGTCCAAGCCCAGCGGCCGTGCGATGCACCTGGCGGTCAACGAGGCCCGCCGTTCCGCAGCGCAGCACGCAGCGCTCAAGGCGCGCGCGACGGACTTCAGTTTCTATTACGGTGAGTTCAAGGCGCTCAAGCACCTGGCGATCGAGGTACGCGAGCGGCAGGTTACGGCGCTGATTGGTCCTTCCGGCTGTGGCAAGAGCACGTTCCTGCGCTGCTTCAATCGCATGCACGATCTGCAGCTCGGCACGCGCTACGAAGGCGAGATCACGCTGCTGCCCGAGAACATCAACCTCGTGGACCCGAAGGTCGATCCCATCGAAGTGCGCATGCGGATCGGTATGGTGTTCCAGAAGCCCAATCCGTTTCCCAAGTCGATCTTTGAGAACATTGCCTATGGCCTGCGGGTGCGCGGTCTGCGCTCGCGCGCGCGTATCGAGGAAGAAGTCGAGCAGGCTTTGCGCTCGGCGGCGCTGTGGGATGAGGTCAAGGATCGCCTGCAAAGCTCCGGGCTCTCACTGTCCGGCGGCCAGCAGCAGCGCCTGTGCATCGCGCGCACGCTCGCGACCAACCCCGAGATGATCCTGTTCGATGAGCCGACCTCGGCGCTCGATCCGATTGCCACCGCCCGCATCGAGGAGCTGATCGCCGAGTTGCGCCAGCAGGTGACGGTACTGATCGTGACGCACAACATGCAGCAGGCCGCGCGCGTCTCGGACTACACCGCCTTCATGTACCTGGGCGAGATCGTCGAGTTTGACGAGACCAGCAAGCTTTTCACGAATCCAAACAAGAAAGCGACCGAAGACTACATCACCGGTCGCTACGGCTAGGCACCGCCACAGCGCGCCGCTCAGTCCGCGCGCAGCAGTTCGTTGATCGAGGTCTTGGCCCGTGTCTGGGCATCCACGTGCTTGACGATCACCGCGCAGTAGAGGCTGTGCGAGCCGTCCTTGGAGGGCAGGTTGCCCGAGACGACCACCGATCCCGGCGGAACCCGACCTTGGGTGATATGCCCGGTCGTGCGGTCATAGATGCGCGTGCTCTGGCCGAGGAATACGCCCATCGAGATCACCGAGCCTTCACCGACCACGACGCCCTCGACGACTTCGGAGCGGGCACCGATAAAGCAGTTGTCCTCGATGATCGTCGGACTCGCCTGCAGCGGCTCCAGCACGCCACCGATCCCGACGCCGCCCGAGAGGTGGACATTCTTGCCGATCTGGGCACAGGAGCCGACGGTCGCCCAGGTGTCGACCATGGTCCCGGCGCCGACGTAGGCGCCGATGTTCACGTATGAGGGCATCAGGATCGCACCCGGGGCAATGTAGGCCCCGCGCCGCACGATTGCGCTCGGCACGATGCGCACGCCGCCGGCGGCGAGCGCCGCCGGTTCCATCGCGGTGTACTTGAGCGGCACCTTGTCAAAGAAGCGCGTGTAGCCAGCCTCGAAGACTTCGTTCTCGTGCGTGCGAAAGTAGAGCAGCACCGCTTTTTTGAGCCACTCGTTGACAACCCAGCCGCTCGCGCCCTTCTCGGCGATCCGCAGCTCACCGCGATCCAACAAACCGATGGCGGTCTCAATCGCGGCGCGAATTGCGGGTGCCACTGAACTCCCGCTCAATTGGGCGCGCTGCTCGAACGCCTCGTCAATGGTGTGCTTGAGGTCTTCGTGGCTCATGGTTCAACTTCACTCGGTGATTCAACAATGCTGCCGTGAAGGCAGCGCAAATGTCCAGCGGCACACCGTCCGGGCAGGATCGTTGCGAGCGCCCGTCGCCGTGCGTCAGCTCCATCGCTAAGGTACAGTAGTTAAGCGCGTGGTTTGGAGCCTGATCATAGGTCTTTTGGATCAAACTCCCTGAGAGTGGTATGACAAAAAAAGCACTAATTACCGGCATCACGGGGCAGGATGGCGCCTACCTGGCCGAATTCCTGCTCGGCAAGGGTTATGAGGTCCATGGTCTGAAGCGGCGCGCCTCTTCGTTCAACACCGAGCGCATTGATCATCTCTACCAGGATCCTCACCAGAGCAACGTGCGCCTGCGCCTGCATTACGGGGATCTGACCGACGCGACCAACCTGATTCGTATCGTGCAGCTGGTGCAGCCCGATGAGATCTACAATCTTGCGGCACAGAGCCACGTCGGGGTGTCCTTCGAGACTCCTGAGTACACCGCCAATGCCGATGGCCTTGGGACTCTGAGGCTGCTCGAGGCCATCCGGATCCTGGATCTTGGCACGCAGGCGCGCTTTTATCAGGCCTCGACTTCGGAAATGTTTGGCAAGGTGCAGGAAGTGCCGCAGCATGAAGCGACGCCTTTCTATCCGCGCTCGCCCTATGGTGCCGCCAAGGTCTACGCCTACTGGATTACGGTCAACTATCGAGAAGCCTACGGCATGTTTGCCTGCAACGGCATCCTCTTTAACCACGAATCCCCGATCCGCGGTGAGACTTTCGTAACGCGCAAGATTACCCGTGCACTCACGCGTATCCATGCGGGGCTCGAAAATTGCCTGCATCTTGGAAATCTCGACGCCCGGCGCGACTGGGGTCACGCGCGTGACTACGTGCGCGCGCAATGGCTGATGCTCCAGCAGTCGCAGCCGGAGGATTACGTTATTGCCAGTGGCGTGCAGCACTCAGTGCGCGAGTTTATCGAGCGGGCGGCCGCTGAACTTGGCATGCGCATCCTCTGGCGCGGCACTGGCGCTGACGAGCAGGGCATTGATGAGGTTTCGGGGCAGGTGGTCGTCAAGATCGACCCGCGCTATTTCCGCCCGACCGAAGTTGAATCGTTGCTAGGAGACGCGAGCAAAGCCAAGCGGCAGCTCGGGTGGCAGGCCGAGACCAGCTTCGAAACGCTCGTGCAGGAGATGGTGGCTTCCGACCTGGCAATTGCGCGGCGCGATGCGCTGGTGGCTCGCGAGGGCTACCGTACTTACCAGAACCGGGAGTAGCACGCGCGATGATGGATGCCAGCAGCAAGATCTTCGTGGCCGGTCACCGTGGCCTGGTGGGTTCAGCCATCGTGCGGCGCTTGCGGCGCGCAGGTCTCGAGAATCTGCTGCTGCGCGATCGTGGGCAACTGGATCTGACCGATGCCGCAAGCGTCGAGGCGTTCTTTGCTGCCGAGCGGCCCCACTACGTATTTTTGGCAGCGGCGAAGGTCGGTGGAATCCAGGCCAATGACCGCTATCCGGTGGATTTTCTGCGGGAAAACCTGCTGCTGCAGACTCATGTCATCGATGCCGCCTACCGCCACGGCGCGCGCAAACTGCTTTTTCTGGGCTCCAGCTGTATTTATCCCAAGCACGCGCCGCAGCCGATGCGCGAGGAGTACTTGCTGACCGGCACGCTGGAGCCCACCAACGAGGCCTATGCGATTGCCAAGATTGCCGGACTCGAATTGTGCACAGCGTATCGCAAGCAGCATGGTTTCAATGCCATTGCGCTGATGCCGACGAACCTTTACGGACCCGGCGATAATTTCAACCTTGAAAATGCCCATGTGCTGCCGGCACTGCTGCGCAAGTGCGATGAGGCCCGACTACAACAGGCCGCCAGCATGATCGTCTGGGGCAGCGGTACGCCACGGCGCGAATTCCTGCACGTCGATGATCTGGCTGATGCCTGCCTGTATCTGATGACGCATTACGATGAGGGCGATCTGGTCAACGTTGGCTGGGGCGAGGATGTCACCATCCGGGAGCTGGCCGAAATGATTACGCGCATCGTAGGCTTCAAGGGCGTGCTCACCTTTGACGCCTCGCGACCCGATGGCACGCCGAGAAAGCTCCTCGACACTGCGCGCTTGAGTGCCCTGGGCTGGAAGCCGCGCATTGCTCTCGAAGAAGGGCTTCGGGCCACCTACGCGTGGTACATGCAACATAAGGATGAGGCGCGCGCCTGAGGCCGTGCCACCGGGGCTTCTGCCCCCTGCGCCACACCGTCGGGAATCCTCCACCGCGTCGTGGCGGAACGCCTTGATCCGGCTGCCTTTTATCACTCGCACTCAGCGCGTCGCCGCGGACCGCGGATGAGCGAACTCGGCGGCCGATCGACGCTTGATCTTGGGGGGTAACTGTCCGAGGATAGCCGTCCAACTCGCCAGGGGTACGGAGATGGCTAAGAAGAAAGGTAAAACCAAACAGGCCAACTCTGCGGAGGGGTTGAGCGCGCGCGAACAGGAAGTGCAGCGTCTGCATCGTGAAGCGAAGGCGGCCAAGGATGTGGTGCGCGCGCTGAAGACGCAGCTGAAGATGAAGCGCAAGCTGAGCAAACAGGCCCGCAAGCGCTGGCGTGAAGCCGAGCGGGCACTGAAGAGTATTCAAGCGGCGGCGCTCGCCGCTGCCAAGCGCAAGGCCGCTGCCCACAAGAAATCTGCCAAATCGAAGACGAAGGGCAAGGCCAAACCGACGCCGGCCGTCGTCGCTAAAGCGAAGCAACCCGCCTCCAAGGTGAAGGCGAAGCCTCCGGTGCGGCCAATTGCCGCGCCGCCGGTCACGAAGAAGCCGCGTGTACGACCGACACCGGCCCCGGCACCGATCGCTGTGACGCCGGTGATTGAGACCGAGGACGCACCGGTGACGCCGGAGGCCGAGTAGTCACCGCAGGACGGTGGCCTGCGCCGCTGCGCCGGCACCGTTTTGAGCGCCCGCAGCGCCCGCGGTATTCCCAGATATTGTTCACATCACGAACGAATCGCGTGCAACGCGTGGACGCCTCTTCCGGGCGGTCCCTATAATGAAGAATGACTGTTGCAACCGCCCGTAAGGGCATCATCCTGGCGGGTGGTTCGGGCACGCGCCTGCATCCGGTGACCTTGGGCGTCAGCAAGCAGCTGCTGCCGGTCCATGACAAGCCGATGATTTACTACCCGCTCTCGACGCTGATGCTGGCCGGGATCCGGGACCTGCTGATCATCTCGACGCCGATCGATCTGCCGGCATTCCAGCGCCTGTTTGGCGATGGCCACCAGAGGGCTCGCGCAGGCGTTCATCATCGGTCGCACGTTTGTCGGCCACGGGCCTTCGGCGCTGGTTCTCGGCGACAACATTTATTATGGCCACGGTTTGCCCGAGCAGCTGCGCGCCGCCGCGGCCCGCACCAGCGGCGCGACAGTCTTTGCCTACCACGTCAAGGACCCGCAGCGTTACGGCGTGGTGCACTTCGACAGCGGCGGGCGCGCGCTTGGCATCGAGGAGAAGCCGGCGGTTCCGAAGTCGAACTACGCGGTCACCGGGCTCTACTTCTATGACAACGCGGTGCTCGACATCGCGCGCGATCTCAAGCCCTCGGCCCGCGGCGAGCTTGAGATCACCGATGTGAACCGGGTGTATCTGGAGCGGCGCGAGCTGCTGGTGGACCTGATGGGTCGCGGCATCGCGTGGCTCGACACCGGCACGCATGAGTCGCTGCTGCAGGCCTCGAATTTCATCGAGGCGATCGAGAATCGCCAGGGACTCAAAGTGAGCTGCCCCGAAGAGATCGCCTACCGCTCCGGCTACATCAATGCCACGCAGCTCGAAGCGCTGGCACGGCCGCTGGCCAAGACCGGCTATGGCGCCTACCTGCTCGGCCTGCTGGCCGATGGAGTCTGACCCCGATGGAATTCTTCCCGACACGCCTCAGTGGCGTGGTGCGCATCCAGCCCAAGGCCTACGGTGATGATCGCGGCTATTTCTCCGAGACCTGGCAGGAGCAGAAATTCGCTGCCGCCGGCATCGAGGCGCATTTCGTGCAGGACAATCACTCGCATTCGATCCGCCATACGCTGCGCGGCCTGCACTACCAGATCCAGCAGCCGCAGGGAAAGCTGGTGCGGGTGGTGCAGGGCGCGGCCTTTGACGTGGCGGTCGACATGCGAGCGAGCTCGCCGACCTTTGGACACTGGGTGGGCTTTGAGCTGAGCGCCGAGAACCAGCAGCTGCTGTGGGTGCCGCCAGGCTTCGCGCACGGTTACCTGGCCTTGAGCGAGCGCGTGGATTTTCTCTACAAGTGCACCGACTTCTACGCCCCGGCCCATGAGCGGGCCGTGCGCTGGGATGATCCGCAGATCGCCGTGCGCTGGCCGCTGCCGCCGGGCACGGCGCCGCTGCTGTCGCCGAAGGATGCGATCGCGCCGCTGTTCAAGGACGCCGAGCGCTTCCCGTGAGAGTGCTGATCACCGGCGCGGGCGG
>JBEKOK010000099.1:0-11299 GCA_049521875.1 Steroidobacteraceae bacterium
CCAGGCGGTTACCGCCAGGGCCACCAGGGTCGCTGTTGCAGTGAGCCCGCGCTTCCCGGCCCCGCCATAGACATCGATCATCAGGATCAGGCACGCCGCCACCGCCAGGGCCATTTCCGGTATGGCAGGCAGCATCGAGGCGAAACTCATTGTTGGAACAGGCATGTCAAACCACCGGAATCTTGCTGATGGAAACCTGTTCGAGCAGGTGCCGCACCGAGGCCTCCATCATCTGGACCAGCGGCGCCGGCCACAGACCGATGAGCAGTACCGCCAGAGCCAGCACGCCCAGGATCAGGAACTCGCGGCCATTCAGATCCTTCATGTGCGCGACATGATCGTTAGCCACTTCGCCAAACAGCACCCGCTTGACGAGCCACAGCGTATAGGCGGCGCCCAGGACCAGCGTCGTGCCCGCCAACAGCGCGTACCAGAAACTGGCACGGAAGCTCGCCAGAATGACCAGGAATTCGCCGACGAAGCCCGAGGTGCCGGGCAGGCCCGAATTGGCGAGCGCAAACAGCAGCATCAGGGCACCGAACTTCGGCATCACGTTGATCACGCCGCCATAGGCGCTGATTTCCCGGCTGTGTACGCGGTCATACATGACGCCAATGCACAGGAACAACGCTCCGGAGATCAGACCGTGGGAAACCATCTGCACGATCGCACCATCCAGGCCATTGATCGCGCCGCGGTAGCTGCCGCTGACATCGTGAATCTGGAACACGACAAAGGCACCGAGTGTGACAAAGCCCATGTGGGCGATCGAGGAATAGGCGATCAGCTTCTTCATGTCCTGCTGCACCAGCGCGACGAAGCCGATGTAAACAATCGCGATCAGTGACAGTCCGATCACGAGCCAATCGAGCTGACGGCAGGCATCAGGCGTGATCGGCAGGCTGAAGCGCAGCAAACCATAACCGCCCATCTTCAGCATGATGGCCGCCAGGATCACTGAGCCCCCGGTAGGCGCTTCCACGTGCGCATCGGGCAACCAGGTGTGCACCGGAAACATCGGCACCTTGACCGCAAAGGCGACGAGAAACGCCAGGAAGATCCAGCGCTGCTCGATGAGCGTCAGCGGCAGTTGCTGGAACGAAGCCAGGCTGTAGTCGCCGGCTTTCAGATACAGGTAGATCAGGGCCACCAGCATCAGCACCGAGCCCAGGAACGTATACAGAAAGAACTTCAGGGTCGCGTAGACGCGCCGCGGACCGCCCCAGATGCCGATGATGATGAACATCGGAATCAGCATCGCTTCCCAGAAGAAATAGAACAGCAGCGAGTCCATCGCCGCAAACACGCCGATCATCAGCCCTTCGAGGATCAGGAAGGCGGCAAAGTACTGCGCAATGCGCTTCTCGATCACGGTCCAGCCGGCAATGATCACCGGGACGGTCATGAACGCGGTCAGCAGGATCAGCGGCAGCGAAATGCCATCGATGCCAAGCGCGTAATCGGAGTGCAGCTGCGGGATCCAGGGCACACGCTCAAGAAACTGAAGACTCGCGCTGGCGTTGTTGAACCCGAGATAGAGCGGTACCGACAGCGCCAGCGTCGCCAGCGAGATCAGCAGCGCAAACCAGCGGGCCAGGCGCGCGCGCGCATCGCCGAAGGCCAGCGTGATCAGGCCGCCGCCGATCGGCACCCAAATCAGCAGCGAGAGTAATCCAGAGCCTTGCATGATCAGCGGTCCCGCCCCCGAAGTCAGATTCGCACCAGAAACCAGCCCAGCATGAACACCAGGCCGAGCACCATCCAGAACGCATAGGAGTACAGGTAGCCGCTCTGCAACTGGCGCATGACCCCTGACATCCAGCCCACGGTGTTGGCCGAGCCATTGACCGCCACGCCGTCGATCAGCCCCTGATCGGCGCCGTGCCAGAGCACTTTGCCCAGTCCGCGGGCCAAGGGCGCCAGCACGTTCTCGTTGAACCAGTCGAAGTAGTACTTGTTCACCAGCAGCTTGTAGAGCCACGCAAGCCGCTCACGCAAAGCTACGGCCAGATCCGGACGTTTGAGCACGAAGAACCAGGCGCTCGCCACACCGGCCGCGGCCAGCCAGAACGGCGGGCTGATCAGAGCGTGCAGCGCGAACATCCACACGCCGTCGAAATCCCGGCCCATATCGCCCACGACATCGTTGCGCTCCAGCACCTTGATCGCATCGCCGAAGTAACCGCCAAAGAGCACCGGCTGCATCGTGAACAGGCCAATCAGCACCGAGGGAATCGCCAGCGCCACCAGCGGCCCCTTCATGTCCCAGCCGACATCGTGGAAGTGCTCCTTGGCATGATGATCGAGCCGCTCCTCGCCATGGAAGGTCATGAACACCATGCGGAAGGTATAGAGCGCCGTGAAGTACACCCCGACCATCACGCAGAAGTAGGCGTAGCCCGCGCCGGCCCGGTGCGAGGCCCCGACCACCTCGATCAGTGCGTCCTTGGAGTAGAACCCGGAGAACAGTGGCGTCCCGATCAGTGCCAGTGCACCGATCAGCGTGGTCCAGTAGGTGACCGGCATGCGCTTCCACAAACCACCCATCTTGCGCATGTCCTGCTCGTGATGCATCGCGATGATCACGGCCCCGGCGGCCAGAAACAGCAGCGCCTTGAAGAAGGCATGGGTCATTAGGTGGAAGATCGCCACGCTGTAGGCCGAAACACCCAGCGCCACGGTCATGTATCCGAGCTGCGAGAGCGTCGAGTAGGCGATCACGCGTTTGATGTCATTGTTAATGACGCCGAGGAAGCCCATGAACAGCGCCGTGGTCGCGCCAATCACCAGCACGAAGGAGAGTGCCGTATCGGAATACTCGAACAGCGGTGACATGCGTGCCACCATGAAGATACCGGCCGTCACCATCGTCGCCGCATGGATCAACGCCGAGATCGGCGTCGGGCCCTCCATCGAATCGGGCAGCCACACATGCAGCGGCACCTGCGCGGACTTGCCCATCGCGCCGATGAACAGGCAGATGCAGATCAGCGTCAGCAGCGGCACCGAGGTCGTAGCGCTCAGGTGCAGGCTTTTGCCGACCAGCGACGGCGCGGCCGTAAAGGCCTGCTGGTAATCGAGGGAACCGGTGCAGTAGAGGATGCCGGCGATCCCGAGCAGGAAGCCGAAATCGCCGACGCGGTTGACCAGGAAGGCCTTCAGGTTCGCAAAAATCGCGCTCGGCCGCTTGTACCAGAAGCCGATCAGCAGGTAGGAGACCACGCCGACCGCTTCCCAGCCGAAGAACAGCTGCATGAAGTTATTCGACATCACCAGCATCAGCATCGAGAACGTGAATAGCGCGATGTAGGCGAAGAATCTCTGGTAGCCATCATCATCGTGCATGTAGCCGACGGTATAGACGTGCACACACAGCGAGACGAAGGTCACGACGACCATCATCAGCGCGGTCAGACGGTCGATCAGGAAGCCGACCTCCATGTGCACGCCATCGCTGACCATCCAGGTGTACACCTCGTGGTTGTAGACCGGGACGCCATCGAGCAGCTGCTTGAGCACGATGTAGGAGAGCACACAGGAGGCTGCAACGCCGGCGATGGCAACCAGCGCCGAAGCGGTGCGGCCAATCAGGCGTCCGCTGAGCCCCGCGATCAGCGCGGCAGCCAGCGGCAGCAACGGAATGGCCAGCAGCAGGTTCGGGTTCATTGCATCAGCCACTGAGTTTATTGAGTTCTTCGACGTTGATACTGCGCCGCTCGCGGAACAGAACCACGAGGATCGCCAGTCCGATCGCCGATTCGGCGGCCGCAACCGTGAGGATGAAAAACACGAACACCTGCCCGTCCAGCTGCCCGAGGTAGCGCGAGAAAGCGACAAAGTTGAAGTTGGCCGAGAGCAGCAGCAGCTCGATGCACATCAGCAGCAGCAGTACGTTCTTGCGGTTCACGAAGATGCCAGCCACCGACAGCGCAAAGAGAATCGAAGACAGTGTGAGCATCTGGCCGAGGCTGATCATGGGCGCTGCTCCGCATCCATCTTGATGATGCGCACGCGGTCTTTGGCCTGCACCGCCACCTGCGCCGAGATGTCCTGCTTCTTAAGTCCGCGTCGTCGTCGCATCGTCAGGGAGATCGCGGCCACGATGGCCACCAGCAACAGCAGCGCCGCGATCTGAATCGGGTACGCGTAGGTCGTGAACAGCGCCGTACCCAGCTCCTGGGTGTTGCTGTAACCGGCCGGCAGCGGCGCCGCTCCTTGCGTCACATCGATGCCGAGGCGTTTGGTGTAGACCACGCCCGCGATCTCAACAAACACCAGCGCTGCAATCACGGCGCCAAACCACGCGAAGCGTGTCCAGCCGCGGCGCAGTTCCTCGAGATTGATATCGAGCATCATGACGACAAACAGGAACAGCACCATGACCGCGCCGACGTAGACCAGCACCAAGACAATCGCCAGGAACTCGGCCTCGATCAGCAGCCACAGCACCGCGCTGGTGAAGAAGCACAGCACCAGGCACAGCGCTGAATACACCGGGTTGCGCGAGAGAATCACGCCCAGGGCCGAGAGCACCAGGATTGAGGCAAAGACATAGAACAGCGGCTGTATCAGCTGCATGGCATCCCCCTGCCCGCTGCCCGCGCGTCCGTATCAGCGATAACGCGCATCGGCAGCCTTGTCGGCATTGATCATCGCCTCGTAGCGATCGCCCACCGCGAGCAGCTTGTCCTTGCTCATGATGTTCTCGCCACGGTGCTCCATGTGATATTCGTGGATGCGCGTCTCGACAATGGCATCGACCGGACAGGCCTCCTCGCAGAAGCCGCAGTAGATGCACTTGAACAGGTCGATGTCATAGCGCGTCGTGCGGCGCGTCCCATCCAGGGCCACGTCCGAGTCAATTGTGATCGCAAGCGCCGGGCACACCGCCTCGCACAGCTTGCAGGCGATGCAGCGCTCCTCCCCGTTCGGGTAGCGGCGCAGGGCATGCAGGCCGCGAAAGCGCGCCGACTGCGGAGTCTTCTCCTCCGGATAGTTGATCGTCACCTTGCGCTTGAACAGCGAATACCCGGTGACCCTAAGGCCCGCCAGCAGCTCGCCCAGAAACAGAGTCTTGAACGGATTGACCATCGCCATGTGCCCTAGCCTCCCGCCGCTCGTGCCCACGGCCCGATGTGCAAATAGACCAACACGCCCTCGACGGCAATCCAGATGAGGGTAATCGGGATCAGTACTTTCCACCCTAAGCGCATGATCTGGTCATAGCGATAGCGCGGAAAGGTGGCGCGCAGCCACAGGAACACGCACAGCAGGATGAACATCTTGAACGCCAGCCAGTGCGTGCCATCGCCGATGAACAGGCCCAGCACCGGCACGTGGCGAATCGCAGCATCGGGGCTCAGGTAGCCATCGAGCGGACTGAGCCAGCCGCCAAAGAAGAACACCGTAGTCAGCGCCGCAACCAGGATCATGTTGGCGTATTCGGCCAGGAAGAACAGCGCGAAGGCCATGCCCGAGTATTCGACATGGAAACCGGCCACGATCTCGGATTCGCCCTCGGCGACATCGAAGGGCGCGCGGTTGGTCTCGGCCACGCCCGAAATGAAGTAGACCATCATCAGCGGGAACAGCCAGAACCAGTTCCAGGCGACCAGGCCACCGTGCTGCTGAGCCACGATCTTGCCAAGATTCAGGCTGCCCGAAGCCATCAGCACACCGACGAGCGCAAAACCCATCGCGATTTCGTAGGCCACCATCTGGGCCGCGGAGCGCATCGCACCCAGGAAAGCATACTTGGAGTTGCTGGCCCAGCCGGCGAGGATCACGCCGTACACACCGACACTGGTCAGTGACAGGACATAGAGCAATCCGGCATCGACATTCGCGATCGCGTAGCGCGGCGCGAGCGGCACGACGGCCCAGGTCGCGAAGGCCGGGATCAGCACGATCGCCGGCGCCAGGCGAAACAGCACTTTGTTGGCCTTCGCCGGAATCACGACTTCCTTGATCAGCAGCTTGATGACATCGGCGAACGGCTGGCCCATGCCGGGGAATAACCCGAACAGCCGCACGCGATTGGGACCGCGACGCACCTGGATCCAGCCGATGAACTTGCGCTCCCACAGCGTCATGTAGGCGACCGAGAGGATCAGTACAATCGTCAGGCCGAGCGTGATCAGGCTCGAGTGCGCGATCGGCGGCAGCGCCTGCCATTGCTCCACGATCCAGTGCCAGAGCTCCATGCGCCTTACGCCTCCGGGTAGATCACGGCAGGTGCCTGCCCGGCCCGGGTCCGCTGCAGCGAGCTCGCCCGGCGCAGCACCGGATCGAGCTGGTACATCGGTACGTCGGTCAGCGGTTCGGCGGGTGCATTCGGCAGCGCGCGATAGTTGCTCTCGAAGCCGATCTTTGGTGCCCTCTCCACCAGAGCCTTGAGCTCATCGCGCACCTGCTCGGAGCTGTCGAAGTCAAAACCCTTCAGGTCGAGCAGGTTGCCCAGCACGCGCAGGATCTTCCACGCCGGCCGCGACTGGCCCAGTGGCGTTGCAGCCCCGCTGAAACTTTGCCATCGCCCTTCGAGGTTGACGTAGGTGCCGGAGGTTTCGGCAAAGGTGCCGGCCGGCAGGATCACGTGCGCCACTTCGCGCAGCTGCGGTGAGTCGAAGGCACCGACCGCGACGACAAAGCCCGAAGCCTTCAGTGTCGCGCGCGCCTGCGGCTGCAGACCATCGGCCCACGGCTCGAGGTTCAGCAGCAGCGCGGCACTGCGCGGTTGTTCCAGCATCTGCCGGGCATTGAGCCCGCTGCTCTCGCGCGGCGACAATCCGGCGGCGCGGTGTGGAACCGCACCGGCCAGGTAGGCGCCGGCCGCATTCGCGCCCTCGCTCAGTTCGCCCAAGCTGGCACCGGTCAGGCGCGCCAGTTCCCGTGCCAGTGCCCGCAGGTCCGCGTAGGCCGCATGCCGCATTGCCAGCGCGCCCAGCCAGATCGCGCGCTGCGTGCCCTGCTTGAGGCTTTGCGCCACGGCCAGGTGCTCGGCGCCCGGCTTGATACCTTCCAGCAGCCCCGCGACCGAGGCATCGGCGCTGGCACCCTCGAGCGCTGCCACCAGCACCGCAGCCAGCACGCCGCTCATTGCCCCCGGTGGGGCCACCAGCTGCTGGTTCACCTTGAAACGGAATTCGAACTGTTGCGGGTTCAGGAAACTGACCCGCGCGCCGCGCTTGGTCGCCTTGCGCACCCGATGCGCCAGGATCGGCAACTCCTCGCGCAGGTTCGAGCCGATCACCAGCAACGCGTCGAGCTCATCGACCTGGGCCAGCGGCATGCCAAGTCCCGGAAGCGGCGCATCGCCCTGCTGGTCGCGGAAATCCCGCTGCCGCAGCCGGTGGTCAATGTTGGCGCTGCCCAGTCCATCGGCCAGGCGCGAGAGCAGGTACAGTTCCTCGAGCGTGCTCGAGGCGTGCGCCAGGAACCCCAATGAATCCGGGCCGGCCGCCGCCGCCAGCTGCGCCAGACCGTTGCTGGCCGCGGCGAGCGCGCTCTCCCAGTCGCTCTCGCGCCACGCGCCGTTGGCATCGCGTACCAATGGTGCGCTCAGGCGTTCGGCGCTGTAGACGCCCTCATAGCCGAAGCGGTCACGATCCGAAATCCACACCTCATTGATGCTCTCGCAGGCGCGCGGCACCATCCGCATCAGCCGCCCACGCAGCACGTGGCCGTAGAGCTGCGAGCCCACGCCATCGTGCGGGCTGATCAGCGGGTGCTGGGTCATCTCCCAGGCGCGGGCCCGGAAGCGGAACGGCTTGCTGTTGAGCGCGCCGACCGGGCACAGGTCAATGATGTTGCCGGAGAGTTCATGATCGACGCTGCGCTCAATGAATGTGCCGATCTCCATGTTCTCGCCGCGCCCGGTCGTGCCCAGTTCCTGGATACCGGCGATGTCCTGGCCAAAGCGCACGCAACGCGTGCACTGGATGCAGCGGGTCATGTCGGTCGACACCAGCGGCCCGATGTTCTTGTCCTTCACGACGCGTTTCTGATCGTGGTAGCGCGAGATGTCGCGCCCGTAGCCCATCGCCAGGTCCTGCAGCTCGCACTCCCCACCCTGATCGCAGATCGGGCAGTCGAGCGGATGGTTGATCAGCAGGAATTCCATTGTCGCCCGCTGGGCGCCAATCGCCTTGGGCGACTTGGTGAAAATCTTCATGCCCTCGGTGACCGGAGTCGCGCAGGCCGGCAGCGGCTTGGGGGCCTTCTCCACCTCAACCAGGCACATGCGGCAGTTGGCCGCGATGGGGAGCTTGTCGTGATAGCAAAAGCGCGGGATATACACGCCCATGTCATCCGTGGCGCGGATGATCATCTCGCCCTTGCGCGCCTTGGAGGGCACGCCATTGACCTCGATATTGACCAGATCCTCGCTCATGCGGCCTGCCGCTGCGCGCTGACCAGGCTCTGGCCGCCGTGATCGATCATGTATTCGAACTCGGGGCGGAAGTGCTTGAGGATGCCCTGCACCGGCCAGGCCGCGGCATCACCGAGCGCGCAGATCGTGTGACCCTCGATGCGGCCGGCCACTTCCAGCAGCAGATCCAGATCCTCGCGGCGCGCGGTGCCATTCAGAATGCGGCGCAGCGTGCGCGTGAGCCAGCCGGTGCCTTCGCGGCACGGCGTGCACTGCCCGCAGGATTCAGACATGTAAAAGCGCGAGAGGCGCTCGAGCACCCGCACCATGCAGGTGGTCTCATCCATGACGATGACCGCGGCCGAGCCGACGCCCGAGCCGAGCGCCTTGAGCGCATCGTAGTCCATCGTGGTTTTCATCATCGCCTCAGCAGGGACCACCGGCACCGAGGAGCCGCCGGGAATCACCGCCTTGAGTTTGCGGCCGCCGAGCACGCCACCGGCCATCTCCAGCAGATCGGCAAACGGGATACCCATCGGTACCTCGTAGTTGCCGGGCTTGTTCACGTGCCCAGAGACCGAGAAGATATTGGTGCCGCCCGAGTTCTTGACGCCCAGGTCCGCAAACCACTGCGGGCCCTTGCGCAGGATCGTCGGGACCGCGGCAAAGCTCTGGCAGTTGTTGATCGTGGTCGGCTGGCCGAAGAGGCCGAACGCGGCCGGGAACGGCGGCTTGAAGCGCGGCTTGCCCTGCTTGCCCTCGAGCGAATCGAGCAGCGCGGTCTCCTCGCCACAGATGTAGGCGCCAGCACCGATATAGGTGTAGAGGTCGAAATCGACGCCCGAGCCCTGCACGTTCTTGCCCAGCAGCCCGGCCGCGTAGGCTTCCTTGAGCGCCGCTTCGAAGCGCGGCACGGGCTCGCCGAGGAATTCGCCGCGGATATAGTTGTAGCCGACCGTGGCATTCATGCAATAGCCGCCGATCGCCATGCCCTCGATCAGCGAGTGCGGGTTGTAGCGCAGGATGTCGCGATCATGGCAGGTGCCGGGTTCGCTCTCATCGGAATTGCACACCGCGTATTTCTGCATCGTGGCAGCGCGTGGCATGAAGCTCCACTTCACGCCGGTCGGGAAGCCGGCGCCGCCACGGCCGCGCAGGCCCGAGGCCTTGACCTGCTCGATGACGGTTTCGCGCGGGATTTTCTCGGCCAGGATTTTCTTCCAGGCCTCGTAGCCGCCGATGCTGCGGTAGGTCTCGAGCGTCCACGGCCGTTCGAGCTTCAGCGGCTCGAAGCAGACCAGGTTCATCTTGTCGTCCCATGCACCCATGTGTAGCTCGCGCGCCTCTGAAAAGGGTTACTTGAGATCATCGAGAATCTGATCGACCTTCCCGGGCGTCAGATTCTCGTGGTAAGTGTGATCGACCATCATCATCGGGGCGCCGGTGCAGGCGGCCAGGCACTCCTCTTCGCGCTTGAAGAAGATGCGCCCATCGGCGGTGCTCTGTCCGAGCTTGATGCCGAGCCGCTGCTCCACGTGTGCCACCAGTTCCTCGCCACCGCGCAGCATGCACGAGATATTGGTGCAGATGCTCACATGGTGTCGCCCACACGGATGGGTCTCGAACATCGAGTAGAAACTCGCGACCTCGTACACCTGGATCGGCGGCAGGTCCAGATACTCGGCGACCGCATCCATCAGATCCGGGGTGAGATAGCCGTGGTTCTGCTCCTGCGCCGCGCGCAGCGCCGATATCACGGCCGAGCGCTGGCGCCCTTCCGGGAACTTGGCCACCCAGTGATCGATCTCCTGCCGCGTCGCTTCCGAGAGCAGCGCGCTCTTGCCAGGCTCGGTACTCATCAGCGGTCAATCTCCCCGAACACGATATCCTGGGTGCCGATCACGGCGACCACATCGGCGAGCATATGGCCCTCGACCATCTCGCCCAGCGCCGCCAGGTGCGCGAAGCCCGGCGCCCGGCACTTGAGCCGGTAAGGTTTGTTGGCGCCATCGGAGAGCAGGTAGACCCCAAATTCGCCCTTCGGTGCCTCGACCGCCGCGTAGCTCTCACCTTCCGGAACGCAGTAGCTCTCGGTCATGAACTTGAAGTGATGGATCAGCGATTCCATGTCGCCCTTCATTTCGGTGCGACGCGGCGGCCGGATCTTGCGATCCTCGATCATGACCGGGCCCGGATTGGCACGCAGCCACTCGATGCACTGGCGCACGATGCGATTGGCCTGTCGCATCTCCTCGACGCGCACCAGATAGCGATCGTAACAATCCCCGTGGGTACCGATCGGGATATCAAAGTCCATGGCCGCATACACTTCATAGGGCTGCTTCTTGCGCAGGTCCCAGGCGATCCCGCAGCCGCGCAGCATCGGGCCGGTAAAGCCCAGCTGCAGCGCGCGTTCCGGGGTAACCACGCCGATGTTCACCGTGCGCTGCTTCCAGATCCGATTGTCGGTCAGCAGTGTCTCGTACTCATCAACGCAGGCCGGGAAACGCTCGGTGAAGTCCTCGATGAAATCCAGCAGCGTGCCCGAGCGCGCCTCGTTGCGCCGGCTGGCATCGGCCTGCGAGCGCCAGCGCGAAGCCTGGTACTTGGGCATCGTGTCCGGCAGATCGCGGTACACGCCGCCGGGCCGGTAGTAGGTTGCGTGCATGCGGGTGCCGGAGACTGCCTCGTAGCAGTCCATCAGATCCTCGCGCTCGCGGAAGCAGAACAGGAACATCGTCATCGCGCCGATGTCGAGCCCGTGGGCACCGAGCCACATCAGGTGATTGAGGATGCGGGTGATCTCATCGAACATCACGCGGATGTACTGCGCGCGTAGCGGTGGCTTGACCCCGAGCAGGTTCTCGATCGCGAGCTCGTAGGCGTGCTCGTTGCACATCATCGATACGTAGTCGAGCCGGTCCATGTAGC
>JBEKOK010000100.1:0-11207 GCA_049521875.1 Steroidobacteraceae bacterium
AAGGCAGCATCGAGCAGCTCAACGATCCGCAGATCAACCAGCTGTTCAACTATCTTTACGGGGAGGATGCCTACGCTGTCTACGGCGGCAATTGGTACCAGTGCCCGGGCTACACGAATCCGTACGGTGTCGCGCCCTCAACTTATATCCCGGCATGCAATATTTACTACAACGCGAATTCGACCACTGACCGCCAGATCGCCGCGTACGGTGAAGTGGGCTACAACTTTACCAGCGCGTTGCGCCTGACCCTGGGCGACCGCATCGCGCGCACCTCATTCTCGTTGCAGCACTACTCCAACGGCTTTGAGAACTATGGTCCGTGCCCGGGCGTCGGCTGCCCTGGCGTTTCGGGGCTGGCCAGCGAGTCGGAGACCCCAAATACGCCGAAGGTCAATTTGTCTTATCAGATGGACAGCCGAAATCTGTTCTATACCACCTATGCCAAAGGCTTCCGGCCCGGCGGTGGCAATGCGACGCTGCCTTCGTACTGCGATCAGAATCTGAATGCGGCGGGCTTCCCAAGCTCGCCCAATACCTATAACGCGGATTCGACGCAGAGCTACGAGATCGGCTCCAAGAACAGCCCGAGCTCCTGGTTCAAGATTGCGACCAGCGTCTATTACATCAAGTGGAGCAACATCCAGCAGAACGTCTACATCGGTGGCGCCTGCGGCCTGCAATTCACCGATAACCTTGGCACTGCGGTGGCCAAGGGCTTTGATATCCAGGCCGAGATCGCGGCCGGCCACTGGAAATTCGACATCGCCGCCGGCTACACGAATGCCCGTTACACGGCCGGATCCTATGGTCCGTGCTACCGCCTGGGCGCGGCAGCTTGCAACGAGCCTGCCGGCACCACCTTCCAGCCGCTGTCCGCTGCAGGCGATGCGATCTCGGGTGAGGCGGCAATCGAATACAGCCCTGGTCTGAATCCGCCGTGGACGGCCTCGCTCGGCAGCGAGTTCGATTTCAAGGCGGGCAACCACCCGGCCTACGTGCGCTTGGATACCGAGTTCGAAGCGCGCAACAACTGGCCCTCAGTGCTGCAGGATCCGAACACTTCGCAGTTCAATCCTTATGAGTGCAGCCCGGGGATATCTGTGCCGGGCAATTGCTCGCTGCCATCGAATACTTATACGTTGCCCTCGACATTCTTCGCGTCGCTGCGCGCGGGCGTGACCCTGCAGGCGTGGGAGGTTTCCGCGTTCATCGACAACCTGCTCGATTCGCACACGGTAACGAACTACCAGCTGAGCCAGCCAGATGCGTATGCGACCACGCCGCCGGCGGAGCAGCAGAACTCCTACACCTTCCGCCCGCGGACCATCGGTCTGACGGCGACCTTCCACATGTAGGGGATGGGTTCGTGTCTCAGCGGCAGGATGTGCAGGTGGGGCGGCGCGAGTTGATCGCGCCGCCCCAGCTGGATCGCCGCTCATGAACGCCGTGTCCCCGGACGGCACCGTCTCAGACTGGAATGGACTGCGACGGGTTGAGCCGACGCTACCGAGCCGCTTTTATACCGATGCGGCGCATTTCCAGCTCGAACTGGAGAAGATCTGGTATCGCAACTGGACCTATCTGTGCAGAGCCGATGCGCTGGAAGCGCCACGTGCTTTCCGCACCTTCAGGCTCGGCACGCAAAGCCTGCTGGTCCTGCGCGATGACGCGGGTGCACTGCGGGCATTTCACAACACCTGCGCACATCGCGGCGCAACGTTGTGCAGCGAAGCGTCGGGGCACTTGCCCGGCGGCGCGATCACCTGTCGCTACCACGCCTTCAGCTACGGACTCGATGGCCGCTTCCTGCGCCGGCCGGCGCATGCGCGGCCCGAGAGCGAGGGCATCCGGAACCTGAAGCTCCATGCGGTACAGATCAAGGAATGGCAGGGCTTCATCTTCATAAATCTTTTGACTCAGGCAGCGCCGGATCCGGAGACGTTCTTCCAGGCTGATGCGGCAATGCTGAAGAACTGGCCACTGGCGCGCCTGCGCGTGGCTCATGCCCAGGAACGCACCGTGCGTTCCAACTGGAAGATCCTGTGGGAGAACTATAACGAGTGCCTGCACTGTCCGGGCGTGCATCCTTCGCTCGGTCGCCTGGTGCCCATTTACCGGCGCGGCATCATGGAACCGAAGGATGATCCGAACTGGCAGGCCCATGCCGACAGCCCGGAGCCGGAGTTTCAAGGTGGCCTGCGCAGTGGCGCTGCGACCTGGTCGACGGACGGCAAGCTGCATGGCATTCCATTCCCGCAGCTGACGGCGCGCGAGCGGGAACTGGGCTATCACTATTTGAGTTTCCCGCCCTCGCTATACCTGGTGGCACACACCGACTACGTGCGCGTGGTGCGATATCTGCCGCTGGGCCCTGATCTGACCCAGGTCAATGCCGAGTGGCTGGTCGCGCCGGAGTCGATGGCAGAGGACGGCTTTGATATCCAGCCGTGCGTGGATTTCGTCAATGAAGTCATGGGCGAGGATGCGGGCGTGTGCGAGCTCACCCAGCAGGGCCTGCAATCGATCGCCCATGTTAATGGCGTGCTGGCACCGGAAGAATACGACGTCTTCAAGTTCCAGAGCTGGATCCGTGACGAACTCGCGCGCTGAAAGCGCGCGCCGCTTGCGCGGCGCATGGCCGCTGGTCGCCACCGCACTACTGCTCGTGGCTGGCGCCGCCGGCGCCAGCGACAATCGTCTCTTTATCTACAACTGGGCCGATTTCATCGGCAAGTCCACGCTGCAGGATTTCCAGCGCGCAACCGGCATCAAGGTGGTCTATGACACCTATGATGCCGAAGAGACCAAAGAAACCAAGCTGATGGCCGGTGGTTCCGGCTACGACATCGTGGTCTCCTCGAGCGAGTATTTCTCGCGCGAGATAAAGGCCGGCGTCTACCTGCCGCTCGACAAGGCGCGGCTGATCGGCTGGCAGAACCTTGATCCCCACGCGCTTGCGATCAATGCCATCGACGATCCGGGCAATCGCTACGCCGTGCCGTACCTGCATTCGATCAATGGCTTTGCCTACAACGTCGACATGATCCGCGAACGCATGCCCGATGCCCCGGTCGGCAGCCTAGACATGATCTTCAATCCAAAGATTCTTGCGCGCTTTGCCGACTGCGGCGTGACCTTCCTCGATTCACCCGAGGACATGCTGCAGCTTGCGCTCAACTACCTGCACCTGAATCCCAACTCGACCGATCCGGCCGACTACAAGGCCGCCGAGAAACTGCTGCTCGGCGTGCGCAAGTACGTGCGTACCTTTGATTCGAGCGAATACCTGAACGCGCTTGCCAACGGCGAGTTGTGCATCGCAGTGAGCTGGTCGAGCGACTACGCCGTAGCAATGGCCCGGGCCCAGGCCGCGGGTCTGAAGATCCATCTGGCCTTTACCGTGCCCAGAGAGGGGGCCAATCGCACTTATTCGGCGTTCCTGATCCCGGTCGGCGCGCCCCATCTTGAGGCAGCCTACCGATTCCTGAACTATCTGCTCGAGCCCAGGGTGATTGCCGGCGTGACCAACGACATTTACTACGGCAACGACAACCTGGCGGCAAACGCCTTCGTGGATCCGAAGATCCTGGCTGATCCGACGCTCTATCCGACGCCCGACATGGAGTCGCGGCTGTACGCTTCCGATGAAGCGGGGGTGACGGTCGAGCGGCTACGTACGCGCACCTGGACGCGGATCAAGACCGACTTCTAGAGACTTTTTTGAAGCCGCATTGCCGCCTCCGGCAGCGGCGCCGCACCAGCAGTTCGTGTTATATTATGAGCGTGACATTAAAAACTTCGGGGGCTCCCAGAGCCGGATGTCCACTCCGAATCACATCGACAGGCAGCTTGGTAAGGGAAGAGTAAGTCCATGAGAGCAGTAAAGACATTGGGGTTGCTCGGTACGGGCGTCATCGGCGGCGGCTGGGCCGCGCGTGCCTTGCACTATGGCATCGATGTGATCGCCGCCGACGTCAAACCGGAGATGGAAGGCTGGATACGCGGGGCAGTGGAAAATGCTGAACCGGCACTGGCGCGCCTGACCTCGGCGCCACTGCCACCGAAAGGGAAGCTCAGTTTCACGACCGATATTCGCGTCATGGCCGCGCAGGTCGACTTTATCCAGGAGAACATCCCCGAACAGCTCGAGCTCAAACAGCGCCTGCTGGCCGAAGTCAGCCGCCATGCCGCTGCCGATGTACTGATTGCCTCGAGCACCTCGGGTCTGATGCCGAGTGACTTGCAGCGTGACATGGTCGCCCCGGAGCGCCTGCTGGTAGGCCATCCCTTCAATCCCGTGTATCTGCTGCCACTTGTGGAGCTGGTTGGCGGCACCAAGACCAGCGCCGCGACCATCGAAGCGGCGCGCCAGTTCTATACCTACATCGGGATGCACGCGCTGCATGTACGCCGCGAGGTCCCGGGCCATCTGACCGACCGGCTGCAGGAGGCGCTGTGGCGCGAGATCCTGCACATGGTCAACGACGGCGTAGCTACGACCGGCGAACTGGATGAGTCGATCATTTATGGACCGGGCCTGCGCTGGGCGGCGATGGGTACCAACATGATCTATCACCTGGCCGGCGGCGAGCCGGGCATGCGCCACATGCTGGCGCAGTTCGGGCCCTGCCTGAAATGGCCATGGACCAAGCTTGAAGCCCCGGAGCTGACCGAGCAGCTGATCGACCGCATGGTCGAGGGCACGCAGCAGCAGGCCGCCGGACGCTCGATCCGCGAACTTGAGCGCCTGCGCGATGATTACCTGGTGGCGATCCAGCAGGTCCTGCGCCAGTACAACATCGGTGCCGGTGCCACGCTGCGTGCCATTGAGGAGCGGCTCTACAAGGCCGCCGGCTCACAACCCGATGCCGCCACCGAGCTTAAGCTGACCGTGCGGCCCGAGTGGGTCGACTACAACGGTCACATGAGCGACTTCCGCTACGCTCAGGTGTTTGGCGATGCCATGGATGCGCTGTATCGCCGCGTCGGCGTTGATGAGGCCTACCGCGCCGCCGGCAAGATGTTCTACACGGTTGAGAGCCACATCGTGCACCAGGCCGAAGTACGCGTGAACGAAGCCATCCACGTCACGACGCAGATCTTGGCTGTGGACGACAAGCGCCTGCATGTGTCTCATCAGTTGTTCCGCAGCCGCGATCAGCTCCTGATTGCGAGCGGCGAGCAGCTGCATCTGCATGTGGATACCAAGGCGGCCAAGGCCTCGATGATGGATGTCGGCGTACGCGCCCAGCTCGAAGCGATTCGGGCCCAACACGCGACACTGCCGCGCCCGGCCACCGTCGGACGTCACATCGGTCTCAAGCAGGGAGCGCCAGCCTGACATGCCAAAAATTGTAGATCATGACCAGCGGCGCGACGAGATCGCGCTGGTGGCGTGCCGCGTAGTTGCGACGCACGGGTTCGAGCAGGCGACCGTGGTGCGCATCGCGCGCGCCGCCGGCTATACCACGGGTATGCTCGCGCACTACTTTGACTCCAAGCAGGAAATCATCCTCGCCGCCTTGCGGCTGATCATGCGCCGCATCGAGCAGCGGCTGACGCGGCCCAGCGATGAAGGAACTGATCTGCTGACAGTGCTCTCCGAATCACTCCCCGTCGATGCGCATCGCCAGATCGAATGCGCCTTCTACATGGCGTTCTGGGGTCAGGTCAGTGCGGACCGGCGGCTCAAGCGTATCAACGCATGGGTGCATCGCGAGTACCTGCGCCTCTACCAGCGCTGCTTTGAGCGCCAGTGGCCCGAGTGGAGCAGCTGGCCGGCGCCGATCCGCGATGAGGTGCTGCGCTCGATGGTCACCTTCATCAATGGCCTGACCGCCAGCGCGGTGTCGAGTCCCGGCGACTGGCCGGCGCCACGACAGATTGACCAGCTCAAGCTGCAGCTCGAGATGCTGCATGGCTGGGCTGCAAGCCAGCAGAAAGCGCCCAGACTGCGACGCGGGATCGCGCGTCTTGCCTCCTCCTGAGCGCCTTACCTGATCGATTGAGGTAGCCATGGATTTTTCCCTGACCGATGAGCAGCGCCTGATCATCAAGACCACGCGCGACTTCGTGCGCAATGAGCTCGTTCCGCACGAACAGGAAGTCGAGCGCACCGGCGTGCTGAGCAAGGAGTTGCACCACGAGCTGCGCGCCAAGGCGATCGAGGCTGGCCTCTATGCCGCCAACATGCCGGTCGAAGTCGGTGGTGCCGGTCTCGATACCGTGACCTGGGTGCTGTACGAGAAGGAGCTGGGCTGGACCGGCTACGCGCTGCACTACGGCTGCGTCGGCCGTCCCTCGAACATTCTGCTGGCGTGCGCGGGCGAGCAGCGCGAACGCTACCTGCTGCCGGCAGTGCGCGGTGAGCGTGTCGAATGTCTGGCGCTGACCGAGCCCTCGGCCGGCTCCGATTTGCGGGGCATGCGGGCGACCGCGGTGGCTGACGGGTCGGACTTCATCATCAACGGCACCAAGCACTTCATCAGCCATGCCGACCACGCCGACTTCGTGATCCTGTTTGCAGCTACTGGCGAAGAAACCTCGGCCCGCGGCAAGCGCAAGCAGATCACGGCCTTCCTCATCGACATGGGCCACAAGGGATTCACGGTCCGTCCGGGATATCAGAACGTATCGCATCGCGGCTACACCAACAGCATTTTGGAGTTCAACGACTGCCGCGTACCCGCCTCAGCGGTGCTCGGGGAAGTACACAAGGGCTTTGAAGTCGCCAATGCCTGGCTCGGCGCCACGCGCCTGCAGGTGGCGGCAACCTGCCTCGGGCGTGCCGAGCGCGCGCTCGAACTTGCCACGCAATGGTCGGTTGAACGGGTACAGTTCGGGCAGCCGATCGGCAAGTTCCAGGGCGTGAGCTTCAAGCTCGCCGACATGGCGATGGAGCTGCGCGCCGCCGAGTTGCTGGTGCTCGAAGGTGCCTGGAAGCAGGATCAGGGGACAGCCACTGACACCGATATGGCCATTGCCAAGCTCAAGGCAACTGAAATGCTTGCCATGGTGGCCGACGAAGCGCTCCAGATCCATGGCGGCATGGGCCTGATGAGTGACCTGCCGCTCGAGCGCATCTGGCGCGATGCGCGTATCGAACGCATCTGGGAAGGCACCAGCGAGATCCAGCGCCACATCATTTCCCGATCGCTGCTGCGACCGCTCGGCGGCTGAAGGCCTGCGGCCGGCGATCCCTCGCCAGCGCGCGCGACGGCTAAGGATCCTTGCGCACCACTAGTACACCCGGGCGCAACGACCCCCAGGTGATCAGCATCAGCACGAAGGCCTCAAAGCGCGAGCCATAGCGCTTGATGTCGCTGCAGCCCAATCGCGCAAGCGCCTTGGCGTATTGATCGATGTGACGAATGTCATCGATCAGGGCGTAGCCACCCTTCCTGAGGACACGCACGATCTCCTGCAGTGCCTGCAAGCGATCGTCGGCCTGATACAGGTTGTGGATTGCCGCGCGGGAAACCACCACGTCAAAGGATTCGGGCGCGAACGGCATCCGGCGCATGTTGGCGGACTCGACTTTCACCCGCTCGCTGACGCCCTCGCGTGCGGCATTGTCCAGCGTGGCCTGGCGGCGATTGCCCGACAGGTCCTCGGTCTGCCAAATATCGATCCCGGTCGCGGTGCCGCTGGTAAGGCGGCGCGCGGCACCCATGAGCCGCAATCCGCGACCACAGCCGACATCGAGCACCTGTTCATCACCGCGCCAGGTGATGCGATCGAGTAACCGCTCACAGCTCTTGTACTTGCCAACCTTGCTGTCCCACAACATCCACGCCGCCATCGCGAGACAGAGCACACCAAGGACAAGACCGGTGCCGGTTAGATCCAGAGTCACATCTTGCCCGGGTATCGGCAGCGGAATCTTGCCCGACCATAAATGCACGGTCGCGCTCAGCCATAAAAGGAGCGCGGCGATACCAATCAACAGCAGGTTGCGCACCACACCGGGGGCATCAATACCGTAATCAGCTCGCTTGGGCGATGTCACAAGAGGTTTCCTTAGGCCATTAACAGTCGCTGATCTGCGATTGCCTGGCGCGCACTAAGTTCAATTCGGATCAAGCTTACAGACCACCCGACCCCCCGTCACGGTGCCCACGCTGGGTGCCCGCACTGCAGCGGCCCGCATGGACCATACACCGTCGAGACGATGCTCGCGGATCGCAACAGCACTCACGCAGCCGGGACCGGGCTGGAATCGCCGGTTGCCAGCGACCGGTTGATCCGCGAACATGGCTGGATTCGCATCCGGAGCCTAAGCATGAGCCGCCGTTTCATCGACCTGTCGATCTATCTCGAAAACGAGATCGTGACCGACCCACCCTTCATGCGGCCCGCGATTACCTACAAGACGCACAGCGAGACGATGCCCGAGGCCAGCCACTTCTTCCCGGGCATCAGCGGCGAGCAATTGCCCGGCGGCGAGGGCTTTGCGGCGGTCGAGACGGTGACGCTCTCGACGCACAACGGCACACACCTGGATGCGCCGTATCATTTCCATCCGACGATGGATGGCGGCCAGCGCGCAATCACCATCGACGAGGTGCCGCTCGACTGGTGCTTCCGGCCCGGACTCAAACTCGATTTCCGCCATTTTCCGGATGGCTATGTCGTTACGGCGCGTGATGTAGAGGCTGAGCTGACACGTATCGACCATCAGCTGCAGCCCTTTGACATCGTCCTGGTCAATACCGCTGCGGGCAAGGCGGTCGGCAATCCGAACTACATCAACATCGGCTGTGGCATGGGCTATGAAGCGACGATGTATCTGACATCACGCGGGGTGCGCGTCACGGGCACGGATGCCTGGTCGTGGGACGCGCCATTCAGTCACACGGCAAAAAAGGTCGCCGAGACCGGCGACACCTCACTGATCTGGGAAGGTCACAAGGCGGGTCGTGATATCGGCTATTGCCATCTAGAGAAGCTGCACAACCTCGAGGTCCTACCCTCCGATGGCTACACGGTGGCCTGTTTCCCACACAAGGTGAAGGGAGGTTCAGCGGGCTGGACGCGGGCTGTCGCGATTCTGGACGACTGAACCGACTAAGATGGGTGCAACGAAGCTGCGTTTGAGAACCCGGCCATGCCGAATGTTGAAGAGCGAGTCCGTGCGTTGGGCCTCGTGCTCCCGCCGCCGATACAGCCACCCGCGGGTGTCCTCTTGCCGTTTCAATTCGTGCGTATCGTCGGCCGCCGCGCGCTGATCTCGGGACACGGACCGCAAGACCCGGATGGCTCCATTGCTCAGCCGCTGGGCAAACTTGGACGCGAACTGACAGTCGAGCAGGGCTATCGCGCCGCCCGCCTGACCGCACTGTCAATCCTTGGCAGCTTGCAACGGACTCTCGGCGATCTGGATCTGATCGTGGCCTGGACGAAAGTACTGGGCATGGTGAGCTCTGCGCCGGGCTTCAATCAGCAACCGAGCGTGATCAACGGCTTCTCGGATCTGATCCTGGAAGTCTTCGGTCCGGCCGTCGGTGCGCACAGCCGCAGTGCGGTGGGCATGGCTGAGCTCCCGTTCAATATCCCGGTGGAGATTGAGGGTGAAGTAGAGCTGTCGAGCGTACCCAAGCGGTAGCTTGCAGCGCTAGATTCCTCTAGATCTTGAGGATCAGCTTGCCCATGTGGCCACCACTCTCCATATAGGCATGAGCGGCAGGTGCTTCCCCAAAACCAAAGACGCGATCGACAACCGGTCGTAGCGTGCCATCGGCGAGCAGGGGCCAGACCCGGCTCAGCAGCTGTGCCTTGATCTGATCCTTGAATGACACTGGTCGTGGCCGCAACATGGAGCCGGTGATGTGAGCGCGCTTGACCATTATCTGTCGCAGATCGAGTGTTGCCGCCGTACCTGCCTGAGTGGCAATGACGACAATACGTCCGTCACTGGCTAGCGCCTGCACGTCGCGCGCAAGGTAATCGCCGCCCACCATGTCCAGGATTACATCGACGCCGCGTCCTGCGGTCAGTTCCTGAAGTACCGCAACAAAATCCTCATCCCGATAGTTGATGCCGCGCGTCGCGCCCATCGATTCGCAGAAATGACACTTATCGACGGAGCCGGCCGTCGCGTAGACCGTGTGCCCCAACGCACGCGTCAGCTGGATCGCGGCGACGCCGATGCCGCTAGAGCCACCGTGTACCAGCAAGGTCTCGCCAGGCGCGAGTCGCCCAAAGCCATAGACATTGCTCCACACCGTGAAGTACGCCTCTGGCAGTGAAGCGGCCTCGATGAGCGTCAGCTGTCCTGGGATAGGTAGCGTTTGCGCAATGGGGGCGACGCAATATTCGGCGTAGCCGCCACCAGCAAGCAACGCGCAGACCGGCGTATCCACGGGAAATTCCGCGACGCCGCTCCCGACTGCGGCCACGACTCCGGCGACCTCAAGGCCTGGCCACGCCGGCGCACCCGGAGGCGATGGGTAGACTCCGCGACGCTGCTGGGTGTCAGCCCGATTGATGCCTATTGCCGCGACACGGATTAGCACTTCGCCAGCTCCGGGAGCAGGACAAGGCGCCTCGCCAATCTTGAGCGCTTCCGGACCGCCCGGCGTGGGGGCCTCAATGATTCGCATGACTTTGGGAATGGCGTGCATCGGAATCCGCGTTAGGAGCTGGACGAGGCTTCGAGATCAGCCAACTGCAGTGGCTACCGCCCCACGACTCAGACTGGCGGGGCGTCGATCTTGGCACAGGCCGCAGGGTCGAGTCATCCGGAGAGCAACGCGCCGTTGCATGCGCGCTGCAGTTTCAGCGCCTACAGAATACGAAGGTGCCAATAGCCCGTTCAAGTCGTCAGAAAAAAGTATAAAAGCGTGGATCGCTATCTCTTTAGTACAGCGCTATTTAGCAGCGCGGTCTGCTCATTGGCCAATGCGGCGAGCGCAGCGCGCTCTCCCGCCAGCGAAAAGTTTGACTTAAGTTCGGCAAAAACCGCATGCCCGTCTCCGCTCGACTCGATATTCGCGATCCAGTGCCCCGAGGCTTCTGAGATATTGCACGTCAGGTCCACTGTAAAATCTGTCGCCATCCACGTGAGTAATCCGCTCGAGGAGGAGCTGGTAGTTATCCTGGGTACGATGACGTAGACGACCGCATTCTTGGCGATGCCCGCCGCATCGTTTGGGCCGCTAAGCACGGTGACGCTCGTGAATACATTGCTGAGCATCTTATAGAGA
>JBEKOK010000101.1:0-11177 GCA_049521875.1 Steroidobacteraceae bacterium
CCTCAGTTCCGATCCATTTGCTGCCACCCTGGTGCCGCTCGCGCTGTTCCGCGAGGCGCTGGCGCAACGTCTCGAGCAGCTTATCCCAGCCGCCGAGGGCCTGGACCTGGCGCATTTCTTCGGCACTGAGCAGCCGCTCGCCCAGAGCACGCAGCCACTCCTCAGGTACCCCGATCATCAGCTGCTCAAAGGCCCGCTCGGCCCCCTGGAAATATTCGGCGAACACCCGATCAAAGCGATCGTAGAGCCGCTCGTCTTTGACGAGGCAGGTGCGCGCCAGAAAATAGAACTGCTCTGCCGACTGCGCCTCGGAGTCCCGGCGCATCACATCGAACAACGCCAGCAGCTCGGTGAGACTGACCTTCAGCCCACCCTGGCGCAGCGCAAAGAAGAATCCGACCATCATCGGCGTGCTCGCGAATCCTGTTGCCGGCCGTAAATGTTGCAGATCACCTGACGCGGCGGCTGATAAACATCAGCTGTTCTACCAGGTGCACATCCTGCTCGTTCTTCAGCAACGCACCATATAGGGGCGGTAGGCCGGCGCGTTCGGGCTCCTCGCGCAGCGCGCTCGCTGGAATATCCTCCGCGACCAGCAGCTTGATCCAGTCGAGCAGCTCGGACGTCGAGGGTCGCTTCTTGAGACCCGGCGTCTCACGCAGCGCGAAAAAGCGTGTCAGCGCGGCGGCCAGCAAGTCCTTTTTGAGGGAGGGGTGATGGACCGCAATAATCTGCTCCATCGTCTCGGCGTCAGGAAATCGGATGTAGTGGAAGAAGCAGCGGCGCAGGAACGCATCAGGTAGCTCCTTCTCGTTGTTGCTGGTGATAATGATGATCGGACGATGCCGGGCCCGCACCAACTCGCGTGTCTCGTAGACGTAGAACTCCATGCGATCAAGTTCACGCAACAGGTCGTTGGGGAATTCGATGTCCGCCTTGTCGATCTCATCTATCAAGACGACCGGTTGCACTTCGGCATCGAAGGCTTCCCACAGTTTGCCGCGCACGATGTAGTTGCGGATTTCATGAACCCGCACATCGCCCAGCTGAGAATCGCGCAGGCGCGAAACCGCATCGTATTCATACAGTCCCTGCTGTGCCTTGCTGGTGGATTTGACGTGCCAGTCAAAGAGCGGGCGCTCGAGCGCGCGGGCGACCTCCTCGGCCAGCTGTGTCTTGCCGGTTCCAGGTTCGCCCTTAATCAACAGCGGCCGACCGACTGTGACGGCCGCATTGACTGCGCTCATCAGCTCCTCGGTGGCGATATAGCGTTCGGTGCCAGAAAACCGCTTGGCAGGCATTATCGGGTAACCCCTGGAGGCACAATGAGGGCCGCTCAGCTAGGCGGAGACGGCGCGCTTCGATTCTAGCGGACAATAACCCCATTTGATGTTCAATCAGCCCGGCAGCCGATTGATGACCTGAGGCTAATGGCCGAGCAGGCCCTCGATCTCCGGGATCACCGCAAACAGGTCGCCCACGAGGCCCAGGTCCGCAACCTCGAAGATCGGTGCCTCCGGATCCTTGTTGATTGCGACAATCGTGCGTGCATCCTTGATGCCCGTCAGGTGCTGGATGGCTCCGGAGATCCCAAAGGCCATGTAGAGCTCGGGCGCGATGATCTTGCCGGTCTGCCCGACCTGTAATTCATTCGGCGCGTAGCCCGCATCCACCGCGGCGCGCGAAGCGCCCACGGCCGCCCCGATCTTGTCTGCCAGCCCTGAGATCAGCTTGAAGTTCTCCGCGCTACCGAGTGCGCGGCCGCCTGAGACCACCTTGCGGGCACTCTGCAGATCGGGCCGGTCGCTCTTCGCTGCCGTGACTGATACGAAGCGCGTATGGGTCGGAATTTCAGCACCCGGACTCACGAGCTCGATCGGTGCGCTCCCGCCAGCGGCTGCGGCCTCGAAGGAAGCGGAGCGCACAGTTGCAACGATCTTGGTACCAGCAGCGACTTCCAGTGTGACAATGGCGTTGCCGGCATAGGTCGGGCGCCGGAAACGTGTGGCGCTCTCCGCGGCCATGATGTCGGAGAGCTGCGGCGCGTTGAGTAGCGCTGCCACCCGTGGCATCAGATCCTTGCCAAAGGTGGTGGAGGGCCCGAACACGTGGCTGAACTGCGCAGCGATGGCCGCGATCTGCGGCGCAAGTACGGCAGCAAGTGCATGGGCATTGGCCGGATGATCGACACGCAGCACCTTGCCTACGCCAGCGATGGCCGCGGCCTGCCCGGCCACGGCAGCACTGTCGGCGGCCAGCACCAGCACAGTGATTTCTCCGTCCGGTATGGCCTGCGCGCATTTGACGCACTTGGCGATGCTGGCGTTGAGCTTGCCACCGTCGTGTTCGCCGATGATCAGTATCTTGTTCATTACAGCAGTCCCTTCTGCTTGAGGGCAGCGACCAGTTCGGCTGCGGTCTTGACGATGATGCCCTTCTGCCGTGCGGCTGGGGGCTCGGCCTTAACGAGCCGCACGCGATCATGCAATTCAATTCCTAGATCCGCGATGGCGAGCGTATCGAGAGGCTTTTTCTTGGCTTTCATGATCTCGGGCAACTTGACGTAGCGCGGCTCGTTCAGGCGCAGGTCCGCCGTGAACACCGCCGGCATATCGACCTCCAGGGTCTCGAGTCCCGCGTCTACTTCGCGAGTCACCGTGGCAACCGTATCGGTCAGCACAATCTTGGATGCAAAGGTTGCCTGCGGCCGACCCCATAAGCCGGCAAGCATCTGACCGGTTTGATTGTTGTCATCATCAATGGCCTGTTTGCCCATGATGACGGCGACGGGTTGCTCTTTCTTGATCAATTCGAGAAACACGCGGGCGCCCGTCAACGGCTCGACGCTCGTCGTGGACAGCACCAGGATCGCCCGATCAGCACCCATCGCCAATGCTGTACGCAATTGCTGCTGGCAATCGGCCGGGCCGATCGTCGCCACGATGACTTCATCGGCCTGGCCGCGCTCCTTGATCCGCAATGCCTCCTCAAGCGCGATTTCATCAAAGGGATTGATGCTCATCTTGACGCCATCGAGCATGACGCCCGAACCATCGGCCTTCACTTTGACGCGGACGTTGTAGTCCACCACTCGCTTGATGCCAACCAATAGCTTTTTCATCGGATCCTGCTTCTCTGGGTAATCTGGGCATGCACCGGCCGCAGCCTCGCGCGCGCGTAGGTTAACCGACCAGCGCAGCGGCAGATGATTTAGGCGCGACGCGCAGTTATCAAAGACCGCCCCACAGCAGCGCCATCGGAGCGCCGCAGACTTGATCGAATTGTATCTAGGGTATTGCTATAACTAATTGTAAAAGCAGGAAACTTTTGCGGTGCATCGAGCGCAGTCTGGCGACCGGGCGAGCAAGACGAGGTGGCTACGTCCCGCTCTCAGCCACGAAATGAGGATTCTCAAATCCTATCTTTCCGTATCGCAGTGGCTGGCTGTCCATCGTCATGACGCGGCCGCCTGCAGCGCGCAACACTGCATCCCCGGCCGCAGTATCCCACTCCATCGTCCGCCCTAGACGCGGATACAGATCCGCCTCGCCGGCGGCGAGCAGGCAGAACTTCAGAGAGGAGCCGGCATGCTTGTTGGCCGCAATCACGCGACCGCGCAGGAACTGTGCCAATGCCGCGGCATCCCCGTGCGAGCGACTCGAGATCACGGTGAGTCCGTCTATAGGCACAGAGCGGCAGGCGATCTTGCGACGGCCGGCGGCGTCCTCCAGCACTGCGCCATGTCCGCTGACACCGCTGAACAGCCGTCCCTGGGCCGGCGCAAAAACCACGCCGAGCGTCGGCACCGCATTCTCGATCAGCGCGATGTTGACGGTGAACTCGCCGTTGCGATGTATAAACTCCTTGGTTCCATCGAGCGGATCGACCAGCCAGAACCGCTCGGCCACCGTCGGGGTACGTCCCGCGGCCGAGGCTTCTTCGGATACGATCGGCACCTCAGGCGTCAGTCGCCGCAGCGTCTCAAGGATCAGTGCTTCGGCTTGTTCATCCGCTGCCGTGACCGGCGAAGCATCGGCTTTATCCCGCACCGAAAAATCTGTCGCATAGACACCCATGATTGCGTCGCCAGCGAGGCGCGCGAGCGCCTCGATCTCGGCACACAGCTTCTGGCGGTCACCCGCTAATTGGCTCATGGTACTCAGGCGGTCTCGATCAGGCCGCGCCGCTGCATCTCGCTCAGGATCTGCAGTGCGGCCTGCTCGGCGCTCAGTTGCGTAGTGTCGATACGGATCTCCGGATTTTCGGGCGCCTCGTAGGGCGAGTCGATGCCAGTGAAATTCTTGAGCTGCCCCTGGCGCGCCTTTTTGTACAGACCCTTAACGTCGCGTTGCTCGGCCGCGGCCAGCGGCGTGTCGACAAAGATCTCCAGGAATTCACCTGCCTGCAGCAGGTTGCGGGCCATGCGCCGCTCGCTGCGGAAGGGTGAAATGAAGGAGACCAGCACGATCAAGCCGGCATCAACCATCAGCTTCGAGACTTCGGCCACACGACGGATGTTCTCCACCCGATCAACGTCCGTAAAGCCAAGATCCCGGTTCAGACCATGGCGCACGTTATCGCCATCGAGCAGATAGGTGTGCTGCGCCAGCGCATGCAGGCGCTTTTCGACCAGGTTGGCAATCGTCGATTTGCCCGCGCCCGAGTAACCTGTGAACCACAGCACGCAGGGCTTATGCCCATTGAGCAGCGTGTGGGCCTGCTTGTTGACGTCCAGGGCCTGCCAGTGGACGTTCTGCGAGCGGCGCAGCGCGAAGCGCAGCATGCCGGCCCCGACGGTATTGTTAGTGAGCCTATCAATCAGGATGAAGGCCCCGGTCTCGCGGTTGTCCTCGTAAGGATCGAACGCAACCGGTCGGTCAAGCTCAAGGACGCATACGCCGATCTCGTTGAGTTCAAGGCGCGTGGCGGCCAGCTGCTCGAGCGTATTTACATTGATCTTGTACTTGAGCGGCAGCACCGTCGCCGTCACTGTCTTAGCGCCGATCTTCATCAGGTAGGAGCGCCCGCGCAGCAGTGGCTGCTCATGCATCCAAACTAGCGTGGCCTCGAACTGGTCAGACACCTCGGGCGGCGATTCAGCGGCCGAGATCACATCGCCGCGGCTCACGTCAATCTCATCGCCGAGCGTGAGGGTCACGGATTGTCCGGCCACGGCCTGCGCAAGGTCGCCATCCGCGGTGACAATACGGGTCACCGTGCTCTGCGTGCCGCCTGGACTGACGCGCACCCGTGCGCCCTGCTTGATCGCGCCGCTGGCGATCAGTCCGGAGAATCCGCGAAAATCCAGATTCGGCCGATTCACCCATTGCACCGGCAAACGAAACGGCGCGCGTCGCAGGCGTTGTTCATCGAGCTCGACGGTCTCGAGGTATTCCATCAATGTCGGCCCGCGGAACCAGGAGGTACGCTCACTGAGGCGGGTGATATTGGCGCCCTGCACTGCCGAGATCGGCAGGTAGCAGACCTCGTGCAGGCCAATCTGCTCGGCAAAGGGCCGGAACTGCTCCTGGATCTCGTTGAATCGCTCCTGCGAGTAGTCCACAAGATCCATCTTGTTTATCGCCAGCACGATATGGCGGATGCCCAGCAGCGACACCAGATAGCTGTGGCGGCGCGTCTGAGTCAGGATGCCCTTGCGCGCATCAACCAATATTACGGCGAGATCGGCAGTCGATGCCCCGGTCACCATATTACGGGTGTATTGCTCATGCCCGGGCGTATCGGCAACAATAAACTTGCGGCGCTCGGTTGAGAAGAAACGATACGCGACATCGATGGTGATGCCCTGCTCGCGTTCGGCCGACAGACCATCGAGCAGCAATGCGAAGTCGAGCTCGCCGCCGGTCGTCCCAATGCGCTTCGAATCACTCGCCAGCGTGGCCAGTTGATCCTCGAACAGCATCTTGGATTCAAATAGCAGACGCCCGATCAGTGAGCTCTTGCCATCGTCGACGCTGCCACAAGTGATAAACCGCAGCAGTTGCTTTTTTTCCTGCGACTTCAGGTAGGCGCCGATGTCCGAGGCGATCAGGTCAGAGACGTGGGCCATCAGAAATATCCCTCCTGCTTCTTCTTCTCCATCGATGCCGAGGCATCGTGGTCGATGACGCGGCCCTGACGTTCAGAAGTCCGTGTCAACAGCATCTCCTGGATGATGGCCGGCAGGGTATCGGCCTCGCTCGCAATAGCACCCGTGAGCGGATAGCAACCGAGTGTGCGAAAGCGCACCTGGCGCATCTGCGGTTTCTCGCCGGGCTTGAGCGGCATGCGCTCATCATCCACCATGATCAGCGTGCCATCTCGTTCAACGACCGGGCGCTCACGGGCAAAATACAGCGGTACAATGGGAATGTCCTGCAGATAGATGTATTGCCATACATCCAGTTCGGTCCAGTTGGAGAGCGGGAATACGCGGATCGATTCACCCTTGCGCTTACGGGCGTTATACAGGTGCCAAAGTTCCGGCCGCTGACTCTTGGGATCCCAGTGATGCTGGGCCGAGCGGAACGAGAACACGCGCTCCTTGGCGCGCGATTTTTCCTCGTCACGACGCCCGCCGCCAAACGCGGCATCGAACCCATACTTGTCCAGGGCCTGCTTCAGCCCCTGGGTCTTCCAGATATCGGTATGAACCGCGGATCCGTGGGTAAAGGGGTTGATGCCAAGCGCCAGCGCCTCGGGATTCTGGTGCACAAGCAGTGTCATGCCGGACTCGCGCGCGACGCGCTCGCGCATCGCGTACATGTCCCGGAACTTCCAGGTTGTGTCCACGTGCAGCAACGGAAACGGCGGCGGCGCCGGATAGAAGGCCTTCCTCGCCAGATGCAGCATTACGGCGCTGTCTTTGCCGATTGAATACAGCATTACCGGCTTGTCGGCCTCGGCCAGTACTTCACGCATGATGTGAATGCTCTCGGCTTCAAGTCGCTGCAGGTGGGTTAGAGTGCTCATCCGCTTACCGGCATTATCGCCATTATGTAGGTTCCGCTCGCCATCCCGCTGGCCGTAGGCCAGCGGCAGGTGCGACATGTTGCCGCCCCCGCGGCGGCATGTGTGCTATCAGCAATTCTGCATACGTCATGTGGCACGCTCGCGCGCCGCCTTCGGCGACCGCTTAATCGTCAGCGCGCTCGAACAACGCCGCAATGCCCTGCCCGCCACCGATACACATCGTTTCGAGTCCGTAACGGCCGTCACGACGGCGCAACTCATGCAGCAAGGTCGTGAGAATCCGCACGCCGGTTGCGCCAATGGGGTGTCCGAGCGAAATGCCTGAGCCGTTCACATTCAGCCGGTCCGGATCATTCCAATTCCATCCCTTCAGAACTGCCAGCACCTGGCAGGCAAAGGCCTCGTTCAGTTCCACCAGATCCATCTGATCAAAGTTCTTCCCGGTGCGCGCCCATAGTTTTTTGACGGCCGGAACGGGCCCGTAGCCCATCGTCGCTGGGTGACACCCGGCAACCGCCCAATCCACGAGCCACGCCTCGGGCCGCAGGCGCAGAGGCGCGAGACACTCCTCGGCAACAATCAGACACGCGGCCGCGGCATCGTTCTGCTGACTGGAGTTGCCAGCGGTCACTGTGCCGTCCTTGAGAAGCGGTCGCAGGCGGCTCAATGAGTCAGCACTGCTGTCGGCGCGCACACCCTCGTCGCGCGCGAACAGCACGGGGTCGCCCTTTCTCTGTGCCACCCGGATCGGCACGATTTCCTCGGCAAAGCGCCCCTGCTCCCAGGCGCGGGCGGCACGCTGGTGACTGCGTACCGCGTACTCGTCTGCGGCCACTCGGCTGATGCCATGCTCGGCCGCCAGATTCTCTGCGGTCTGAATCATGCCCGAGATCACGCCGAACCGGTCTTCAGGCTGCGAGCGCTCGCGCCCGCGTTCCAGGCGATCGTGAAGCTTGACGCTGCCCGCGCGCGCGCCCCAGCGCATGTCGGTCGTGTAGTACTCCACGCTGCTCATGCTCTCGACGCCACCCGCAACGACCACGTCGGCAGCACCGGTCTGCACCATCATTGCAGCCGTTACAACCGCCTGCAGACCTCCACCACAACGCCGATCCAGCTGCATGCCAGGGACTTCGATCGGCAGACCCGCCTCGAGCGCGATCCAGCGCCCGACACACGGTGTCTCACCACTCGCATAGGCCTGTGCGAAAACGACGTCATCGATCCGGGCCGGATCCAGTTCGGCGCGCTCAAGGATTGCCTTGAGGACTGTCGCACCCAGTGTCTCGACTGGCACATTCTTCAGGCTGCCGCCAAAGGTGCCGACCGCCGTGCGCAGCGGACAGACGATCGCGGCCCGGCGCAGCGAGCTCACGCCGGCTGTCCTGATATCCGATGATTCATACCTTCGCCTCTTTCGATCCCAATTCACTCGATCAAGCCATTTGCCGCCGGGCAGCCTGCGGAGCACATGCAGAGCTAAGCTACCTGTCACCTGCAGGATTGGCCACTGATCCGTTGGCCTGCGAGCTAACTAGCGGCTTCGATACCTGCCCGCGACGGCTCAGGGTTCAAAGCGCGCTTCGGCGCTCATACACACCACCCCGTGGCTATCTAGCGAACGCAGCTGCCAGGTGCCCGTCAGGGGCCACGCTTCTAAGGTCATTGGGCAGCGATGCAAGAGCGCCGGCCAGCGCGCCCGAAACGCGAACTCGCGCAGCGCCTTCGCCGGTGACTGCCGTTGAGCGAAGTCTGCGAGTAACGTCGCCTGCAACGCTCCCTGCACGACAAGGCCCTCGTAGCCCTCCTGGTTGCGCGCGTAGTCCAGATCATAGTGGATACGATGCGCATTGCCTGTCAGCGCCGAATAGCGGAATAGCAGCACGGCATCGATGGCCCTCGCTTCTCGCACCACTCCCGGAGCCGCCTGCGGCGCCGGCGGTGGCGGTGGCGAGGAGGAGGCGCTGGCCGCCGCGCGATACACCAGATCCTGCTGTTCTGTGAGCAGTGTGCCCCGCTCATCGGTCAGGACGTGCTCGACGCTGACCCAGAGCGCACGGCCGGTCGATCCTTGCTTCTCAGTCGCATGCAGCACGCGGCTTTGCCGGCGCGCATCGCGCCCAATGCATACCGCGCGCTCGAAGCTAAGCCGCCCGCCGGCCCACATGCGCCGTGGGTACGCCGGATCCTCGGGCAGAAATCCGCCGCGTGAAGGATGCCCATCAGCGCCGAGGTCACGGCCGGCTGCCCAGTCTTGAAACAGCATCCAGTGCCACAGCGGCGGCAGTTCCTCGCCCCCTGGTATGGCGCAATCCAGGGTCGCGGCCAGCGCCCGGAGTTGCGATCGCGATGCCGTGTCGGATCGCTCGACGCTCCGTCCCTCGTACCTGTCATGGCTCACGCCGATTCCCGTCACTGCAGGCGCGGCGCGCCTAGACTCGGACCAGCTGCGTCATGAGCTCTTGGACGGGCATTTGATCAATATCGTTGCTGCCAAACAGGCGGCAGATCGCCGCGCCCTGCTGCGCCCCAAAGTGGGCCATGACCGAGGATTCAAACTTCTGCACCAGCACCGGCATGCCCTCGGCACGGCGCCGGCGGTGGCCGATCGGAAAATCAACCTGGATGCGCTCGCTGGCAGTGCCATCGCGAAAGAACACCTGCAGTGCGTTGCCGATGAAGCGCTTGTCGCGCTCGTAATATTCGGCCGTGAAGGTGCTGTTCTCGCGCACTTCCATGACGGAGCGCAGCGCATCGATGCGCGGATCCGAAGCCACCGCATCCTCGTAGTCGGCCGCAGTGAGGCGGCCGAAGATCAGCGGCACAGCGGTCATGTACTGGATGCAATGATCGCGGTCGGCCGGGTTCGAGAGCGGGCCGGTCTTGTCGATAATCCGGACGCCCGGCTCCTGCGTTTCAATGACCACCCGCGTTATTTCTCCCAGCCGCGCCTTGATTCTCGGATGCAGGGTCATCGCACACTCGACCGCCGTCTGGGCGTGGAACTCCGCCGGAAAACTAATCTTGAACAGGACGTTCTCCATCACGTAGCTGCCAAAGGGCTGCGGAATAGTCAGTGGCTTGCCCTTGAACAGCACATCCTGGAAGCCCCAGCCCTTGGCCGAGAGCGCTGAGGGATAGCCCATCTCGCCGCGCAGCGCGATCAGCGCGTGCCGGACGGCACGCGAGGTCGCGTCCCCTGCGGCCCAGCTCTTGCGCGATCCGGTGTTCGGTGCATGCCGATAGGTGCGCAGTGCCCCGCCATCGATCCAGGCGTTGGAGACCGCGTTGATAACCTGCTCGAGGGTGCCGCCAAGGAGCGTTGCGGCCACCGCAGTCGAGGCCACGCGTACCAGCAGCACGTGATCGAGCCCGACGCGGTTGAAGCTGTTCTCGAGCGCCAGGATGCCCTGAATCTCGTGCGCCTTGATCATCGCGCTCAGCACATCGCGCACGCGCAGCGCCGCTCGCCCGGCGGCGCTGGCGCTGCGCGCCAGATAGTCGGCTAGCGCAAGAATTGCCCCAAGATTGTCGGAGGGGTGTCCCCACTCTGCCGCGAGCCAGGTGTCGTTGAAGTCAAGCCAACGCACCATTGTCCCGATGTTGAACGCCGCCTGCACCGGATCGAGTTCGAAGTTCAGGCCTGGCACCCGCGCGCCGCCTGCAAGAGTAGCGCCCGGCACGACTGGCCCCAGCAACTTGGTACAGGCCGGATATTGCAGCGCCTGGAAGCCACAGGCGAGTGTATCCATCAGACAGTAGCGCGCCGTGTCGTAGGCGAGCTCACTCTGAATGGTGTAGTTGCGCGCGTACTCGGCGATTTCGACCAGCAGCGCATCAGGATCGGGTCGGCGCGTGGACTTCACATCATAGCTAGACACGGCGCCGCCTCAGACCCGCTCGCCCAGTGGCACGAACTTGCGTTCCTCAGGTCCGGTGTAGTTGGCACTCGGGCGGATGATCTTGTTGTCCTGGCGCTGCTCGATGACATGCGCACCCCAGCCCGTAGTGCGCGCGATTACAAACAGCGGCGTAAACATCTCAGTCGGGACACCCATCATGTGGTAGCTGACCGCGCTGTACCAGTCGAGATTGGCAAACAATTTCTTGGTATCCGCCATCACTGTCTCCAGGCGCTCCGCCACGCGAAACATCTTGGAATCACCGGCCTCGTCACTCAATCGCTTGGCAACGCGCTTGATCAC
>JBEKOK010000102.1:0-21157 GCA_049521875.1 Steroidobacteraceae bacterium
GAAGGAATCGCATGCAGGACCACCAGCCCCAGATCTCGGGTCCCGATGGCCACATCAAGAATCTTATGGCTCCACTCCGCGGGCCGGACCAGGGCTGCCGGCGTAGCGAGCAGGCGTGAACCGCCGCCGATCCAGGCGCTGACGCCGATGCACAGGCGAGCCACCAGCGCGCAGGCGACGACCAGCGCTGCACGCGCGGTCAGTGGCCAGTAAATGAAGTTCTGCTGCCACCAGGGCTGTGCCTGCCGGCGCAGCTCACTCAGGACGCGGCGCTCGAGATTGAGCGGGGCACGACGCGGCGGCTGGGCGCGCAGCAGGTCGCTGACCATCTTCTCAAACTTGTCGCTGGATTCGATCTTCATGACATCCTCACTCTAGGCCTGCACCGTGGAGCTCACGCCACGACGTGCAAGAATCTTGGCGAGCGCTGCACGGCCGCGAAAAATATCGGTCTTCACTTTGGGCACCGAGACCTTAAGATCCCGCGCGATGTCCTCGTAGGAGAGCTCCTCAAAGTGATAGAGCACCAGCGGCACGCGCTGGTGTTCGGGCAGACTCTGCAGGCACTCTTCCACGATCTTCTCCCGGTCGACGGCTTCAAGGTCGGCCACCAAATCACCCTCATCCTCGATCTCGACATCCGGCGCGTCATCCTCGGCGTCCGCCGCGCGCAGGCTGGAGAACAACCGCCAGCGGTTGCGGTAGCGCGTGATGTGATTCAGGGCCAGGTTCGTTGTCACGGTCTTCAACCATCCACGTACGGTGTCGCTGTATCTGATCGACTCAAAGTTCTTGAAGGCTCGCAGGAACACTTCCTGCGCAATATCCTCAGCCTGAGCGTCATCTCCAGTGAGTCGCGCAGCGATGGAAAACACCAGATCCTGGTGGGCGCGCAGAAACGAGGTGAACTCGATCGACGGGCCAGTGGCTTGATTTGCTGTTTGCACTGCTGCGTTGTCACTTATCTGTAAAACACCGCAGCGGGCCGGAAGTCGCACTCATATATAGGGCTGCCACAGGATCAGCGGGGCGGGTCGGGGAAACGGCCTTCTTGCCCATAAAGTCTTTTAATAACAATATCTTACAGTCTAGAAGAGACATGTCGGAAGACCTGGGAGCAGCCTCGAGCCCGTCGTGTATAACGCACTTGGCCTCGGCGGTGCGCAAAACCTCCTGCCCGGCAGCACTCGCCATACCCGTCTCGGCGATGCCGGCTGGCTGCCAGCCCAAGGCTTCTGGCGCGCCCCAAGAGCCCGGGCCGCTCCGGCACGCCGGTCGCACGGGTCAGATTTGATGGGATACTTATCTGATTCGCAGTCCACGGAGCATGCCATGCGTCGAGTTTCGAGTCCCCAGGGGACGCTGCACCGTATCCAGATCGACAGCACGGCGCTCAAGTCCAACCTGCTGGGCGATCCTACGCTTCGCGCCGTGGACGTGTATGTGCCGGCGGGTCACACCGGTGCCGGACTGGCGCTGCTCGTGGATCTGGTCGGGTTTACCGGTAGCGGTCTGTCGCACACCAACTGGGTTGGGTTTCGCGAAAATGTGCCTGAGCGCCTGGATCGCCTGATCGGCTCGGGCCAGATGCCGCCACTGGTCGTGGCCTTTCCGGATTGCTTTACCCGGCTCGGCGGCAATCAGTACATCAATTCAGCCGCACTCGGTCCCTGGGAGGACTTCCTGATTCTGGAGATGCTGCCGGCGGTGGAACAGCAGTTTCGCTGTGGGGGCGAGGGAAGGCGTGGCGTGTTCGGCAAGAGCTCGGGCGGCTATGGCGCCCTGGTCCATGCACTCAGGCATTCGGATATCTGGTCGGCGGCCGCGTGTCACTCGGGCGATGCGGGCTTCGAGTGGTGCTATCTGCCCGACATGCCTGCGGCGCTGCAGGGGCTGGCCAAGGCCGACCTGTCGATCGAGAAATGGTGGACCGAGATGGAAGCTGCGCGCAAGCAGTCAGCAGACGCTCTGGAAGTCATCAATGTGCTCGCGATGGCAGCCAGCTATGATCCGGATCCCAGCCAGTTTCTCGGCATCCGTCTGCCCGTGACGCTCGATACCTGTGAGCTGATTCCTGAGCGGTGGGCCCACTGGCTCAAGCACGATCCGATCGTGATGCTCGAGTCCCACGCCGAGCAACTGCGCCGCCTCAAGGCGCTCTATATTGATTGCGGCACAACGGATCAGTACCGCCTGCTGTATGGCGCGCGGCGCTTTGTGCGGCGGCTTACGCAGCTGAACATCAGTTACCGCTACGAGGAATTCGCCGATAATCACTCCAGTGTCGACTACCGCATGGATGTCAGCCTGCCGTATCTGGCACAGGCGCTGAGCTGACTGCAAAGGATGACCAGATGCCGGGTATCTCACTTTGAACGACTTGCTGGCGGGACGCTGCCTTTGCGGAGCCGTACGCTACCGCTGCCATTCCCCGATCTCGCCGCCGACGCTCTGTCATTGCGAATCCTGCCGGCGGGCCTCCGGCGCGCACGTCGTGGGCTGGCTGACGGTCCCGCTGGCGGCACTGGCGTTCACCGCCGGCGAGCCGGTCACCTACCAGTCCTCCGCATCGGTGCGGCGGGGATTCTGCGGCCGCTGCGGGACGCCGCTCACGTACTGGACCGGCCGAAGGAGCGATGAAATCGATATCACGATCGCAACACTGGATGTGCCGGATGAGGTCATCCCTGTGGATCACGTCTGGATGAGCGATGCCCTGGCGTGGGACCGGCCGGCCGATGGGTTGCCTGAGCATCTGCGCGGCCGCAATTCGGGTGGCGCTTGAACAGCTCGGTACAGCGCGGGCCAGGCATCGAGACCAGTGCAGCGCTCGCGGTAGAATTCAAGGATGTACTCTCGGCCCAGCACAGACTTGCGGGGTTGTCCGAGCTCACGCCGGTCTTGCGCTCGCAAGCCGCCGATGAGCGCGCCGGAGCGCCACTCTACTTTAAGTGCGAATCCCTGCAGCGCACCGGCTCGTTCAAGTTCCGGGGCGCATACAACGCCATCTCACGCGCGATCGAGCGCAGCTCACCGCCCGGCGTGGCCGCATTCTCCTCCGGCAACCATGCCCAGGCGGTGGCCCACGCCGCCCGCCTGCTGGGTATCAGCGCGACGATTGTCATGCCGCACGATGCTCCGGCCAGCAAGCGCGCCGCGACCGAGGCCTACGGCGCTGAAGTCATCGGCTATGACCGCTATCGTGAAGACCGGGAGCTGATCACACGCGAGCTGGCGCGGAAGCGCGGCCTGGAACTGATACCACCGTTCGATCATCCCGATGTCATTGCCGGACAGGGCACCGCGGGCCTCGAGTTGTTCCAGCAGCATCCGGACCTTGATGTGCTGGTCACGCCGCTGGGCGGGGGCGGACTGCTGTCCGGCTGCGCGCTCGCCGCCAAAGCCCTGAATCCCAAATGCCAGATTTATGGCGTAGAACCGGAAGCCGGGAACGATGTTCAGCAAAGCCTGCGCGCCGGCCGGATCATCCGCATCGATACACCCAAAACCATCGCCGACGGCGCACAGACCCTATGCGTAGGCCACTACACATTCCCGATCCTGCAAAGCGTTGTCACGGAGGTACTGACGGTCAGCGATGCCCAGCTGGTTGATACGATGCGCTTCATGCTGGAATCGATGAAACTTGTCGTGGAACCCACCGGCTGCCTCGCGGCTGCGGCTGTGCTTCATGGGCTGGTGCAGGCGCGAGACCGGAAGATCGGGATTGTGCTCTCGGGTGGCAATGTGGATGCAGCGCGCCTGCAAAGCCTGCTCAACGGCTAGGGCTCATAGCTCAGGGACTCAATCGCAGCCCTGCTCACTCGGCAGACTCATCGCCCGGTTGTCTGGGCCTAAGGCCGCCCAGTCAGGCAGCGACCTGCTTGCGGTCGAGCAATTCGATCAGGGTGCCAAACGGATCCCGGATGAATAGCGCGAATGCCGGCGGCCGGTCCGGTGCCAGTGGATTTACCTCTGGCGCCATGGGTTCACCGCGATTGCGCTGGATTGCCGCAATATCCACGCCGTAGCTCACAAGGTCGGCGAGATGGCCTTGCAGATCGAGGACTGAGAAGGCGATGTGCTTGGTGCCCGCCGTCTTCAGATCCTGGTTCGGAGTGCGTCGCTCCTGAGGCACCGCCGCAACTCCCGAGGCACACCACAACTCCAGCCGCAATTCGGGGCGGCGCAGGAAGGCGCCGTCCGCGGGAATCCCTGCCACGTGAAACCGTATTTCGGTTTCAAACCCGAGCACCGAGGTATACCACTCAATGGCCTGATCCATGTCCGTGACGGCAATGCTGAAGTGATGCGGGGCAAGGTCCTTGAGCAGCGGCATGGCGAATTTCCTTGTTTTGGCGTCGTATTATAGGACTCCCTCTGAAGCGCTGGCTCCAGGTGCTTACATGGGCTTCCTGATTAAAGGCTTGATTGTTGGTCTGTCGATTGCCGCGCCGGTCGGGCCGATCGGTTTGCTGTGTATCCGCCGCTCGCTGGCCGAGGGACGTGCCTCCGGACTGCTCAGCGGCCTCGGCGCCGCCACAGCGGATGCCGTGTATGGATCGGTGGCCGGCTTTGGCCTGACAGCGATCTCCTCGTTCCTTATTAGCGAGCGCTTGTGGATCGGCGCTGCCGGCGGCATTTTTCTCTGTTATCTGGGTGTGCGAACTTTTCTCAGCCCGCCGGCGGCACAGCCGACTAATGCGAGCCGGATGGGTCTTATTTCGGCCTACCTCTCAACCTTCGCGCTGACCTTGACCAATCCGATGACCATCCTCTCCTTCATTGCCGTTTTTGCAGGACTCGGCCTCGGCGCGGACCCAACCTACAGTGCGGCAACTACGCTGGTGTTGGGTGTGTTCGCCGGTTCGACGCTCTGGTGGGCGGCGCTCAGTACGCTGGTCGGCGCGTTGCGCACGCGAATCAATGAGCGGACGATACGCCTCATCAACCGCATTTCGGGCGGCCTGATTGTGGCGCTCGGCATCTACTCGCTCCTTCAGGTGGAGAACACTCGATGATCCAGATCGGAGTGGTCGGTGATTTTAGCGCGAGCATCCTCGCCCATCGTGCGATTGAGGCGGCGCTGCCCCTCGCGGCTCAGGAGCTCGAGATAGAGCTCCGCTGGAAGTGGCTGGGCACAAAGGATCTTGGCGCAGGAGCCTACGAGCCACTCGATCAGTTTGCCGGCCTGTGGTGCACGCCGGGCAGCCCGTATGTAGACACGGGTGCGGTATTGCGCGCGATCCGTTTTGCCCGCGAGACCTCGCTTCCCTTTCTGGGCACCTGCGCGGGATTCCAGCATGCGCTGCTCGAGTATGCGCAGCAGGTCTGGCGGCTGCCTGTGGCCGCACACGCCGAGACCGACCCTGTGGCCGCTGATCCAGTGATTGCTCCACTCGAGTGTTCTCTGGTGGAGATCACCGAACCGCTGGATCTCGTCGCGGGCAGTCGCCTGGCAGCGCTCTATGGCACGGCGCATATCGTCGAGGGCTATCACTGCAACTACGGGCTGAACCCGAAGTACGCCGAGAGACTTGCCTCCGGGCCGCTGGCAGTCGGGGCCCGGGGCCAGAGCGGCCAGGTGCGGGCCGTGGAACTGCGCGGGCACCCATTCTTTATGGCCACCTTGTTTCAGCCTGAGCGCGCCGCGCTGGCGGCGCGCACCCCGCCACTGGTCAGGGCATTTGTCCAGGCGTGCGGAGCACACTGAACAATGGCCAACCTACGCGCCTCCACATTATCTCGCCGGATGCTGCTGATCGGGCTCGTGGCAATGCTCGTATCACCGCGCACCCGCGCCTGGAGTGCGAGCGGCCATCGGATCACCGGCGAGATCGCCACGGCACTCCTATCAGCTAAGGCGCGCAGCCAGGTGCGGCAGCTGATCGGGAGCGACGAACTGTCGCTGGTCGCGAATTACATGGATGAGGAGCGAGCCGCTCTCGCACAGACCTACCCTGGCTCGCCAAGCTGGCACTACGATGACCGACCGGTGTGCGCCGGCGACACCGCCTATGCGCAATACTGCCCGGGCGGCAACTGCGGCACGGCACAGGTCAGCAGATGGCTGGCCGTTCTGGCCGATGCGGGCGCCGATCCGGCGCAACGCGCCTTCGCGATCCGGCTGCTCGTGCACGTCGTATCGGATCTGCATCAGCCGCTGCATGCGGCCAACAACGCGGACCAGGGCGGCAATCAGATCCTGGTGCTGCTACCGGGCACTACTCAACCGCAGAAGCTCCACAAGGTCTGGGACGTCGATTTTGTGGATTTCGCGACGCGTGGCAGCTCCGAGCCGGCCTACGCTGCCCGGTTACTGGCACAATACGCCAGTGAGATTCCAAACTGGCAGCGGGGATCGGTTGCGGACTGGGCCGCAGAAACCTACGAACTTGCGCTGCGGGTGGCCTACCACCCATTACCCGGATTCGCCTGCAACTGGAGTCTTACCCAGCCCATCGTGCTGCCGGAGTCTTACGTCGCGGGCGCCGTGGCTATAGTCCCGCAGCAGCTGGCCCGGGCTGGAGCCCGGATTGCCTTCGAGCTCAACAGCGCGCTCGCCGGGACCAGAGCGGTGGTCAGCAGCCCGAGCCCCTCTGGCGGAGAGTAGAGCAAAGTGCATCTCGACAACCAGCTGCTGCTCCTGTTGTTTCTCACCTTCATCATCAATCTGGTGGGAAGCCTCGCCTACTCGGTGCGCATTGCCGGCGTGCGCACGATGCGTATCGCGGTCTCCTTCTCGATGTTCAACATCCTTGTGCTGGTTTCGCGCACCGCCAATACCTTCCAGGTGCCGCTGATGGCCAAGCGCGTCGAGCAGCATCTGGCTGCTGGCCCGGCTGGCGGCATCGGCGACTTTCGCTGGCTGATCGCCGCAGCGTCTGCCGCAACGATCGCCGGTGCGATTCTTACGCCGACGTTTCAGCGGCTCTTTGCGCGCGGCGTTGATGCCTTTGCCGAGCACCGCTCGATACCGCGACTGCTGCTGCGCGCTTTTTCGCCGGTGGGCATTGCTAGCATCCGCGATTCGATCGTGATGCCGCGCGCGAATAACCTGCGGGTGTTGTTCACGCACTCGCGCATTTCGATCACCGTGATCCTGCTGAACATGATCGCGACCGCGATCTGGACCGTCGGCGTGTTCGCATCGCTGTTTGCCGCCTACTACAATCCGGTGCTCCGTACTACTGCGAGCAGCCTGTCGGGATTGATCAACGGGCTGGCGACCATCATGCTGTTCATCGTGGTCGACCCGTATCTCTCCTTGATCACGGATGATGTGGTCAAGGGCCGCGCGACCGATGCTTACTTCCGCCGTTCGGTCGTGTGGCTGCTGGCGAGCCGGCTCGCCGGCACGCTCCTGGCGCAGCTGCTGCTGACGCCTGCCGCACTCGCGATTGCGACGACCGCCCGCTGGCTGTAAGCCGGCGGCGGACAAGTTGCCAGACGAGTCCGGCCAGCGCCGGACGAGTGCGCTCTCAGGCGCTCCGCACTCTTCCCGCAGGCTCGCGAATCGCGGCGCTCCGTGTCGGAGACGCCGCTCGTTTCTTGGCCGGTGTCGTGGCCGCAGCCCGATACACGGCCGCTTCTGAAGTGGCTTCCGAGCTCTCGTCGAGCTTGAAGTAGGTCGTCAGCTGGTTGAGCTTCTTGGCCAGCCCATTCAGCCTCGAGGCCGAGGCGCTCGCCTGCTCCACCATCGCGGCATTCTGCTGCGTGCCTTCATCCATCTGGGTGACCGAGCGATTGATCTGCACCGCGCTGACCGCCTGTTCCTGGGTGGCCGTGGCGATCTCACCGACCAGGTCGCTGACTTTTCTGACCGATGAGACGATATCTTCGAGATGGCGACCGGTGTCGCTGACGAGCTTGCTGCCCTGTCCAACGCTCGCCACGCTCGCCTTGATCAGATCCTTGATTTCCTTGGCCGCGGTGCTGCTGCGGTGAGCGAGGCTACGCACCTCGCTCGCTACAATGGCAAAGCCACGGCCCTGCTCACCGGCGCGCGCGGCTTCGACCGCGGCATTCAGTGACAGCAGGTTGGTCTGAAACGCGATCGCATCGATCACGGAAATAATTTCAGCGATCTTGTTACTGGAGGCGTTGATCGTGCTCATCGCCTCAATGGCCTGCTTGGCCACCTGGCCGCCCAGCACGGCTTCATCGCGCGCACCGGCCGCCAGCTGGCTTGCAAGCTGCGCATTGTTGGCATTCTGGCTCACGGTCGCTGCCATCTCTTCCATCGTTGAGGAAGTCTCCTCGAGGCTCGCAGCCTGTTGCTCGGTGCGACGGCTCAGATCCTGCGTGCCACTCAGGATTTCATCGGCCGCGGTCGAAACAGCCCCAGCGTTGTCCTTCACTTCGCGCAGCACGCCGGCCACCTTGTCCTGCATTGAGAGCAGCGATACCAGCATCTGCGCATGTTCATCACGACCCTGCACGTCCAGCGTACGCGTGTAATCGCCCTCGGCCAGCCCGTGCACGATGCTCACGGCATCCTTGAGACCGCCGATCGTGTGCGTTGCCACCAGCACCGTGAAGGTGAGGCAGAGTCCGAGAGCGACCAGTACCACGAGGATCAGCTGCAGGCGCGTCGCGCGGGCATCGGCGTAGACGTCATCAAGTCCGGTGCGGGCGGCGGTAAGCATCACGCCGTGCAGGCGATCGGCCGCCGGAGCCACCTGCGCGGACTGCTCGAGGATCTCGTCAACCGGGGAGCTGATTGACCCGGAAGTCACGTTTTCGTCGATGTACTTTCGGAAACCCATGAAGGCCACACGCAGGTCTTTCAGGGCCGCGCCGCCCTCGCTCTGCAGTGCGCCGCCCTTCTCACCGTGCTGCGCGGCATTGCTCAGGTCGGCGGCAACGGCATCCAGGGCGCTTTCGGCCAGGACTTCGGCGCGCACCACATCGGCAGTCAGTGCACTGGTCGCCGAGCCGTTAGCGCCGATGGCGGCTGCGGCAGTACGCAGTTCGGCCGAGTAGCGATTGAAATCTGGGATATCGACGGTCGAGGCGTGCAGTACGAAATAGTTGGCTGGGTTCGAATCGAAGATCAGGCCTGAGGTTGAAACGAGATAGTCCCGATAGGTAAATATCAGATCCCGCAATTCATTGTGCTGACTCTGCGTGGCCTTGACGCTGTTGGGATGCTCCTGGGCCAGCCGCTGCCAGGCTTCTTTGACATTCTGCCAGCGCCGCTCATCCTCACCGGTCGGGGCACCGTAGTCGGCCGAGTGCTCACCGTGTCCCGCCATCGCCTGCTCGAACGTTGAAGCGGCTTGAGCGACCTTGGCCTTGCCTGAGGGATCACCTGCGGCGCCAGCGGCAGCCCACACCTCGTGCTCGGCCAGCGGTGCCAGCAACGATTCCATCGTGACGAAGGCCGACAGGCCGGATATTTCATCCGCGTAGGCGCGGATTTGTGCCCGCTCGGCGCGGAAGCACACGACCGATACCAGGACGGTGGGTACCAGGCCCGCGACCACGATCGCGATCAACTTGGGCTTAAAGCGAATGTTTCCGATCCAAGACATCATCGCTCTAACTCCCGTACGCCGTATTCATATGGCCATCATCCCTTCTCGACACGCGCCGGCTTCAGTCCGGCGGATCCTGTGCGCTGGCCCGGCGGGTCGCGCTTCCAGCGAGCGCGGCGCGGCCGCCGAGGATCCGGATCACGTCGGCGGCGTCGGGCATCTCAGGCTAAGGATTCAATGCATTAGCTGCGATAAATTGGAGATCGGCTCAAATGCCAAAGACTTGACGGTGTGTGACGTTCCTTTGAGTGCGATGTGCTCGAAGTCACAGGTACGCCCCGCTGCCTGCGGCGCTCGCTTCTGCAAACCAAAGCGTCACTCTCTAAATAGAAATAGGGGTGAGCGACCCGATCGCTGACTTAATCCCTGACACTCCGGCGCCGATCCCGGATGCCGCGTTCTCCTCGCGCTTGACATAAGTGTTGGCCCGCGTGACTTACACCTCACTCCCACCCGTGCGTCCAGCTCAGGCCTTTAGCCGACCCCGGAACAGCCGATACGCCGTCAGACTGGGGAAACTGTGCGGAGACTAGATATATGAAGATTTGGGCGCATCTGATCATTGTGGCCGCGATCGGGATTGGGACCGCAGGCGCGGAGTGCCCGCCGCCCAGTGTGCAGGTCCAGATTCCCAGCGGCGCCACAGCGACCCGGGACGATATGGTCGCCGCCCAGAAAGCCGTCAAGGCCTACGACAACGCAGTCAAGGAATACTCCGGTTGCCTGCAGCGTGAAGCCGTCGTGGGTAGCGACCGCCTCGAGAACATCGAAGTGGATCGGCTCAAGATCGTCGCCGCCAAGTTCAATAACGAGCTCAAGATCTTCAAAGAGAAGAACGCCGACTAATGCCGGATGCCGTGGTCGCAGTGCTTTGAAGACCACGCGCGCACCTTGAGACCGGCTCCTGGCCACTGCTTCCGCGCACCAAGGTGCCTCGCAGCAGACTCGCGCCGCTCCCGTTGACACGATCCGGGGTCTGTTTCCAGCCGGATCCGGTGGCACGCGCGCGAGTCCAGTAGAATCCTTGGCTAAATCCGACTCCTGCCCGCCCGCGAGGCACCGTCACCATGGCCAAGATTGATCTTCGCAAACTGCCCCCGCTCAAGGCCCTGAAGGGCTTCGAGGCGACGATGCGCCGCCAAAGCGTGCGCGATGCGGCCGATGAGCTGTGCCTGACACACCCCGCGATCAGCCACCAGATCCAGCTGATTGAGGCGGACCTGGGCGTGCCGCTGTTTTCACGCGAAGGCCGCAAGATCACGCCGACGCCAGCAGGCGAACTGCTCTATCCCTATGTACGCCGGGCGCTTGAGGCGCTTATCGAAGGGGCCGACCTGGTGCGGCAGGTCTCGACCGAGCAACCGCTGCGCGTCCAGACCTACGTGACCGCCTCGGTACGCTGGCTCGCGCAACGCATCCCGGGCTTCGTCCACGAGCACCCCGGGCTCGATATACAGCTCAACACCTGTGCCTTCGAATGGGACTTCGACGAATCGATGGGCGATGTGGGTCTGGTGTACTGCGAGAATCCACCGGGCGATGATTTCTGCTGGGTCCCATTGTTTGACTACACGCTGTTTCCAGTCTGCACGCCGGCGCTGCGTGCCCGGCTTGGTGCCAGCCCACGGTGGCCGACACTCTGGCCGTGGCCCTGGAGATCGCGCTGCAGGGCGAAGCCGTTGCACTGGTGAACGGCCCGTTTGCCGATGAGGATTTACTTAGCGGGCGCCTCGTGCGGCCGGTCGCGCATCAGTTCCGCTGCCAGGGTGGCTGGGGCCTGATCTGCCGTCAGGAAAAGCGCGAGACGCCACGCGTGCGCGCGTTCATCGACTACATCGCGCGCGCCGTCGCCTCGGCGCCGCGTTGAGTATCGGCACTCTCGCAGCTGTCAGGCTACTTCATCGTCGGCATTGCGAAGTCGGCACGCACGGATTGCGGCTCGGGCCAGCGCTGCGTAACAGTTTTCAAGCGCGTGTAGAAACGCACGCCCTCGGCACCATAGGCATGGTGATCGCCAAATAGCGATGAGCGCCAGCCCCCGAAGCTGTGGAACGCCATCGGTACCGGGATCGGCACATTGATGCCGACCATGCCCACTTCAATATCATGCGCAAAGCTACGGGCGACTTCGCCGCTGCGCGTGAATACCGCCGTGCCGTTGGCAAATTCGTGGGCGTTGATCAACCGCACGGCACTGGCGTAGTCCGGCACGCGCACCAGGCTCAGCACCGGCCCGAAGATCTCCTCCCGATAGATACGCATATCGGTACGCACCGCATCGAACAGTGTCGCACCCATGAAGTAACCCTGCTCGTAGCCCGGCACCTTCAGATTGCGCCCATCGATCGCCAGCCGCGCGCCCTCCTGGATACCGCTCTCGATATAGCCGCGGACCTTTTCCAGATGAGCCTGGGTCACCAGTGGACCCATTTCGACCTCGGCGCCATCGGAGGGCCCAACCTTGAGCGTCTGCACACGCTTCTGCAGCCGTTCCACGATCGCATCCGCGGTCGGCTCCCCGACGGCAATCGCGACCGAGATCGCCATGCAGCGCTCGCCGGCCGAACCATAGGCGGCGCCGATCAGCGCTTCGGTCACGGCATCGAGATCCGCATCCGGCATGATCACCATGTGATTCTTCGCACCTCCGAGGGCCTGCACGCGTTTGCCGTGCGCGGTGCCCTGCGCATGAATGTAGCGCGCGATCGGCGTCGAGCCGACAAAGCTCACGGCAGCCACCAGCGGATGTTCAAGCAGCGCGTCGACCGCCACCTTGTCACCCTGGACGACATTGAAAACGCCATCGGGAAGACCAGCTTCCTTCAGCAATGCGGCCATCAGCAGCGCGGCCGAGGGATCACGCTCGGAGGGCTTGAGTACGAAGGCGTTGCCGCAGGCCAGTGCGATCGGAAACATCCACATCGGTACCATCGCCGGAAAATTAAACGGCGTGATGCCTACGCACACGCCGAGCGGCTGGCGCATGCTGAAACTGTCGACGCCCGCGCCGATCGTGTCGCTGTATTCGCCCTTGAGCAGCTGCGGTGCACCGCAGGCGAATTCCACCACCTCGATGCCGCGCATGACCTCGCCCTCGGCATCGCTTAAGGTCTTGCCGTGCTCGGCCGAGACCAGCCGCGCCAGCACCTTGGCATTCTGGTCCAGCAGTTCCTTGAAGCGAAACATGACGCGCGCACGGCGCAGCGCCGGCAGTCGCGCCCAGGCAGGCGCTGCCTCATGGGCCGAGCGCACCGCCAGGTCCACCTCGGCCACTGTGGCCAACCCGACTTCGCGCGCCTGTCGACCGAGCGAAGGATTGAACACCGGGGCGCGCGGGCCGGTCGGCGCGATGGCCCGGCCGCCGATCCAGTGGCCCACGAGCGCGTTCGGCTGGGACTGCGCGGCTGAGACGGTGGATGCATTCATGGCGTGATGCTCGATAGGTTTGCAATTCGGAACGATCAGCTGACCGGGATGGCTCGCAATGCCCGGCGCAGGCGCCCCACCATATCGCGTACCTCGGTTTCAGTGGAGATAAAGGGTGGCGCGACCGCCAGCGTATCGCCACTGAAGCGCACCAGTAAGCCCTCATCGAGGGCCTTCTCGAAGACCTTCATGCCCTTGAGGCCGGGCTGGCCACTGACCGGCGCCAGTTCGATCGCCGCTGCCAGGCCGATGTTGCGTACGTCGATTACGTGCGCTTCGCCCTGCAGGGAGTGCACCGCCTCCTCGAGGATCGGGGCCAGCATGGCGGCCCGCTCGATCAGCTTCTCTTCGGCCAGCACGTCAAGCGTTGCATGCGCCGCCGCGACTGCCAGCGGATGTCCCGAATAGGTGTAGCCATGGAAGAATTCGATCGCATAGTCCGGACCGTTCATGAACGCCTGGTAGATCTCATCGCGTGCGATGACGCCGCCCAGCGGGACGGTGGCGTTGTTCACGGCCTTGGCAAAGCTCGTCAGGTCCGGCTGCACGCCAAAGAAGTCGGCGCCGAAGGGTGTACCCAGCCGGCCAAAGCCTGTGATCACTTCATCGAATATCAGCAGGATGCCGTGCTTGGTGCAGATCTCGCGGATGCGCTGCAGATAACCCTGCGGCGGCACGACGACTCCGGTCGAACCCTGCATCGGCTCGAGAATGACCGCTGCAATGGTCGAGGCATCGTGCAGCGCGACCAGCCGCTCGAGCTCCTCGGCCAGGTGCAGACCCCAGCTCGGTTGCCCGCGGCTGTAGCGCATGTGCTCCGGATTGTAGGTGTGCGGCAGGTGATCGACGCCGGGGATCATCAGCGGCGCGAACATCTTGCGATTGGGTGCGATGCCACCGACCGAGATGCCGCCCAGGCCCACGCCGTGGTAGCCGCGCTCGCGCCCGATGATGCGGGTACGTGAGGCCTCACCGCGCAGGCGCTGGTAGGCGATCGCGATCTTCAGCGACGTGTCGACCGCTTCGGATCCGGAATTGACGAAGAACACGCGATCCTGCGGCCGCCCGGCGAGCGTCGCGATGCGCTTGGCGAGCGTGAAGGCCTCGGGGTGTCCCATCTGGAAACTCGGACTGAAATCGAGCGTCGCCACCTGGCGCTGAACCGCCGCGACGATCACCGGATGGCAATGCCCGAGCGGCGAGCACCACAGGCCGGAGAGGCAATCGAACACCCGCCGCCCATCGGCGAGCGTGTAGTAGGCGCCCTTGCCGCCGGTGATCATCCGCGGGTGCGTCTTGAAGTAGCGGTTGTGGGTGAAGGGCATCCACCACGAGTTCAGATCCTGCCCCTTGTTGTCCGGGTGCAGGGGGGTCGCAGCATTCATAGGCGCTCCGGCGCCGCGTGGGCGCACTCTGGGACGCCTACCCTGCGCGGTCGCCGCCTCCGGCACCAGTCACGGCAAGCCCGACTTTAGGCTATAGTGTATTGGTCGCTATGCCAGTACAGCAAGTCAGTAAACCGCGCGCGCGAGTGTCGGTCCAGGAACGCCTGGCCGCCGAATTGCGCGAGGACATCGCCAGCCGCGGCCTGCCGCCCGGGAGCGCGCTGCCTTCGGTGCGTGCGCTCGCCCGCTCGCGTGGCGTCTCGGCATTTACTGCGGCAGCGGTCTTCGATCTGCTGGTGGCGGCCGGGATTGCCGAGGCGCGGCGCGGCAGCGGCTACTTTGTCGCCGGGCCGCCCCCGGCGCGGCGCGTGGCGCGGCTGCGTGAATTTCGAGCCGATTCGGTCTGGGAACGACGTCACGAGTCCGAACCCGGACTGATCCGCGCCGATGCCGGTTGCGGCTGGCTGCCGGCCACGTGGCTGCATACTGAGGCGGTGCGCGCAGCGCTGCGCGCCCATGCCCGCAGTTCACTGCTGACACTCAGCTACGGTAATCCGTACGGATTGCTGGCGCTGCGTACGCAGTTTGCGACCCTGTTGCGTGCGCGCGGCGTGCAGGTTCAGGAAGAGCAGCTGCTGACGACGCAAGGCGCCACGCAGGGCCTGCATCTGGTCATCCAGGAATTGATCCAGAGTGGTGATCGGGTCATCGTCGAAGATCCGAGCTACCCGCCGCTGCTCGGCCTGCTGCGCGCGCGCGGCGTCAAGCTCGAGGCCATCGCGCGCACCGCCGAGGGACCGGATCTCGCTCAGCTGCGCCAGCTGCTGCGCCGCCAGCGGCCGCGCTTCCTCTTTACGAATACGGCGCTCCACAATCCGACCGGGACCAGCACCTCGCTTCCCGTCGCGCACCAGCTCCTCGAGCTCGCCGAGCGTCATGACTTCACGATCATCGAGGATGATCTGTTCGCCGAACTTGCGCCGCGCGCGGAGGCCAGTCTGACGGCACTTGACCAGTGCCGGCGCGTCATTCTGATTTCGAGCATCTCAAAGACGATTGCCCCCGATTTGCGCGTCGGCTATATCGCCGCCAATCCAGCGACCATTGCCCGGCTGGCGCGCGCCAAGACCGCGCTCGCGCTGGCGTCGAGTGAGCTGGCCGAGGCACTCGTGCTGCATGTCCTGACGCGTGGCCACTATCGGCGCCATCTCGAATCCCTGCGTCGCCGGCTGGGCTTCGCGCAACAGCAGGTGCAACAGCTGTTCGAAGCGCGTGGCGTCGCTCTGGCCCATCGCCCGGCGGCCGGCATGTTCCTGTGGGCGCGGCTGCCATCGACCGAATCGGTCAGCAAGCTGTGGCGTGCGGCCAGTGCCATGGGCGTGCTGCTGGCGCCCGGGGAGCTGTTTCGCCCCGACGGACGCGCCACGCCATACTGGCGCTTCAACGTCGCGCACTGCACGGCTCCGGAACTGCTCGATTTCATTGACGGGCTGCGGCGCGGCACCTAGCCCGAGTGTTTGAAGGTTCCCGCCTCTGCGGGAGCCCCGCTTTACAGCCTCCGGTGCCCTTGCGACACTTCGCGCATGTCCGCCACTCCCGCCAGCATCGCCCCAGGCCCTGCAGAACACTTCAATCTGGGCGCTTCGGAGGAATCCTTCGAGCTGCTGCGCCGCTACTTCGCCGAGTACGGCGATTTGTTTCGGGTTTATTCGCCCGAGCGCAAGAGCTACACCTACCTGATCAGCAATCCCGAAGTGGCCAAGCGCATTCTGCTGACCAACGCCGATAACTACACCAAGGGCGTCGGCACAGGCCAGATTGCCGTACTGCTCGGGCATGGGGTGATGACCAGCGAGGGCGAAGGCTGGCGGCGTCAGCGCCGCATGCTGCAGCCCTCCTTCCAGCGCCGCGTCCTCGATCGATTCAGCGACCTGATCGCTGCGGTCAATGACGAATACTCCGAGCGCTGGAGCGATCTGGCGCGCCGCGGCGTGCCGCTCAATCTCGGCGAGGTGGCCAGCGAGCTCACCCTCGAGATCATGCTGCGCACGATCTTCGGCCAGGATCTGGCCTTCATCCATGAACGCAGCGGTGAGACGCCGTTCTCGATGGTGCATCCGCAGGCCGATCGCGACCTGAAGTTCGCGTACCGCGTGCGCATGTTCGGCAAGGTCGTGCTCGAGCTGATCGCGTGGCGCCGGGCGCATCCGGCCGAGGATCGCTTCGATTTTCTGAACATGATCATGGAGGCACGCGACAAGGCCTCCGGTGAGGGCATGACCGATAAGCAGCTGGTCGATGAGGTGCTGACACTGATCGTCGCGGGACACGAAACCAGCGCCGCCACGATGTCCTGGACCTGGTTCGAGCTCGATCGGCATCCGGACTGGCAGGAGACCTTAAGTACCACGGCCAGAGCGCTGCCGAGTGATCGCGCGCTGCGCATGGATGAGACCGAGGCCTGGGAACCGGGGCAGCAGGTGGTGCAGGAAGTCCTGCGGATGTATCCGCCGGTGTGGACCATGTCGCGACGTGCGATCGGCGAGGACGTGCTTGATGGGGTGCCCGTGGCCGCCGGGTCCGATCTGTTTGTCAGCCCCTACTTTACGCACCGGCATCCGGCCCACTGGGATCATGCCGAGGAGTTTGACCCGGCCCGTTTCAATGCCGCGGCGAACGCCGCGCGTCATCGTTTTGCCTACCTGCCCTTCGGCGGAGGCCACCGCCGCTGCATCGGCGAGGCGCTTGCGATGCACGAACTCGCATCGCACTTCGCAACGATGACGCGCCGGTTTCGCTTAAGCCGTGTCGATGAGGAGCCGCTGCAGATCGAGGCGCGCATCAACTACCGCATCCGCTCCGACCTGCTGATGCAGGTGGAAATCCGCTGACCCGCGGCACGCGCTTCAGGAGCGCAGGCGCAGATTCTCCGGATCGTAGAGTGGCTCGCGCCCCACGATGGCGCGCCGGCGCACGCCGAGGATTTCCACCTGCAGCTCGGTGCCGGCCACGGCCAGGTCGGTGCGCACGTAGGCGAGCGCAATGCTCTGCTGGAGGCGATAGCCGTAGCCGCCGGAGGTTACGAGGCCGACGACCTCATCGCCCCGGTACACGATCGAAACGGCCGCGGCATCCGCATCTGCGGCATCGACCAGCAGCGGCACGAAGCGCTCGCGCGGGCCCGCGACCGCTTCGCGCTGCAGGGCTTCCTGGCCAATGAAGCCGCCGGGCTTGCCCAGCTTCACGAAGCGATCGAGCGAGGCCATGAACGGCGTGTACTCGGTCGTCAGATCGCCCTTCCAGGCGCGATAGCATTTCTCGAGCCGCAGACTGTCCATCGCATACAGCCCAAAATCGCTGATGCCGAACCGTTCACCCGCCTCCCACAGCAGATCGTAGACCGAGAGTACGTGCTCGACGGGCAGGTGCAGTTCCCAGCCGAGCTCGCCGACGTAGTTCACGCGCAGTGCAAAGGCCTTGGTGTAGCCGATCTCAAGGGTCCGCAGCGCCAGCCATGGAAACGCCTCATTGCCCAAGTCCGCACTCGTCAGCAGTGAGAGCAGTTCACGCGCTCGCGGACCGACGAGGATCAGCGTGCCGTAGCGCGCCGAGAGATTTTCCAGCTGCACGCCGCGGCCGTCGGCTGGCAGGTGCGAGCGCAGCCAATGCTCATCGTGCCGCTCCCCCGCGGCCGCGCTGATCAGCCAGTAGCGCTCCGGGGCAAAGCAGCTCACGGTCATCTCGGTCACGATGCCGCCATTCGGGTTGCAGAAATAATTCAGCGCCGTGCGGCCCGGCTTCGGGACCACGCCGGTGACCATGTGACTGATCCAATTGGCCGAATCGCGCCCGGTAATCTCGAACTTGGTGAATCCGGGCAGGTCGAGCACCGCGACGCGCTCCTGCACGGCCGCGCATTCGCGCGCGACGGCACGATGCCAGCCAGGGCGGCGGAACGAGAGCGCGGGCCCGCTCGCCTCATCACCGCTGGCTGGAAAATACACGGCGCGCTCCCAGCCACCACGGGCACCGAAGCGTGCCCCCTTGTCCTTCAGGCGCTGGTAGGCGGGCGATGTCTTGGCCGGTCGCCCGGCCGGACGCTCCTCGGCCGGATAGGCAATCCCGTATTCGTTCTGGTAGGTCTCGATTGCCTTCGCGAGCGTGAATTTGTTATTCGCGAACTCAAGATACCGGCGTGAATCGAGCGGCCACATGTCCCAGTCCGGCTGCCCGCGCGCCACCCACTCGGCGATCACGCGGCCGGCGCCGCCGGCCTGCGTGATGCCAAAGGTAAAGGCGCAGCAGTGGTACAGGCCCGGATGACCCGGCGCCGGACCCATCAGCGGATTGCCATCGGGTGCGTACGGGATCGGTCCATTGATCACGGTCTTGATGCCGACCGAGCCCAGGATTGGCAGGCGCTCGCAGGCCGCTTCAATGTACTTTTCAAGCCGCCCCAGATCATCGCTGAAGAGCTGGTTGGCAAACTCCGCCGGAATCCCCTCGAGCCAGTGGGCCGTGGCCTGCCATTCGTACGGCCCCAGGATCAGTCCCTGGCGCTCCTGCCGCAGGTAATAGCTGACATCCGGATCCCGCACCAGCGGCAGGCGTGCACTGCCGCGCGCGACCAGTTCCGGAATGTCCTCGGTCACCAGGTACTGGTGCGAGAGCGTGACGATCGGTAGGTATTCGCCGACCAACGCCGCCACTTCACCGCCGCGGTAGCCCGCGGCGTTGATGACCGACTCGGCCCGGATCGTGCCCTTGTCAGTTACTACCAGCCACTCGCCCGAGGGCGTGCGCTGCAGTGCCATCACTTTCGTGCCGCGGTAAATCTGCGCGCCGGCATCGCGCGCGCCTTTGGCGAGCGCCTGCGTCAGCTGCGCCGGATCGATGTCACCATCCAGCGGATCGTAAAGCCCGGCGAGCAGTCCCTCGGTGTTGAGGTACGGATGGCGCTCGCGGATCTGCGCGGGCTCGAGCAGCTCGAAGGCCAGCCCCTGCGCACGGGCCTGCGAGATCACGTGGCGAAATTCATCGACGCGATCCTGGGTGTGCGCGAGGCGGATGCTGCCAGTGATGTGATAATTGATGTCGTAGCCGACTTCGGCGGCCAGGCGCGTGTACAGCTGCGTGCTGTGGCGCTGCAGCTTGATCAGGTTCCAGGAGGTGGAGAAATTCGGGCAATTGCCGGCCGCATGCCAGGTGGAACCCGCGGTCAGTTCATCGCGCTCGAGCAGCACGGCATCGCTGATACCGAGCTGCGTCAGGTGGTAGAGCGCACTGCAGCCGACGGCACCGCCGCCAATGACCACCACGCGCGCGTGGCTTTTCATCATCCGCCGATCTCCCTCAATCACCACACTTAGGCCTTGATCCGTTCGCTCTTGGGGTCGTACCACGGCTGCAGCTGCACGCGCGCGGCGTAGCGCTCACAGGCCACTTCCACTTCCCAGCGACCCGACTCGAGCCATTCGCGACTCACGCCCGCCGGCGTCTCGACATAGCCCATGCCGATGGACTTGCCGAGCCGGAACCCCCAGGCTCCGGACTTCACTGAGCCGACAATGACGCCATCGCGCACGATCGGCTCCTCGTGGTAGAGCAGCGGGGCCGCGCTCGAATCATCCACCAGCATCACCTGCACCAGGCGCTTGGGTAAGGCACCGGCGGCGCGCTGTTTGAGCAGCGCCTCGCGGCCGACGAACCCGCCCGGTTTATCCCAGGCCAGCGTGAACGCGAGGCCCGCATCGAGCGGCGTGTCCTCATCGCCAATGTCATGACTCCAGCTGCGATAGCCCTTCTCGATCCGGCAGGCGGCCATCGCGTGGTAACCGGCAAGCTTCAGGCCGTGCGCTTGACCGGCCTCGATCAGCCGCTCATAGACATCGAGGCAGGATTCAGCCGGCAGGTACAGTTCCCACCCCAGTTCGCCGACAAAGGTGATGCGGCTGGCGCGCACCCGCGCATAGCCAATCTCGATTTCGCGCGAGGTGCCGAACGCATGCGTCGCATTCGACAGGTCGGCTCCCGAGACGGCGCTGAGCAGTGCACGGCTCCCTGGCCCCATGACACCGAGCATCGCGATGCCTGCGGTCACATCGGTCGCATAGCACGATGCAGCAGGGTTCGCCGCGATCGCCTGGCGCAACGAGGCCAGGTCACGCGTCTGGCAGACTGCGGCCGTCACGACCAGGTACTCGTCCGTGGCGAGACGCGTGATCGTCAGGTCTGCCTCGATCCCGCCGCGCTCGTTGAGCCACTGCGTGTAGACAATCTTTCCCACTGGCACGTCGACATCGGCGGTGGAGAGGCGGTTGAGCAGCGCACACGCGCCCCGCCCCTGCACCAGAAATTTCGCAAAACAGGTCTGATCAAACAACGCCACCTGATCGCGCACCGCGAGGCACTCGGCGCGGCAGGCTTCGAACCAGTTCTGCCGGCCGTAGGAATACTCATAGACCGGCGTGCTGCCCGGTGCCGCGTACCAGTTGGGCCGCTCCCAGCCGGCGGTCTCGCCCATGCAGGCCCCGGCGGCAATCAGCCGGTCATGCAGTGGCGTGCGTCGCGCGCCGCGCGCCGTCGTGTACTGGTAGTACGGCCAGTGCATCGCATACAGCAGACCCAGCGTCTCGACCGTGCGATCGTGCAGGTAGCGGCGATTGGCCTGAAACGGCAGTGCGCGGCGAATGTCGACATCCGACAGATCCATCGGCGGCCGCCGATCGAGAATCCACTGCGCCACCACCTTGCCAACGCCACCGTTGGCGGCAATGCCGACCGAGTTGAACCCGGTCGCGACGAACA
>JBEKOK010000103.1:0-10955 GCA_049521875.1 Steroidobacteraceae bacterium
ATCTGAATCCCGCGGCTCAGCGACTGCTGGGCATTGGCGCCGAGACCGCCAACGGCACCCCGCTCGAAGATGTCGGCGAGCGCATCGATGAAAAGGATCGCAAGCTCTTTAGCGAACCGGTCCACCAGGCGCTGACTGGTGCAGCACCACTCCATCTGGGGCGGCGTGCGCTGGTCATCAAGCAGCCCGGCGACGGTGAGCGACTGGTCGAACTGTCAGCCGCGCCGATGCGCGATGTCACCGGCGATCACATCGGCGCCGTGATCACGCTGCACGATGTCACCGAGATCCGCGGCCTGACGCGCCAGATCTCCTACCAGGCGACCCACGATGCGCTGACCGGGCTTGTCAACCGGCCAGAATTCGAACGCCGGCTGCAGGATGCGATCGACAGTGCACACGCCGGGGATGGCACCCATATTCTGTGTTACCTCGACCTGGATCGCTTCAAGCTGATCAACGACACCAGCGGCCATCTGGCCGGCGACAGCCTGCTGCGCGAAGTGAGCAAGCTGCTGCGCGAGCAGGTGCGCGATTCGGATACCGTGGCGCGCATCGGCGGCGATGAATTTGGGTTGCTGCTGATCGGTTGTCCGCTCGACAAGGCGCGGCAGATCGCCGATGACGTGTGCCGCGAGGTCGCGGACTTCCGCTTTGTCTGGAAGGATCGGCTCTTCAATATCGGCGTAAGTGTCGGGCTGGTCGAAATTGCCCGCGATTCGGGCACGCTCGATGAGGCGATGGCTTCGGCCGATTCGGCCTGCTACGTCGCCAAGCGCCAGGGCGGCCACGTGGCGGTGTATTCGGCGCGCGATGAAATCCAGGCGCGCCAGAGCGGCGAGATTCAGTGGCTGCAGCTGCTGCAGACGGCGTTGCGCGACAACACCTTCGAGCTCTACTGCCAGCCGATCGTCGCCGCCTACGGGAGTGGTGATGACGGTCCGGCGATGGAAGTGTTTGTGCGCCTGAAAGATGAGGCGGGCCAGCAGGTCTCGACCGCCGAGTTCCTCAAGGCGGCCGAGCGCTACCGGCTGACCGCGCTGATTGATCGCAAGATCGTGCAGACCGCGCTCACGGCGCTCGGACGCGGCGCGATCGCACTGCCGGCCAGGCGCAGCATCGCGCTCAACATCTCCGGGCAGACGCTGGCCGATGCGCAGTTTCTGGAGTTCGTGGTCGAGTGCCTCGATTCCACCGGCGCCAACCCGGCACAGGTGTGCTTCGAAATCGCCGAGAGCGCGGTGATCGCCAACGTCGAGCAGTCGCGCCGCTTCATCGGCGTGCTGCACGGCATGGGCTGCCGCTTCGCGCTCGATAATTTCGGCAGCGGCATGGGCTCGTTCTCGAGCCTGAAAAACCTCGGCGTTGATTACCTGAAGATCGACGGCTCGTTCATGCGTAACCTCGATCGTGATTCGGTCAACCAGGCGATGGTCGCGGCGATGATCCAGCTCGCGCGTACGCTCAACTTCAAAGTGATCGGCGAGCAGATCGAGGAGCCGGCCGCGCTTGAGGCCGCGCGTTCGATCGGCATTGACTTCCTGCAGGGCTACGCCGTGGGCCGACCAGTGCCAATGCAGATGGCGGCCTAGCGACCCTCGTGCTGGTGCGGCTTCGCCCTGGCGTGCGGCGCATTTCCCAGTGAGGCCGGCAATGGATATGCGGGCACTCCCATCCATCTGCTATTCAATCTTGGCCGCCGCTCTGGCGGTGCTGCTGCTGGGGTCACAGCAGGCACGGGCCCAGAATCCCTTCGGCACGCAGAACAGCGCCTATATCGAGATCCGTGGCGTGGTGCGCGCTGGCCTTTCCGCTGCGCCGATTTCTGGAGCGTACATTCTCGCTCTCTGGAGCGGCAGCACCCAGAGCATGTCAGGCTCGACCAACCATTGCCTCCGCATCGATGCCACGCGCAGTGCGGCCGATGGCAGCTTCTCGATGACGGCGCCCGCTGGAGCGGTGTTCCGCTCCGGACTGGGCCAGCAGTTTGTCGACATTCGCATCTACAAGGCCGGCCTAGTTGAACGCCCCACGGATCAGGACGAGCGTGGCCGGACGATGAGCCTGCGCGAGGAGCGCCTGCTCTCAGGTGCCGCATTGCTCCAGGGCGGTATGCTCAGCGCACGGCATTTGACGGTGGAGGCGCGGCTCTACCCGACCACGCAGGATCCGCCCGACCGGGTGCGGGAGTTGCAGCGGCTCTCCGACGTGCAGAGCTACTGCGAGACACTCGGGGATCCAGCAGCGCTCAGCGGTTACCTGCAGGCGATCGCCGATGAGGCGCAGCAGGTCGCCCGCACGGACTATCAACGTATGCTGGCGCTGGCAATACAAGCGCGCGCGACGCGTTCGTTTGCCCTGGAGTCAGCCGCTACAGCGCCAGTGCCGATACCGGCGGAGACGCTCATCATGGCGCGTGCCTACCAGTCACCCGATCCCACGGATCTGGAGCGGCGCGATCGCGAGCAGCGCACACCGCTGATGATTGCTGCTCGCTCTGGCGACAGCGTCGCAGTGACGAATTTGCTCAGTCAGGGCGCCAGCCCTAACCGGACGCGCACGGTCAATGATCTGCTGGCGGACGACAGCGCGCTTACTGGCGCCATCCTCGCCTACGCCGGAACAAGGTCCAGCCGGGCTCCGCTGCCGCACGGTGACTACCTCGGTGTAATCAAGACACTGCTCGATGCACCGGGGAGCAATCCGGATCTGCGCGATACGCCGAGCGGCTATACCCCGCTGATGAAGGCGCTGGAACTCGGTGCCGACGGTGCGGTCGAGTTACTGCTCAAGGCAGGTGCCGATCCGAATCTGACCGCCTATGGCGGCCAGTACAGTGCGCTCGGCATCGCCACGAGCCGCGCCCTCAGCGGTCAAAGCAGCGCCGGCATACCGCTTCCAGGGGCGGCGCGGCAGTTCCAGCTGCTGGTGACATCCTCCAAAATCGACCTGAATCGTCTCCAGAACTATTCGCGCGATACGGCGCTGATCAGGGCGCTGCAATTCGGCAACGTCACGGTGGCGCAGGCGCTGCTGGCAGCCGGTGCCGACCCCAATGCACAGGACGGACTGCTGCGCACGCCGCTGCTCGCGGCCACCGAGGCGGCGATCCTCAACCCAGCGCGGCCGGGCTTTGCTGAGGGCCTGCGTCTGATCAACGGCTGGCCCGGGACGCGCAAAGATGCGACCTACCAGGGCAAGACGGCCGTGCAGTGGTGCCAGCAGCACCAGCGCTCTGACCTGGAGCAGATACTTGCGAGCCACTGACACGCGGTCACGCCGCTGCTCTACCATAGGCAACCGCGTTTTATTCGCCGAGGTCTGATGTGCCCGATGCTGCACTGGTCCGCGCCGTAACCTCAGAGGATTTCGAGTCCTGGCTCAAGCTGTGGGACGGCTATAACAGGTTCTATGGCCGCCACGGCGCGACGGCGCTCGCGCGCGAGATCAGCCATATGACCTGGTCACGTTTCTTTGATGCCTATGAACCGGTGAATGCCCTGGTCGCCGAGCTGCAAGGCGAGCTCGTGGGGCTGGTCCACTACATTTTTCATCGCAGCACGATCATGATCGCGCCAACCTGCTATCTGCAGGATCTGTTCACCAGTGAGGCGGCGCGCGGCCGCGGTGTAGGACGCGCGCTGATTGAGGCGGTCTACGCAAAGGCTACTGCGGCCGGGTCCCCGCGCGTCTACTGGATGACGCACGAGACCAATCAGAGTGCGATGCGCCTGTACGATCAGGTTGCCGAGCGCTCCGGATTTCTCCAGTACCGCAAGATGCTCTGAGCGGCGCCGCGACTTTGGGCTAGTAGCTCGCTCAACCCGAAGTTGGATTCTCCATCGTGCCGATGAACAGCAGCGCTCCGGTCTGATCGTCGCGAATGGCATAGAAGAACGGCTGATCGATCAGGAACTGTGCTGGCGGCAAGCCTGCCACGGTCGGTGCTACCGTGATCGTTGTGGCGCCAGCCGCGACGGTGCCGCTTTCATCGACTTCCACGACCGTCTGGTGCTCGATGTCGGACACATAGGTATCTGGTGCCAGGGCCGAAAAGTCGGCCAGGGCGGGATTGAAAGCGACTCCCATTCCCAATGCAGTGAGCGGGCTCGGGAGCGAGGCACCGAACCTGGTCGTGAAGCGGGGCAGCCCCAGTTCAACGTTGATCGTCTGCAGTCCGGAGTCCCAGGTGCCAAACATCGCGGGCGTAATCGTGGCCACCAACGTATTCAGATTTACGCCGGCGTTGGGCAGCACGATCCACATGCTCAGGTGGCCAGTCTGGCCATACGGAATGCGCAGCACCCCATAGTTGTTGCCGCCGTAGAACGAAAAACTGCCGGCCTGATGCATCATCTGGCAACTGACCTGCGTGCCATCGCTCAACGTAAAGGGCGCCGGCGCGGTCAATGTGGGATCGAAGGCGACGGTCCACTCGCCTTTGAAATAAATCGCGTTGGCGATCACGGCGACGACCGCATCCGGGCCGTAGTTGCCTGGCGGCAGGATGTTGGTGATCAGTCCGTTGGTGACGTTCGCAATCCAGGCATTGACGTTGGCCGGCGCGCCCGACAGGTCACCAATCTCGGCGCCATAGTAGGTCTGATTCAGCTGAGTGAAGTTCGGAAGCACCGGATTATCGGTAAGGTGCATCCACAGCGAGTTGGCGAGCGTGATCTGCACGTCGGGATCCGGATTGAGCAGCGAGGCTTCGAGGGCGGCATTGTCATTATTGAGCGTCGCCAGGCTGAGACTCTGCAGCTGCAGCGTCTGCGACATGGCCTGCGCGGTGCTGCCGCCGGCGCCGTTGTAGAGGATCTGCAGCGCCATGTTGAGGCTGGTCGGGGAGATCGCGACGTTACCGCTGTTGCTGGCTAGCAGCGTATTGAGCAGGTTGAGGCCGAAGGTATTGTCGGCACCTATCAGTGTCGGATCGACCGGCGTGCCGGCCTGCTGTGCCTGAGTGACTGCTGGCGGCACGGCCGTATTGCCAGAGCCACCGCCGCCACCGCCAGGATTCGGGGCCATGCTGCCACTGCCGCCGCCGCAGGCCGCCAGCAGCAGTGCCACCGCCAGTATCGGCAGTAGGGTGCTGCGGCCGTGTAATGAAGTTGTGTGCCGCGTCTGCATAGGACCTCCGCCTGCTTCGCCCCCAATAGCTTCACTGGCCGGGCGCCCACCCTGGGTATCAAGTTAATCAGCATCCCCCAAGCGGTCAATGTGTCGGAAAAGGGCGTCAGCTCAAGGCGCAACGGGCCACGGGCCTGGCGGTTTACAGAGGCAAAAAAGCCCGCCCGCCTGGACTGCAGGCGGGCGGGCAGGTCGGTCATCCGGCGACGCGATTGCTGCGTCGCGGGCTCTCTAATTTAGAGCAGCGGCACCAGCAGCAGTGCCACGATGTTGATGATCTTGATCAGCGGGTTGATCGCCGGACCCGCCGTGTCCTTGTACGGATCGCCGACGGTATCGCCGGTGACCGCGGCCTTATGGGCCTCGGAGCCCTTGCCGCCGAAGTGGCCTTCTTCGATGTACTTCTTGGCATTGTCCCAGGCACCACCGCCGGTGCACATCGAGATGGCGACAAATATGCCGGTCACGATCGTGCCGATCAGCAGGCCACCCAGAGCCTTGATGCCTTCACCGGGGCCCATCAGCCAGTTGATGCCGAAGGCGATCACGACCGGGACCAGGATCGGCAGCAGCGAGGGGATGATCATTTCCTTGATCGCCGCGCGCGTCAGCAGGTCGACGGCCTTGCTGTAGTCGGGCTTCGCGGTGCCTTCCATGATGCCCTTGATCTCGCGGAACTGGCGGCGCACCTCGGTCACCACAGAGCCTGCGGCACGGCCCACGGCCTCAAGCGCCATTGCACCGAACAGGTAGGGTACGAGTCCACCGATGAACAGGCCGATGATCACGGCCGGATCCGAGAGCTGGAAGCTCACGATGTGGCCGGCGGCTTCGAGGTTATGCGTGTAGTCGGCAAACAGCACCAGCGCCGCCAGTGCTGCGGAACCGATCGCGTAGCCCTTGGTGACCGCCTTGGTCGTGTTGCCCACGGCATCGAGCGGATCGGTGATGTTGCGGATCTCTTTGGGCAGCTCGGCCATCTCGGCGATACCACCGGCGTTATCCGTGATCGGGCCGTAGGCATCGAGCGCCACGACCATGCCGGTCAGCGACAGCATGGCGGTCGCGGCGATCGCGATGCCATACAGGCCAGCCAGCGTGAAGGAACCCCAGATCGCCAGACACACGGCGATCACAGGGAGTGCCGTGGACTTCATGCTCACGCCCAGGCCCGCAATGATGTTGGTGGCATGGCCGGTCTGCGAGGCAGCTGCGACGCGCTGCACCGGGCTGTACTCGGTTGCGGTGTAGTACTCGGTGATGACAATCATCGCCGCGGTCAGGCCGAGCCCGATCAGTGTGCAACCAAAGATCGGCATCATCTGCGCCGGCATCAGCTGCTTGGAAAGGAAGTAGAAGCCGATGGCCGAGATAACACCCGAGACGGCCACGCCCTTGTAGAGCGCATTCATGATCTTGCCGCCCGGCGAGACCTTCACGAAGAAGGTGCCGATGATCGAGGAGACGATCGACACCGCACCCAGCGCCAGCGGAAACATGATGGCCGAGCTGCCAGCATCCTTGAGCATGAGGCCGCCGAGCAGCATCGTCGCGACCAGCGTCACCGCGTAGGTTTCAAACAGGTCAGCAGCCATGCCGGCGCAGTCACCGACGTTGTCGCCGACGTTGTCGGCAATCACAGCCGGGTTACGCGGGTCATCCTCGGGGATGCCAGCTTCGACCTTGCCCACGAGGTCGGCGCCGACATCGGCGCCCTTAGTGAAGATGCCGCCACCGAGGCGCGCGAAGATCGAGATCAGCGAGCCGCCGAAGGCAAGGCCGACAAGAGCGTGCAGCGAAGCATCATCGCCGAGCGAGGGCCGCAACACGGCGAAGTAGCCAGCGACGCCGAGCAGCCCCAAGCCCACGACCAACATGCCGGTGATCGCGCCACCCTGGAAGGCGACCTGCAGAGCAGCGTTGAGGCCCTTGCTCGCCGCCGCCGCGGTACGCACGTTGGCACGCACCGAGATGTTCATGCCGATGAAGCCGGTGAGGCCCGAGAGGATGGCGCCGACGGCAAAGCCACCCGCGGTTGGCCAGTTGAGCGCGAAGCCGAGCACCACGAACAGCACCACGCCGACAATGGCGATCGTCGTGTACTGGCGGTTCAGGTAAGCCTTGGCACCGGCCTGGATGGCCGCTGCGATTTCCTGCATGCGCGCATTGCCGGTCGGCAGGGCGAGAATGCGTACGACCGAGATGACCCCGTACAACACAGCAAGTACGCCGGCACCGATGGCCACCCACAGCCAACTCGTGGAATCCATGAAGTTATCTCCCAAATTCAATGACTTATAGTTCGCGCGCGAGACCCATTTGGATCGCAGGGAGCACGCGGCTCCCGGCGCGGGGCGCGCAATATACCACGGTGCCCCCGGGTCCCGGAGTAGGACCTACGATCTACAGCGCGAACGGGGTCGAGAGTCGTCGCTTGACCGCTTTTCCCTTGAAACGCAGGTATTTGGGCAGTCCGCGTTCATACGGCGGCCAGTCCTCGCCGGCAATCAGCGGTTCGAGATAGCGGCGGGCGGCCGCGGTGATCCCAAAGCCGTCGGCGGTTATGTAATGGCGGGGTACGGTTTTCTCGACGTTGGCGACCTTCTCGAGCGGCACCGGCTTGATCTTCCATCGATAGGGCTTGGAAGACGTGCGGATAATCGCCGGCATGACCGCGTTGCGCCCGGCGAGTGCGTACTCGACTGCGGCGCGCCCCACGGCATAGGCCTGCTCGACATCGACTTTCGAGGCGATGTGCCGGGCCGCGCGCTGCAGATAATCGGCCACCGCCCAGTGGTACTTGTAGCCCAGATGCTCACGCACCAGGTTCGCGACCACCGGACCGACACCGCCCAGCTGCGTGTGCCCAAAGGCATCGCGCGTCCCGGCCTCGGCCAGGAATTTGCCATCCGGATACTTGGCGCCTTCGGATACCACGATCACGCAGTAGCCAAAATCGGTGACGCACTGCTTGACCCGCGCGAGGAAGGCCGCCTGCTCGAAGGCAATCTCCGGGAACAGGATGATGTGTGGCGCCTGCTCGCGCCCGTTACCGGCCAGGCCACCCGCAGCCGCAATCCAGCCGGCATGTCGGCCCATCACTTCGAGTACGAACACTTTGGTCGAGGTCTTGGCCATTGAAGCTACGTCCAGGCCGCCCTCGAGCGTGGAGATCGCGATGTATTTGGCCACCGAGCCAAAGCCCGGGCAGCAATCGGTCAGCGGCAGGTCGTTATCGACTGTCTTGGGTACGCCGACGCAGGTGATCGGGTAGTTCAGCGCCGCGCCGATCTGCGAGATCTTCAGCGCCGTATCCATCGAGTCGTTGCCGCCGTTATAGAAAAAGTAGCCGATGTCATGGGCGCGAAACACTTCAATCAGCCGCTCGTACTCGGTGCGATTCTGCTCCAGGCCCTTCAACTTGAAGCGCGCCGAACCAAACGCACCCGAGGGCGTGTAGCGCAGCGCGCGGATCGTTGCCGCGCTCTCGCGATTCAAGTCAATCAGATTCTCGGTCAGGACGCCGACGATGCCATCGCGCCCCGCATACATGCGGCCGATCTGGCGCTTATGGCGCCGCGCGGTCTCGATGACGCCACAGGCCGAGGCATTGATGACCGCCGATACGCCGCCGGATTGGGCGTACAAGGCATTGCGCGGAGCTGGTTTTTTCATTATTCAGTTCATCCGTGACTGGGAATGCGCGCGCACCGCGCGCGCCTGCAAAAGGATACCCGATCAGCGTTGCGTGCCGACAGCTGGCACGTGGTCCGGTTTGACCCTGCCGCGTCGCGGCGGTAACTTGTCGCCCATAATCATGCGAATCGTACTACTCGGGGCACCAGGATCGGGAAAAGGCACTCAGGCGCAGCGGCTGGTTGAGCTGCAGCGCATCCCGCAGATTTCTACCGGCGATCTGTTGCGCGCTGCCGTTGCCAATGGCACGAGCTACGGTCTGCAGGCCAAAGCCGCGATGAACGCGGGCCAGCTCGTGGCTGACGATATTGTCGTTGGCATCATTCGCGAGCGCCTCGCGGAGCCCGATGCAGCAGCCGGATTCATCCTGGATGGCTTCCCGCGGAACATAGCCCAGGCCGAGACACTGTCTTCGATGCTCAGCGAGATCGGCCAGCCGCTCGATGCGGTGGTGCAGTTCGAAGTGGACTACGCCTTGCTGTCGCGCCGGATCTCGGGGCGCCGCACCTGCGCTGATTGCGGGCGCGTGTTCAACATTCATACGGCACCGCCGGGCACCGAACCACATTGCACACGCTGCAATGATCATCCGCGTCTGGTACAGCGACCGGATGACAACGAGAGCACCGTAGCGCGGCGGCTTGAAGTGTACGACCAGCAGACGCGACCGCTGGTGGATTACTACAGCTCGCGCGGCTTGCTGCGCACCATCAATGCCGATGCGCCAGTGGATACCGTGACGAGCGAATTGCTGTCAGTGCTCGGCTCGCTGGTTCCGCAGCCGGTTGCCACACCCCGCGCCGCGCCGGTGAAGGTGCCCGCGAAGGTGTCCCCAGTGGCGGCGGCGCCTGCCGCAGCGGCCGCGTCCGCGGCGACTGCCGTGGCGGCAGCGAAGCCTAAGTCCAAAGCCAAAGCCAAAGCCAAAGCCAAGCCTAAAGCAAAGACCAAAGCGAAGGCGAAGTCCAAGACCAAGCGAAAGCCGAAGACCAAGGTGAAGGCAAGGGCAAAGAGCAGCGTCAAGGCGAAGGCGAAGGCCAAAGTTAAGGCCGCTGCAAAGAAGGCGCCGAAGCGCAAGACAAAGAAAAAGTCCAACAGCAGGCCTGCCGCACTACGCAAGAAGCGCAAGCAGCCGCAAGCGAAGGCCAAGAAGCGCCGCGGCGTCCGCCGGCGCTGAACCGCACTGCCCCCAGGCTCTAGAGTGCAGCGAGCAACTGCTCGCCAATGATCTCCCGTCTCCAGCCCTGCAATGCGCCGGCCGCGCGATCGCCATCGGCCACCCGCTCCAGCTGCCGCCGCGTGACCAGCAGTTCAGGCGCAATCTGCAGCTGCCCGGCCACCTGACGAGCCACCTGCGCCAGCCGATCGATCGTCGCAATGCGCTCGCCATCGGGACGGCGGCGCTGTGGCAGCGGCGGCGGCGGGTCACTCACTGCAGCCTCGCTCACCAGCGCCATGATCTGCGCGCCGCTGCGATCACGGATCCCTTCCGGCAGATCTTGGATGCGCTCCAGGTCTGCGATTGAGCGCGGCACGCGCTGCACGATCTCGCGCAGCGCCAGGTCTGGCAGGATCCAGCCCCGGGGGCGATTCGCCGCCATTGCGCGCCGCTCGCGCCAGCCAGCCAGCAGGCGTGCCAGCCGGATGCGGCCTTCATCGAGTTCATTGAAACCCTTGAGTCGCTGCCACGCTTCGTCCGGGTCGACCTCGAAGGAGCCGGCGGCGGCATCGAGCGCCGCACTGTCCTCCTCGAACCATGCGAGGCGCCCGCGCTGCGCGAGCTCATCCATCAGCCGCAGCCGCAAAGGCGGCAGGTGCAGCACATCCTCGATTGCATATTGCAGCTGCTCGGGCGAGAGCGGCCGGCGCGCCCAGTCGGTACGAGTCTGACCCTTGTGCAGCTGGATACCGAGCAGCCGCGAGACCAGATCGCCATAGCCAATCTGGGCCGGCAGGCCGCTCAGACCCGCAGCCACCTGCGTGTCGAACACATTGCGCGCCGGCCCGGCTGCAGGCCAGAGCACTTCGAGATCCTGGCGTGCGGCGTGCAGAATCTTGCACACCTTGGCATCGGCCAGCAGCGCGCGCAGCGCGCTCAAGTCCTGCAGCGCCAGTGTGTCCACGCACGCCGA
>JBEKOK010000104.1:0-10951 GCA_049521875.1 Steroidobacteraceae bacterium
TCACTCCAGTCAATCGACCATTCGGATGTCCGGCGGTCGTTTTGTGCAAAAACAGTGATCAGCTTCCCCGACTCGGTCTTGATCCGGTAAGTCGAGCGGTTACCGAGGTAGCCGAGCTCCCAGACGGTCCCCTTGATCTGATTCAGGCGCCCGCCTGCGGCCGGCTCCTTGCTCAGGCGGATCTTCTCCGGACGCAGCGCCACCCAGACCCGCTGCCCGTAGCTGACGCGCCCGGTGTCATCCACCAGCAGCTCGCCACCGGCCTCGGGGCTGTTGACGCGGATCTGCCCAGGTTCGGTAGCCGTGACAGTCCCCTCGAACAGATTGGTCGTGCCGATGAAATCGGCAATGAAACGGCTCTGCGGGAACTCATAGATCTGGGAGGGTGTTCCGACCTGCATCACCTGGCCCTGATCCATGACGGCGATCCGCGTCGCGAGCGCCATCGCCTCGTCCTGATCGTGGGTCACGAAAATGAACGTGATGCCGATCCGATACTGGATATTCATCAGCTCGAACTGCGTCTGCTCCCGCAGCTTCTTGTCGAGGGCGCTCAAGGGTTCATCGAGCAGCAGCACCTTGGGCCGGCGGATCAGTGCGCGCGCCAGTGCCACACGCTGGCGCTGGCCACCGGAGAGCTGGTGAGGTTTGCGCTTGGCCATCGGACCGAGCTGCACCATGTCGAGTGCTGCCTGGATCCGATCGCGCTTCTCTTCGGCGCTGATCGGCAGCCGACGCAGGCCATAGCCCACATTGCGCTCGACGTTCATGTGCGGGAACAGCGCATAGGACTGGAACATCATGTTGACAGGCCGCTGATGCGGCGGTACCCCATTCATCTCGATGCCGTCAATCAGGATGCGGCCGCTGCTGGGCTGCGTGAATCCGGCCAGCATGCGCAGCAGCGTGGTCTTGCCGCAGCCCGATGAGCCGACGAGCGCGAACATCTCGCCCTTGAAGATCTTGAGGGAGAGAGCATCGACCGCGCTGAAGGCGCCGTAGGTCTTGCCCACACCCTCGATGACCACCTGCGGCGTGGCATTGGGGTCAAGCCACGGCCGGTCGGCAAGCGCTTTGGGGTCGCTGGGATTCATCCGATGTTTATGCCTCTGCGGCTGCCGGTGGCTGCATCTGGCACACCGGGGATGTCGGCTCCCCGCCTCACCCTGAGAGCCAGCATACTGAATTGCACCGCTGTTGCCAGCACTGTGGGGTCGTATGCGCTCACTTGCATCCGGGCCTCCTCTCAGTAGTCGGCCGGTGGCGTGGCGCGGCGGCGCTCGGGTGCGAAGAACGGCCGCTCGACCACGGTCGCACGCGCCATGCGCCGCTCCCAGACGAGCTCACGATTCAGATAAATGTCGGCCCAGACGACGCTGCCGGTCTTGAAGTGCGGTGCCTCAAGCATCGCGAGGGCAATATTGCGCTTGCAGGTCGGCGACCAGGTCGCCGAGGTCACATTGCCGACCTCGCGGTTGTCGCTCTTGCCCGCGTACAGCAGCGCATGATGCGCCGGCTTGTTGCCCTCGACATCGATCCCGACCAGCTGGCGGGCCACGCCGCGTTGCTGCTCGCGCAGCAGCGCGCGCCGGCCGGTGAAGTGGCCCTTCTTGAAATCCACGAGCCAGGCGAGCCCGAGCTCGAGCGGCGAGCGGTCGCGCCCGGTGCGCAGCGTCGATTCGGCTGAGACGAAATCCATATTCGGCAGCACGAAGCCGGCTTCGATGCGGGCCATGTTCAGTGCCTGTGAGCCGATCGCCCGGATGCCACGCGTCCCACCGGCAGCCATCAGCGCATCCCAGACCTCTAGGGCCGAAGCCGGCTCCATCCACAGCTCGTAGCCCAGATCGCCGGTGAAGCCGGTACGCGAAACCATCAGCGCATGCGCGCCGACGCTGAAATGACCGATCTCGAACGGCTTGAGCTTGTCGGCCTCGGGGATGCCAAGCCGACGCAGCACCGCGCACGCGGCCGGACCCTGCAGGGCGAGCGCCGCGATCTGCTCGGTCACTTCCTCGATCTGAACATCAAACCCGATCGCCGAATCGAGCAGCCAGTCGAGCTGCCGCTCGGCAGTACACAGCCGGTACTCGTTCGCCGCCAGGCAGAAGATCGTGCCATCGTCGATCAGGTGCCCGGCATCGTTGCTCCAGACGCAGTAGCCGACGCGACCCGGGCGGATCTTGGCGACATCGCGCGTCACCAGCCGGTTGAGGTAAGTGAGCGCAGCCGGGCCGCTGATCCGGTACTTCACCATCGGGGTCAGATCGTAGAGCGTCGCGGCATTGCGGATCGCGAAGTATTCCTGCTCGACGTTGGTGAATACATCGACCGTCGTGTAGCCGGCCCAGGCGATGAAACTATCCAGCTGGCTCAAGGCGCGCGCGCGCTCGTGAAACGGCGTCTTGAGCAGCGGCTCGAGGTAATGCGGCCGGGTGACTTGTGGCGCGTTCATGCGGCCTTCCGCACTGCGAGGATCGAGCGGGCCGCGTTGCGGCCGGCGTGGCCCATCACGCCACCGCCCGGGTGACTGCCGGCTCCGCACAGGAACAGGCCGGCAACCGGCGTCGCGTACTGCGCCGCCCCGGGCACCGGGCGCACCATGTAGAACTGATCGAAGGACAGTTCGCCGTGGTGCCAGTGGCCCCCATGCATGCGGAACTGCTGCTCGAGATCCGCTGGCGTGAGCAGCTCGGCGGACTGGATCAGAGCGGGCAGATCCGGGGCGTATTCGGCGAGGGCCGCGACCAGGCTGGCAATGCATTGCTCGCGCGCGGCGGACCAGCCGCTCTTGAGCGTATGGGGCAGGTACTGCACGATCGCCGAGAGCACGTGCGAACCCGACGGTGCGAGCCCTGGATCATTCAGCGACGGCAGCGTGATCTCCATCACCGGCGCACTTGAATACTCACCGTACTTGGTGCTGTTGAAGGCGCGCTCCAGATGCTGCAGCGAAGGACTGAGCAGCAGCCGGCCGCGCAGCGCCGCGGCGCTCGCGCCATGAAAGCTCGGCAGACCCCTGAGCGCCAGGTGCAGCTTGGCCGCCAGGCCTTGCGAGCGCAGGTGGTGCACGCGCCGCACGAAGCCGGTATCCAGGTGCTGCGTGCCCAGGAGTTTGAGGAACGTGCTCTTGGGATCCGCGTTGGAGACCACGATCGGCGCGGAAAATTGCTCGCCCGAGACGAGTTCGACGCCGCTCGCCTGATCTTCAGATACCAGGATGCGTGCGACCTCGGCACCGGTGCGGATCTCGGCGCCGGCCGCCACCGCGGCGCGCGCCAGCGCGGCCGTCACTGCACCCAGGCCGCCACGCGGCTGCATCAGCACGCCTTCACCGGCCTCCGACTGCGCCGCCAGGCGGCACAGCAGCGTCAGCACCGAGCCGGGCGAGCGCGGACCGAAGTTGGTGCCGAGCACGGCATCAAACCCGAGCGCGCCCTGCAGCAGCGGATCGGTGAAATGCTCCTGCAGCAGATCGTAGGCGTTCATGCCGCCGATGCGCAGCAGTTCGCGCATGCTCTTGCGCCCAAGCTTGCGGATCTGCCAGCCAAGGCGCAGCAGCGCAGCCTGGTCGGCGAACGAACCGCTGCCGAGCCGCGGCGGTGCGCGACTGAAGATTGGTGCGATGGCCGCGGCATAGCGCGCCATCTCCTTGAGATAGGCCGGATAGGCGACAGCGTCCGCGCCGAGCAGGCCTTCGTGCCGCGCCTCGGAGGAACCACCGAGCAGCAGCGGCGCGCGATTGAGTGCCAGCGCCAGTGTCGGCAGCTGCCGTGCGATCAGCGTCAGGCCATGCTGCTCGAGCGCCAGTTCGCGCACCAGCGTGTGCGGCATCTGGTGCAGCAGGTGGGCACAGGCCGAGACCTGGAAGCCTGGGGCAAACTCGCGCGTGATCGCGGCCCCGCCGACGATCGCAGCCGCCTCGAGCACCAGCACGCGGCGGCCGGCACGCGCCAGATACGCTGCGCACACCAGGCCGTTGTGACCGGCACCAATGATCAGCGCGTCATAGCGGGAGCTTGTGGGTGCCGCGGCCATCGTGCTTCAGGCCGCCTTGCCGACATCACGCAGGATGGCCTGCGCGGCGTTGTGTCCGGGCGCGCCCATGACGCCGCCACCCGGATGCGTGCTCGAGCCACACATGTAGAGGCCCTTCACCGGGCCGCGGTACTGCGCGTAGCCCGGGATCGGACGGTTGAACAGCAGCTGATCGAGCGTGAGCTCGCCCTGGAAGATGTTGCCCTCGGTGAGGCCCACTTCATTCTCGATGTCCCAGGGCGTGCGGATCTCGGCGTGGCGCACCAGATCGCGAAAGTTCGGACTGTGCTCGCCGATCGTGTTGAGCACCGTTTCGCCGAAGGCCTGGCGGCGCTCGGCGTTCCATGGCCCCTCGGCCAGCTGGTAGGGCGCGTACTGCACGAATACCGACATGTAGTGCTTGCCCTCCGGCGCCATCGTTGGATCGATCAGCGTCGGAATCAGCATGTCGATGTAGGGCGCGCGCGACCAGCGCCCGTCCTTCCAGTCATCGTAGGCGCGCTCCATCATCTCGATCGTGTCGGTGACGTGCATGTCGCCGCGAATCGCCGGTGAGCCGGCGGGAATCTGCGGGAAGCTCGGCAGACCATCGAGCGCGATGTTGAGCTTGCCGGAGGAGCCGCGGATCTTGAAATTACGCACCTGCCGGAGGAAATCAGCGGGCAGGTCGCCTTCGGACATGGTCTCGAGATAGGTGCGGCGCACGTCCATGTTGGAGATCACCAGCTTCGCGCTCAAGCGCTCGCCGTTGGCCAGCTGCACGCCGCGCGCGCGACCGCCTTCGACGATGATCTGTTCGACCGGCGCGCCGACGCGGATCTTGCCGCCGGCGGCCGCGAGCGAAGCGCCGAGTGCCTTGCTGACCGCGCCCATGCCACCGCGCGCGAAGCCCCAGGCGCCGACGGTATCGTCGATATCGCCCATATAGTGATGCAGCAGCACGTAGGCGGTGCCGGGTGAGCGCGGTCCGAGCGCGGTGCCGATGATCGAGCTGCCGGCCAGATGCGCCTTGATGATCTCGCTCTCGAAGTATTCATCGAGAAAATCGCCGGCGCTCATCGTCCAGAAGCGCAGCGTGTCATACATCCGCTCTTCACCCAGGCCATCGAAGCGGCGTGCCAGGTAGAGCAGCTCGCGCAGGTCGCGTGGCTTGAACGAGGTCGGATCCGGTGGCTCGCGCATCAGCAGCGGCTTGATGAATTTGCACTGACGCTTTACATCGCGCGCGTAGCGATCGTAGGCCTCGGCATCGCGCTTGGAGTGGCGCGAAATCTCGCGGCGCAGCGCATCGTGATTGTCGTAGAGCGCGAAGTGGCCGCCATCACGCATCATCGTGCAGCCGCCCTCGTACGGGATGATCTGCAGGCCGTAGCGCGGCAGTTCCAGCGTGCGGATGATCTGCGGACGCAGCAGGCTGCAGACGTAGGAGCAGTTGGAGTAGGTGAAATCCTCGTACAGCTGGCGGCTGACCGCGGCGCCACCGATGTAGTCGTTGCGCTCCAGCACCAGCACGTCGAGACCGGCGCGCGCGAGATAGCAGGCCGCGACCAGGCCGTTGTGGCCTGCGCCAATAATGATGGCGTCGTGATGCGCCGTGACGGTGCCTGCGGTGGCCACTGCGCCTTGTGCTCCCCTAAAATTCAGGCCCGCTGCGGATCAGGCCGAGTCTTGGCGGCTGGTCGTACCGGCACGCAGGGTCGTGTCGATCGCGATCTCGAAGCCACGCAGCGTGTCGCTGAGGCAGGAGTCATCGTGGGCCGCCGAGATGAACCAGGGCTCGCGCGAGTCGGGCTCGCACAGCACGCGCTCATCGTGCAGCACCTTGGCCGCAGCGTCGTAGAAGGTGTAGTCGCTGCCCTTCCAGTCGCGGTAGTTGCGCGGCGGTTGGGCGGCGAAATACAGCCCGCTCATCGAGGGGTGGCCCACGAAGCTGTGCGCGATGCCGCGGGAATTGAGGATCGCGCGCATGCCGTTGCGCAGCCGCGTGCCGTAGTCCGCAACCCGCTCGAGCGCATCGGTCTCATCGAGGATCTGCAGCGTGCGCTCGGCAGCCGCCAGAGAAATCGAGTGGGCCGTGTAGGTGCCACCATGGGCGACGCCCTTGCCGAGCTTGCGCATGATGTGCTCGCGCCCGGCCAGCACCGAGATCGGGTAACCGTTGGCAACGCACTTGGCGAAGGTGCAGATATCCGCATGGACATCATAGAGTTCCTGCACGCCACCGCGGGCGACGCGGAAGCCGGTCTTGACCTCGTCGATGAACAGCACCACGCCGTACTTGGTGCACAGCTCGCGGGCCGCACGCAGGTACTCGGCTTCGGCCGAAATGCCGAGGCAGTTGCCCATGATCGGTTCGATCAGCATGCAGGCGATGCGCGAGCCGTGGCGCTTGAAGGTATCTTCGAGCTGGTTGGCATCGTTGGCCTGCACGAAATGTGCAAAGCTGCGGGTGCTCAGCGGCACGCCTTCGCTGTAGGGCTTGATCTCCGGCTCGCCGACCTGCTTCCACTGATCCATCGGCGTAAACCACATCGCCGCATCGAACAGGCCGTGGTAGCCGCCTTCGAGAATGATGTAGTCATCGCGACCGGTGTAGGCGCGCGCCAGGCGCAGTCCTGCCATCACCGCTTCGGTGCCGGAGTTCGAATAGCGCACGAGCTCGGCGGACTTGACCATCTTGGAGATACGCTCGGCCACGAGGTATTCGCGCTCGGTCGAGAGTGCGAACACGCCCCCGACCTCCATGCCCTCGCGGGCTGCGGCATCGACGCGCGGATCGGCGTAACCCAGGATCGCCGGGCCGTAGCCTAAGCGGTAGTCGACGTAGCTGTTGCCGTCAATATCAGTGATACGCGCGCCGCGACCATGCTTGACGTAGATCGTGCGTTCATCACCCCAGTAACGGAAATTCGAGGCCACGCCCAGCGGCAGCCGGGTCAGCGCCTTCTGGAAGTGGGCGTTGGACTTGGACAGATCGCGAGCCATAACTCCTCCCCCTGCCTCCCGGCGTGGGGGGCAGCCGCAGGAACCCTACCATCCGGGTTTGCAGGCTGTCCAGAAATTTTATATGACCATATAGTATTGACGCGGACCCCTCCGAACGGCTAACGCAGCCCTATCGGCGTGGGTTTATGGCATTTAGGGTCGCGAAAATGGCCGTCTGATAACCCGGGCAGCCTGCAGAGGCCAATTCATTGACCTTGCCGCTGCGCGCTCACTGGGGGTACAGTTATACGACTATATAACATTGGAAGCGCGCCTATGAGCCCCGCCACCGCTGCCCAGAGCCTCGATCGTCCAAATGGCGCTGTACCGCATGCAATGCCGGCGTGGATTTATGGGCACCCGCAGCTCACGAAGCTCGAGATTGACCGCATCCTCAAGCCGAGCTGGCAGATTGCCTGCCACGTCAGCTCGATTCCGAAGGCCGGCGACTTTGTGACGCTGCAGATCGGACCGGAGAGCGTATTCGTGATGCGTGATCGCGACGGACGCATCCGTGGCTTCCACAACGTCTGCCGGCATCGCGGCACCCGCATCTTTGATGACTCGGGCCACTGCGCGGGCCCGATCGTGTGCCCCTATCACGGCTGGAGCTACCGCCAGGACGGCTCGCTCCAGGGTGTTGCCCGCAGCGACACGTTCCCGGCCTTGGACAAGGCCGCGCTGTCCCTGACGCCGGTGCGTACCGATGTGGCGCTCGGCTTTGTGTTCGTGTGCATGAGTGGTGACCCGCGCCCGGTGCTGGAAGTGTTCGCGCCGGTGCTCGAGGAGCTGGCGCCGTATCGCTTCGAGGAGATGGTGCCGCTCGGGCCGATCACGACCGAGGAGTGGGCCTGCGACTGGAAGGTGGCGATCGACAATTACCTCGAGTCCTACCACGTGCCGATCGGACACCCGGGCCTGCAGCGGATGTTCACGCCGGACTACGAGGACCAGAAGGGCGGCCAGGGCCTCGCCCAGGGCACCAGCTGGCTGCGCGAGCAGCCCTCGAACCGCTGGAGCGAGCGCATGTACCAGAAAATGGTGCAGCCGCTGACCACGCATCTGCCGGACACGCACCGTCGCAGCTGGCGCTTCTACAGCCTGCTGCCCAACCTCGGGCTCGATGTGTTTCCGGAGCAGATGGATTTCTTCCAGGTACTGCCCAAGAGTCCCGGCCGTACGCTGATTCGCAGCGGCGTCTATGGCCTGCCGGACGCACGGCGCGAGATGCGCGTGCTGCGGGGCCTGGGCATACGCATCAACAACGAGGTCAATGCCCAGGATAAAGCGCTGTGCGAGCGGGTGCAGCTGGGCTTGGGCTCAAGCGGCTACCAGCCCGGGCCGCTCTCGAACATCGAGCACTGGATGCTCGAGTTCCACCAGCTGCTGCGCACGCGCATCCCCGAGACGCGCCTGGCCGCGGCACCGAGCAGCTTCAGCTGATCGGGCGGCGGCTGCCGGCAACTTCAGCCCAGGTGCACCCAGGCTGATTTGGTCTGCGTGTAGGAGAGCAGGCTCTCCCAGCATTTGTCGCGGCCATGGCCGGACTGCTTGTAACCGCCGAATGGCTGCGTCATGTCGCCGTGATCGAAGCAGTTGACCCAGATCACACCGGCCTCCAGATCGCGCACCGCCTTGTGCGCCTTGGTCAGATCGCGGGTCCAGACCGAAGCGGCCAGGCCGTAGATCGAGTCATTGGCGACCGCGAGAGCTTCTTCCAGTCCATTGACCTCGATCGCCGCGGCCACGGGGCCAAAGATTTCTTCGCGCGCGATCGTCATCTGGTTGGTTACGCCGGAGAACAGCGTCGGATTGACGTAGCTGCCCGCCCCGTCGGGCTTGTCGCCGCCGAACTCGAGCTTCGCACCCTCCTCCTTGCCGCGACGGATATACCCGAGGACACGGGCCTGCTGGCCCGACGTGACCAGCGGGCCGAGGTTGGTCTCCGGGTCGAGCGGGTCGCCGGCCACGTAGGCCTTGCGACCGACTTCGATGAAGCGATCCAGGAAATCGCCGGCGATCGGCTTGTCGATCAGCAGCCGCGAGCCGGCATTGCACACCTCGCCCATGTTGCCGTAGATGCCGTTGATCGCGTATTGCACCGCGCGCTCCAGATCCTCGAGATCGCCGAGGAAAATCTGCGGCGACTTGCCACCGCACTCGAGCGCCACACGCTTCATGTTCGAGCGTCCGGCGTACACCAGCATCTGCTTGCCGATCTCGGTCGAGCCGGTGAAGCCGATCTTCGCGACATCGTTATGCAGCGCCAGTGCCGCGCCGGCCTGTTCGCCGTGCCCGTTGACGACGTTGAAGGCGCCGGCCGGGCCACCGGCTTCGATGAACAACTCGGCCATCAACAGTGCCGAGAGTGGTGACTGCTCGGCCGGCTTGAGCACCACGCAGTTGCCGGCCGCCAGTGCCGGTGCCACCTTCCAGGCCGCCATCAGCAGCGGGTAGTTCCACGGCACGATGCTGCCGACGACCCCGAGCGGCTCGCGCAGGATGTAGTGGAAAGCATCGCTCGCGGTGCTGGTCACGACCCCTTCGATCTTGTCGCACAGCTCGCCAAAATAGGCGAAATTCTGCGCCGCCGCCGGGATGTCGATGCCCACCATGTCACGGATCGGCTTGCCCATCGTCAGCGTGTCGAGCAGCGCGAATTTCTCGGTGTGCGCTTCGATCAGCGCTGCGAACTTCGTCATGACGGCCAGCCGCTCGCGCGGTGCGCGCCGGCTCCACACCTTCGAGGCAAAGCAGCGTTTGGCGGCCTGCACGGCGCGGTCGATGTCAGCGGCCGAACCGGCGGAGACGCTGGTCAGCTCCGTGCCGGTCGCCGGATTGATGACACTCAGGCGCGCGCCATCGTGCGAATCGACATAGTCGCCGTCGATGAAGTGGCGGGTCTCGTAGCGTAGTGCCTTGGCGCGTGCGTGCCACTCGGTCTTGGTGCTGGGCAGTGCGTTCATCGTCATCGACTCCTTGGAAATTGCCACTCGCGGGCGCCTGCGGCGGCCGATCCTGCCTCAGGATCGCCAGCCGCTCAAGATGCCGACGGGGTTCAGGCTGATTGTATTCCGGGTAAGGCCGCGCTGCGCAACAGCTGCGCCAGCACGCGTCGAAAGACCGCGATGGCCTCGCATGGGGGCGCCGCCGGATGCGCGGCCTCCCTACCCGGGGCCGTCGCGCGCTCGAGCGATTCACAGGCCTCGATGTCCTGCGCGAGCCAGGTCGCGCGCAGGCGCTGGGCGAGGAATGACATCGCATGCAGACGCGGCTCGGAGCCTGCCACGCGATACTCGAGCCAGCGGATGCGGCACTGGCCCGCGGTGGAGGGCAGGATCTGCAGCAGCGTGAGTCCATCCTCGCGCCGCTCAAGCCACTGGTTCGGTGGCAGGAAGATCCGCGTCCAGTGCGCGGCACCGTGTTCGCGGGCAAGCGTGCCATAGCGGCGGGCCGACCAGCCGCGCCCGGCGCTCTCGATGCGCGCACGCCAGTTCAACTGCAGCGCCGGCTGTGACAGATCCAGAGTCGGTTCGGCCAGCAGCCCGGCCAGTCGTCCGACCGGGTGTTCTGGCAGATCGAACTCGAGCCAGTGCTCGCACAGGCGCTGCCAGTCTGCGGCCACAGCCAGCTCCTGGGCTTCTGCAGCTGGCGTCAGCGCCAGCGGACCACTCGCCGCAGCCAGCGCCAGTCCCGGCTCGCTGCCAGTGCCGCGCGCGCGCACCAGCACGAAGCCATCCTGAATTAGCGCCGGGAGCGACTGCAGTCCTTCGCCAACCCCCTCCTGCAAGGCCTCGCCGCTGAGCGTGCAGGCCAGACCGTGTATCGGGCATTCGATCGCGCCCTCGAAGCGGCCGCGCGCTGAGAGGCTGAGTACGTGCGGCCGCTCGCCGCACTGATTGCGAAAGGCCCGGACCGCGCCGGCCTC
>JBEKOK010000105.1:0-10775 GCA_049521875.1 Steroidobacteraceae bacterium
CTTGGGTAAGATTGAAGGCGATCCAGAAGCACTGGCGGCAGCTATAGAGGCCAGCGGATTCCAAGAGCTGCCGGTGACGACTCGGCATGCCGCGGCGGTTTCAAAGTTGCCTCTTCATCACAATGATCCCTTCGATCGGTTGCTGCTTGCTCAGGCGTTTTCTGAGCCGCTGCGTTTGTTGACCGCTGATCGTGTGCTGGCAGAGTACGGCGGTGCCGTTGAGGTGATTTGACTACTTGTCCTTGGAAAGCTCGCCGCTAAACCCGGTTTTCTGGCCCATTGCTCCCAGGCCCCAGCATGAAAACCAAGAGTAAGGACAGCGGCAAGCTGCGCATTGGCGATGACTGGAATGCGATTCGCATTATCGCGCTCTCGCAGAGCAATCCCATAAAGGCGATTGCCGAATTCGTCGAGAACAGCATCGATGCGCACGCCACGACCATCACGAAAACGCGCGGCAAGGAACATGGCGCGCATTGCCTATCGATTAAGGATGACGGGGATGGCGTGCCGCGCGATACCGACGGCGTGCCAGACTTCAAGTATGTGGCCACGCACATTTGTGATTCGATCAAGCGACGCCTAAAGGCAGATGGCAATGGTACCGGTCTGCAGGGCGAGTTCGGTATTGGCCTTTTGAGCTTTTGGACCGTTGGGGGCATGTTGACCATGACCTCGACCGGGACCGATCAGAAGTCCTACCAGATGACGATGAGCAAGGGTGACTCACGCTGTGAAGTGAGTCCGAAGCGATCGCTATTTGCCGAAAGGGGCACGGAGCTCAAGGTCTCGCCATTACTGGAGGGTATCCGAACCTTAAGCGGAGAGAAGATCCAGTGGTATCTAGCCTCCGAGCTGCGCGACCGGATCCGCGACTCCAAGGCCCGGGTCACGGTGATCGATAAGCTCGCTCGCTCGCAAGCAATACGAGGTCGAACCTCGGCAGTTTGAAGGGCGATTGCTGCACCGGCTGCCCGGCATCCGCACGGTATTCGGGGATGCCTATGCAGATTTGTATTTGGCCGAGCCAAGCGAAAGCGCGCGCGTCGCACTGACGCGAATCGGAACGCGCGTGATCGAGGATATTTCGTCGCCGCCCGGCTTGCAACATGCGCCGTGGATCTTGCGCTACGTCCAGGGCCTCGTCGATGTACCGTTCGTCAATCTCACCCCCGGCACCCGCAACGGCATCGTCCAGGATGAGCGGTATGCAGCCTTAATCGAGGCTTTGCAGCCGCTAGAAGTTCACGTCAAAGGTTTGATCGAGGAGCAACAGCGCGCCGAAGAAGAACAGGCCAGCCAGCAGTCGCTCAAAGCCATCCAGAAGGCCTTTCATGAGGCCATGCTCGCGCTGCCGCGCGAGGAATACGATTGGTTTGATGTTCAGGGGCGCGCGCGCCCGGAGGGAGCGTTTAATAGTCTGAAGAAGTTATCGTGGGGACTATGCTGCCCCAGCTCCGCTCGGTCACGGCACACATGGGTTTTGGCAATTAGCACCCGGAATGGCCAGTACCGGAACATTACCACTGCGCTTCAAGCGGACAATCGACAGTAACATTGACGCTGGTAGACGACCGGTCTACTATAAGCGAGTGCGCGAAACCAATACACGAGATCTGTTGATTCAAGAAGGGTTGAGGTCGTTTCTGGCTTATGGCTACGACGGCGTCGGCATAGGCCCGGTACTTTCGGCAGTCAGCGTACCCAAGGGTTCCTTCTATCATTTCTTTCGCAGTAAAGAGGATTTCGCCGTTGCTGTGCTCGAGGCGTACGTGGCTCGTTATGCGAGTTTTCGGGGAGCCCTGGAAAACGACCAGACGCGCCCGCCGTTGAGTCGTTTGCGAGCGCACTTTGAGGCGCTGGAAAAGGAACTCGTCGCGACTTTTCCTGCCGGTGGCTGCCTGTATGGCGTCCTATCGCAAACGATTACGGCATTGGGTCCAGTGCTGCGTAAGCGACTCAAAGAGTCCTTTCAGATATGGCAAGGAAGCATTCTTCACGTCTTACTGCAAGCTCAAGAGGTCGGCGACCTCGACCCCGCCATCAACGCGCGCGAGGCCGCCGCCTTTTTGATCGATGCCTACGAGGGCGCGCTGATTCGAATGAAATCAGAAGGCGTCGCCTCTGCCTTTGGTCGTTTTAGAAAATTTGCGCTTGAGCCACTGCTTGCGCAAGCGCCTCGAGCTGCGGCATCGGTACACGGAAAAGCGGCAGCTCCTCCTGGAAAGAGGGTCGGATCGCCAAAGAACACAAAGCGTTCAAACCGGGCCGTACGCGCCCGCCGGTAACGCCACGCCTACCGGGATCATGGCGGCGCATCTCGTGCTGTTGGGGTAGTCGCAAACTCTCAACGGCACATTTGATGTTGGCGAATGGCAGGTATTCGATGTCGCCCTGTTCCGGCGCCTCAATTTCGCCTTGCTACGCAGAACTTTACTCGCAGGAGAGACATCATGTTCGGAATCGCACCTTCGGCCCGACTGCGCCCGTCGCCGTTCTTCGAAGCTACACGTGCCGAGGGCGCTACTACATTCACGACCTACAACCACATGCTGATGCCTACGAGCTTCGGGCAGCCCGAGGTGGAGTACTGGCGCCTGATCAGTGGGGTGTCGATGTGGGACGTAGCGTGCGAGCGACAGGTGCAGCTTAGGGGCCCTGACGCTGGGCGGCTGGCCCAGATCCTCGCTCCCCGCGACCTATCGAAGTCGAAGGTCGGCCAGGGCATGTATGTACCGCTGTGCAATCACGCGGGCACGCTGATCAATGATCCGATCGTGCTGAAGCTCGCCGACGACCGTTACTGGCTCTCGATAGCCGACTCGAACATCTGGTTCTGGGCGCGGGCCATCGCAGCCGAGCGTGGGCTCAACGTCGAGGTCAGCGAGCCCGATGTGTCACCGCTCGCGGTCCAGGGGCCGAAGGCGGAGAGCGTTGTCGCGGCACTCTTCGGCGATTGGGTGCGCGTGCTCAAGTACTTCTGGTTCCGCGAGACGATGCTCGAGGGGATTCCGGTTGCCGTCGCTCGCTCAGGGTGGTCGAAGCAGGGCGGATTCGAAATCTACCTGATGGACGGCTCGCAGGGCACGCGCCTCTGGAGCCTTGTCAAGGAGGCCGGCAAGGCATGGGACATCGGGCCTGGGGCCCCCAACTTGTGCGAGCGAGTCGAAAGCGGCCTGCTCTCCTACGGCGGCGACACCGATGACCGTACGAATCCCTACGAGGTGCGGCTCGGCAGGTACATCGACCTCCACGTCGCGAACGATGTGATCGGGATCCAGGCGCTGCGTCGGATCCATGCGGCCGGGGCGCGGCGGCACCAACTCGGCGTCACGCTCGAGGGCGGTGAGCCGGCGCCGTTGGGCTTCGTATGGCATCCGATCTGCCGAGGCGGGATGAAGGTCGGCGATCTGACGAACTGCACATGGTCCTATCGGCTCCAGCGGAACATCGGCTTTGCACTGATCGAAAGCCAATTTCAAGCCGGCGACACCATCGAGGTGGTCATGGACGGGAGGGTCGCTCTCGGGGTGCTCCGCGAGCTGCCATTTATGTAGACAACAAGGGAAGTGATGACCGAGACGCTCGAGGCGGTCGCAATTGTGTCGCTGCACCGACTCCGACAACGGAACGCCATCAGCGAGGAACTGCTTGCGGCGCTCGATGACACGTTCCGATTGCCGGAGGCAACACGAGCCATTGTGCTGCACGGGCCTAACTAGCAATTGCATGCTGCAGGCCCCCACTCCTTACTCTGGCTGTCCGTCCAATTGACACTCAGGCCCCAAATCTGCGACGTTACCTGCATCGCATTTCGTGCGAGAACGCCGTCTGCGCTCGGGTGGCCTTGATTTCATTCCTGGCGGGGAAGCGCATCGACGATAAACCAACAAGATCGTAGAACACTGGGAGGCCTATGCGGACCACGTATGCATACAGGCTCTCGGCGTTTAAAGGCGGATGCGAGGTACCTCCTCAGCTTGCTCGCTCCAGGGGTCTTGGTCCCTCCCTAGAGGTAGCCCTTGACCAACTCCTCCGATACCGTCCAAAGCCGTTCGCCTAGGGCGCCATCGCGCGCCTGGGCGGACGGAGTCTTGGGGTTGCTGTCAGCGAAATAGACCCCGCTCACCTTTGCGAGAGCAGGTGAGGTCGCGACGTAGCACGTCGTAGCCGCGCCTTGAGGAATGCTTTTCAGCAGCGGCGAGAAGGATAGAATGCTAAACACGGTGCCGAACACAGGCGACAAATGGCGTCCGAGACTTGTGTTAATTACGCCGGGATGTACCGTGTTGGCGGTAGCGGTTGTGTCCGTCAGGCGGCGTGTTAGGCCCATCGCGAACAGGATAATGGCGAGTTTCGACTGTCCGTAGGCGGCCAGCGGTCCATAATGTCTCTCGCCCGACAAATTATCGAACTCTATGCCAACCTTGGGCGCGTACTCATGCCCCTTGCTCGATAACATGACGATGCGTCCCTGAGGCGCTGCTTTCACGCGAGCCAGAAGACGATTCACTAACAGGAAGTGCCCCACGTAATTCGTGGCGAATTGTTTCTCAACGCCACGGACCTGCTCTAGCTTGGGTAGCATCATGATGCCCGCATTGCAAATCAACATGTCCAACGGCGGCGCCGACGAAGAAAGCTCATCCGCGCATTTGGCAATGGAGTCCAGATCGGTCAGCTCGCAGGCAATGGGCCGCGTGTTGCCTTTGATCTTCGCGCAGGCCGCACGTGCCGCTTCGAGCGTGCGAGCCGCGCCAATGACATCCGCTCCCCGCAACGAGAGCACGCGCATTGTCTCGAAGCCAAGGCCCGAGTTGCACCCGGTCACCACGGCGGTTTTGCCTCGCAGATCGATGCCCGCAGTCACTTCTTCGGCAGTCGATCGACGCCCGAACCTGCTTCTGGGTAGGTGCTGTGGATCTGCCGACATGCTACGTCCCGAGCGCGCTTCGGTCTGCAGTGGTGCGGCAGTATTCATTGCATCGTTCCTTATCATTGAGGGGACAAGAGATTGCGCGCATGCGAGCGTCTGCTCTGTACGCTGGCGCACCGCAATTTGGCTGGCTGGAACAGACGATCCGCCCTTTGGTCGGTTAGGGAACAGGTCGGATGATCCTTTAGGAGGCCAAGCCATATTGGGCCGCTCGGCTGAGGCGAGACAAGACACGCTTCGACTGCTGCCCAGAAACGGCATGACGCCTCCGATCCCGGTGCTGCACGTAGGAATTGATCGCGCGACTTGCCGGACTCAAGAGGCGCACACGGGCACGTATGCACTGTATATCGACCGAGTGCTGAGGTAGAGCACTGGGACCGCGAGAAGAAACGACCGGAGTGAGGGTTCAAGTTGCGCTGTCAGTACGAGGGTAGAAGTCACCTCATGACGACGTGAGCCGGGGCCCGGATGACTCAGGAATGGTGCAGTGCGGCCCAAACAGGAAAGCCGTAAGAGCTAGATAGGTGTACTTAGAACATTTGGCATCGGCGATAACGCTTCTCACCCGAGCTTGGCGATTGAGCTGCAAGATTCGAAGTGTTAAACAAGCATGCTTTGGGCAAGCTACGGGCGGGGGTTAGATTTGTCCTGCACCGCGGCAAGTACTCGGACCCTCGTAACTGTATGATTTTCCACGTAAGAGCGTCACGGTACGGTGACCATACCCCAGTGACCCTGGGTGTGGCGCTGCAGAAGCCGGAAACGTGAAATCATTGAGTATCATTTTTCGTTCATTCGTCGTTATAGGGGCATGGGTCAGTAGTTGGGGAGCCACTGGCATTGGAATCTCATAGCGATCAGCCCGCAACAGCGCCAGCCGCTGAGACCAGCGATGTTGAGCGGCTGTTCCGCGAGCATAACGCCGCGTTGCTGCGTTTTATTGCGGCCAAGGTGGGATCCGAGCAGGAAGCGCGCGAGATTGCGCAGGAAGCCTACGTTCATCTGCTGCAACTCGATCATCCCGAGGCGATCAGCTATTTGCGCGCCTTCCTTTTCAAGACTGCAGCGAACCTCGCGGTCGATCGCCTGCGTCAGCGCAGCCGGCGCGTGCACATCTCCTCCATGGCGAATCTCGACTTTGCGGTGTTCGAGCTAACTCCAGATCGACAGCTGGGCGGAGAGCAAGCCCTGGCTCTCTTCGGTACTGCAGTCGCGCAGCTTCCGGCGAAATGCCGACAAGCCTTCCTGCTACACCGCGTTTACGAGATGTCCGTTGATGATATTGCCGCACAGATGGATATCGGCGCCTGCATGGTGCGTCGCTATATCGCCCGCGCACTGGAGCACGTGCGCGAGCGCTTGGATTCCAGCGGTCATGACGGGTTCGGGAGAGAGTCATGAGTGCTGCATCCCATCCGAATGTTCCCTACACCGAAGCTCAGCGGCGTGAAGCCGCCGAGTGGTTCGTGGTCATCCACGATGAGAATGACCCCAACGCAGATACCCTTCAGGCGTGGCTTCGGTGGCTCGATGTGGATGAGCGCAACAGAAAGGCCTTCGAGGCTGTTGCTCAGGCGTGGCACAACACCCCTGGCTCAACGGCCCTGGCGATGCCCACCGCGGAGGAAGTCAGCGAGGACACCTATGATGGCGAAATGTCGGTCGACAATTGGCGGGCCAAGAGTGCCGCGGAGGGTCCCATCCCAGCAAGCCGCGTCGGGGGACCTGCAGCCCGTCGTTTCGCTCGCAAGTACCGCTGGGCGGGCCTTGTGGCAGCCTCATTGCTGGCCATCACGCTGGGTCTAATTACGATGCACCGCTTCATAAGCCCTCGTGATCTGCCTCCGGATGAATTTTCTACAAGAACCGCGGAGCAAATCGAGATCACGCTCGCTGACGGCTCGCGCGTCTGGCTGGGACCCAAGTCAAAGCTATCGGTGCGATTTACCAAGGCGCAGCGCGGCATTCAGTTGACCGCAGGAGAGGCTTTCTTTTCCGTGAAAAAGGATCCTAGCCGTCCGTTTGTCGTCTCATCCATAAGCGGCGATATCACCGCCGTGGGCACAGCCTTCAATGTCCGGGCGATTGATAACCATGTCACCGTGAGTGTATCCGAAGGCGTCGTCACCGTGGCGCCCAAGACTCCTTCGGAGGCGATCAAGCCGGCCCAGGTCCGTGTCGCTTCCGGGCAGCAGGTGACCTTCGCTGCGCGCGAATCAGTTGAGGCACTATCGATTACGCTGTCGCCAAACCCGGGTGAACGCTCGCGCTGGAGGGATGGCGTGTTGATTTACCGGAATGAGCCACTGCGCGATGTCGTGATGGACGTTGCGCGTTACTCGGAGGCTGAGCTGTCGATTTCAGATGACTCCGTCGGCGATCTGAGATTCAGCGGTGTGGTCTACCAGGGCGCGGTCGCCGAGTGGGCATCAGCACTTCCCGAGTCCTTTCCCGTCAAGATCCTCAAAGAGGGCAATCGCGAAGTCATTGCGCCGCGCTGAGTATCAAAAACATACCGCTCAGCGTCTTACTTGGTGGGAACGATAGTTGGCGGGGGCATGGAGTTTCATAAGACTAGGGGGGTCAGGATTGCGGCTGCCGTACTGGCGCTCAGTGCGCTGCCGCTCAGATCGGCGTTGGCCGATGATCCTAGGACGATCCTCGCTGTCGATATAGATTCTCAGCCGCTCGAAGCAGCCTTGGTGGAGCTTTCCAAACAGGGACACCTGCAGTTGGTGATCTCGACCGGTTCGCTGCCTGAGAAGACCTCTGGTCCACTTCACGGAAGCTTACCACTGGGTGAGGCGCTAACTTTTCTGCTGAAGGATACGGGACTGACATATAAGTTTGTTGGCGATCACACGATCGCGATTGTCAAGTCCCCGGGGCGAACGGGCCAACTATCTGAACCTCCCAAATCGTCAGGGATGTCTGGCGACAACAGGTCCAAAGCGTCGCCAACCGACGGCATCGTCGGAGCGCCAGCCAAGGATACCGATACAAATGGGGGAGACAACTCAATGAAACACTCCGGCTTTTTCTCGCGCTTCGCAGCCTTTCTCGGCATCTGCGCCTCAGTGACAAATCCGGGCACCGCATGTGCCCAGGATGCCTCAGCATCAGAACCCCAAGGGCTTGATGAGGTGATTGTCACGGCGACTGCCAATTCGAGCGGCATAAAGAAGCTCGATGCGAGCTTTGAGATCACCACCGCGAGCTTGGACGAGATCCACGATGCGAGTCCGTTGAGCTCGGCCGATCTGTTGAAGATCGTGCCGGGACTGTGGGCTGAATCGAGCGGTGGTCAGACCGGCCCGAACATTGAGCTGGCTGGCTACCCAGGCAGCAGCGGCGCGCCCTATGTGTCGTATTCGATCAATGGCTCGCCAATTTACCCCTCACACAATCTCTCGTTCATGGATGATTCCTCGCTGTTTCGCATCGATGACACAATTGAACGCAGCGAAGTCGTGATTGGCGGCCCCTCGGTCGTCTTCTCGGACGGACAGCTGGGAGCCACAGCTAACTTCGTCCTGCGCCAGGGCACAGCCACGCCCCATGGCGATATCGGACTGACGGTCGGCTCCGAGGGCATGTATCGGCTGGATGGCTTTTACGGCGGACCGCTCTCTCAGGACTGGTTTTTTAGCGTCGGTGGTTATTATGAGGAGTCCGACGGCGTGCGCTCCTCACAGTTCCCGGCCGTTGACGGCGGGCAGCTGACTGCGACGCTCTCGCATGACTGGGACCAGGGCTCGATTCTATTCTATGCTCGCGCGCTCGATGAAAAGGACCTGTTCATCACCGACATCCCACTCAGCGTTACTGGCAGCGGCTCAAGCACGAGCTATTCCTCGTTTCCGGGTTTCAATGCACTGACCGGTTACTACGCGGGCAGTGCACTGCAGGGATTGTCTGTTCAGGAGTGCCCGGGTTGTCCGCCTTTGACGGCGAACCTCGCCAATGGGCGCGGTACCAATATTCATACGTTCGGCAATGATCTGACGATACAAGTAAGCAGTGGTGTGCAGCTGGACAACAAGTTGCAGTTCACCGCTGGCGATGTGCCGACCAACGCGATCTTCAACGGCGGCAATCCACCGGAGACGATGGCGAACTTTATCGCCGGCGCGGTCACTTCCGCTAACGGCAATGCCGGCGCCGTAACCGCCGGGGGACTGGCGACCGGAGGCACCGCGACTTATGTGAGCAATGGCGCGGCCGTCAATCCGAACACCTACGTGATGGAGAACGGCTTCTGGGTGGTGGACAAGCAGATCCAGTCCTTTAGCGATGATCTGCGCTTCACGTTCGATGTGGCACCGGGCAACAAGCTCACGACGGGTGGCTATTTTGCGGCCTACACCTCGAACGATCAGTGGTACCTGGGCAATGACGAGCTGATGACCGCTACGCCGAACTCGCAGCTGATCAATCTGACGTTGAACAACGGCGCAGTGATTTCAAATAACGGCCTTGCCGGGGCCAGCTTCTTCACGCTGGTGGATCAGTTCCAGGGTATCAACGCGGCGCTGTTCGCTTCTGATCAGTGGCGCATCGGCCAGTGGCTGATCGATGCGGGCTACCGGGTCGAGCTGGAGAAGGTTGACGGCACGATCGAGAACGATACGAGCGAGAATCTCGATAGCAATCCGTTGCACCTCTATAACCAGAACGTCAGCGTGCCCAACGGGACGTACAACGTCTATAACTGCGAAAACACGCTGCGCCTCGGTAACGGAGCACAGTGCGATGTGTACGAGCGAACCAAAGGCTCCTGGACCATCGGTGGGACCTATGAGCTAAGCGGGCACCAGGCCGTATACGTCCGTGCAGACCAGGGCGTTTACCTGCCCAGCTTTGATGATCTGCGCAACGGGACACCGCAGACGCAGGGGATTGACAACTACGAAGTTGGATACCGGGTGCAAACCCCGGCGATTTACGCCAACGTCGATGCGTTCGTACGTCAGTTCACGGGCGTTCCGTTTCAGCAGTTCGTGACCACCAGCGGTGGCGGACTCGAAAGTGTCACGGCAAGCTACGGCGCACATACCTACGGCCTGGATTTCGATGGCCGCTGGATGCCCATCGACCATCTGACGCTGGCAGTGACCGGAGATCTGCAGCACGATGTGTACACGAGCTTCTTTTCGGCCGGTTCGAGCGGCTATAACTACACGGGAGATTATCTGGCGCGTCAGCCGCGATTCCAGGCGCGCTTTACGCCCTCGTGGGATCAGCCGATGGACTGGGGCAACCTGAGATTCTTCGCAACCTATACCTACGTGGGCCTGCGCTACTCTGATCCGGCCAACCAGCAGGTACTGCCTGCCTTCGGCACCCTGGACGGCGGTATCGTCGCGGATCTTGGCAAGAACTTCGAAATCCGGCTGCAGGGTACAAATCTGACTGATGCACTCGGTATCACGGAGCAAGATGCGCGTGCCAATTTGGGCAGCAGTGGTTCGAATGGCGGATTTGCTTTGGGGCGCCCGATCTTCGGGCGCGAGGTGAATCTGCAGTTGAAGTACAAGTTCTAGGTCTGAAACAGGTGCCTGAGCGCCTCGGTGTGGGAGGCGGACGTCTGACGCGTCCGCTTCTCGCTTTTGCGCCGAGAGTGACAGAGTGGTACATCGGCCAGACGACGTAGTGGTCAGATCCATGCAAAAAGTAGCGCTCTCTCTCGGCTTTGCGGGCGCGGCAGGAGGGCGCGCTTGAAGCGGCTGCTCGGGGTCCTGATTCTCATTGCGGGCAGCTTCGGATTCACTGCGGAAACGCCACATGCCGTTGCAGCGCCGGGCGCTACGCTTGCGTCTCCAGAGACAGAGCTTCA
>JBEKOK010000106.1:0-10761 GCA_049521875.1 Steroidobacteraceae bacterium
GTCCCACAGGATGTGGCTCCCGCCGTAGAACTGATTGAGAGCGCTGATCTGCAGCATGCTATTCGCCCAGATAAACCTCTATGACGCGCTCATTCTGCTGCACCTCACCGATGGTGCCCTCGGCCAATACGCTACCCTCGTGCAGTACGGTCACCTTGCGCGCGATGGAGCGGACGAATTCCATGTCGTGCTCAACGACAATGACCGAATGTCGGCCGGCCAGGGAAACGAGCAGTTCGGCCGTGCGCTCAACCTCCTGCGGGGTCATACCGGCCACTGGCTCATCGACCAGCAGCAGCTGAGGTTCCTGAATTAGCAGCATGCCAATCTCCAGCCACTGTTTCTGGCCGTGCGACAGCACGCCCGCGCGCGACTGCTTTTGCCCGATCAGACCTACCGTTTCGAGCACATGATCGATGTGCTCCAGCTGCGCCTTGGAGGTGCGGGCATAGAGCCACTTCCAGATCGTCTTCTCGCCAGCCATGGCCAGCTCGAGATTCTCAAAGACCGTGTGATGCTCAAATACTGTTGGCTTTTGGAACTTTCGGCCGATGCCGGCCTGCGCGATCTCCGGTTCCGTCAGTGACAAGAGGTCAAGGGTCTGCCCAAACCAGGCCGAACCGCCATCAGGCCGAGTCTTGCCGGTAATCACATCCATCATCGTGGTCTTTCCAGCACCGTTGGGGCCGATGATGCAGCGCAATTCGCCCAGCTCGATGTATAACGTCAGCGCATTGAGCGCCCGAAATCCGTCGAAACTGACCGTGACATCCTCCAGATAAAGGATCATGCCTCTGGAGGTATCTGGCCCCGCCTCGATGCGATCGCCCTCCAGCACTTCCCCGGTACGCGGCGGCCTCGCACTGCGGGAGCGCCCCGAGAGCCGGTTCATCATCGAAGCAATCATGCCGGCACGCGAGCCGTCCGGGCGCGCATCTGCGTCACTGCGCCAATCAGGCCAAGCGGAAGAAACAGCGGCACCAGCACAAACAGCGCGCCTAGCGCATACAACCACATACTGGGAAGCGCGGCCGTAAAATAAGTCTTGGCATAATTGACCAGTACCGCGCCAACCACGGCGCCATACAGGGTTCCGCGACCGCCGATCGCGACCCAGATAACGATCTCGATGGAATTCGTGGGCGAGAACTCACCTGGATTGATGATGCCGATCTGCGGCACATAGAGCGCGCCAGCAACGCCCGCCAGCACGGCCGAGAACACGAACATCCACATCTTGTAGGATTCAACGCGATAACCGATGAAGCGGGCACGACTCTCGGCATCGCGGATGGCCGTGATGACACGACCCGCCCTGGAACTGACGATGTAGCGACATAGCAGATAACTGCCACCCAGTGCCAGCGCAGTCAATAGGAACAGGACCATGCGCGTACGGGGGGACTGAAGACTGAATCCGAGCAGGTCCTTGAAATCCGTAAAGCCGTTGTTGCCGCCAAATCCCATGTCGTTGCGGAAGAAGGCCAGCATAAGAGCGTAGGTCAGTGCTTGCGTGATGATTGAGAGGTAGACACCGGAAACCCGCGAGCGGAACGCGAGGAATCCGAACACCAGGGCCAAAACACCTGGCACGATCAGGACCATTAGCATGGCAAAAGCGAAGCTGTGGAACCCATGCCAGAACCAAGGCAACTCCTTCCAATTCAGGAACACCATGAAATCAGGCAGCACCGGGTCGCCGTAGACACCGCGGGTGCCGATCTGTCGCATGAGGTACATGCCCATGGCGTACCCGCCCAAAGCAAAGAAGGCTCCATGGCCCAGGCTAAGGATCCCGCAGTAGCCCCAGATCAGATCCACCGCAATGGCAAGCATTGCATAGGTCATGTACTTGGCAATCAGCGTGACGGTATAGCCCGACAGGTGCAGGGCGGAGCTCTCTGGCACCGCCAGGTTGAGAACGGTCGCCAGAATCGCGACCGTCAGCAGCAGCATGAGAAACCACTGCCCGCCGCGATCGTCTCGCATGGCGGCAAGTAACCTACTTCCGTGGGTCTCGGTCACTGGCACCATCTCAGTTTTCCGCCGCCCGCCCTTTCTGGGGGAACAAGCCGCGCGGACGGCGCTGTATGAACAGAATCAGGAACACGAGCACGAATATCTTGGCCAGTACGGCGCCGGCATATGGCTCGAGTACCTTGTTCACAATACCGAGCGTATTGCCGCCGACCTCCGTCCCCCACAGGTTTCCGACGCCACCAAAGACCACCACCATGAAGGAGTCGACGATGTAGTTTTGGCCTAGGTTCGGGCCGACATTGGTCAACTGGCTCAGCGCGACCCCGGCGACGCCGGCTATGCCGGAGCCGAGCCCGAAGGTCAGTGCATCGACGCGCTCAGTACGCACCCCCATGGCCTTGGCCATCGCGCGATTCTGGGATACCGCCCGCACCTCCAGGCCCAATCGCGTGCGTTTCAGGACCGCCAGCAGCACCAGGAAGAGCGCGAACGTGAACAGGATGATGTAGAGACGGTTGTAGGTGATTGAAAGTGCACCGTTGATCTGCAGTTCGCCCGAGAGCCACTCCGGGGTTTTGACCGGCCTGTTGTTAGCCGTGAAGATGTCTCTGACCAATTGCTGCAGGATCAGGCTCAGCCCGAAGGTGGCCAGCAGCGTCTCGAGCGGCCGCCCGTACATGTGACGCACGATGCCGCGCTCAATGGCCACGCCGGCGAGTCCCGATACGAGGAAGGCTGCGGGCAGCGCAACGAGGATGGATGCCCCAATATGCTCCGGCATCAGCAGCTGCACCACGTAGGTCGTGTAGGCACCCAGCATCATAAGCTCGCCGTGCGCCATATTGATGACACCCATGACGCCAAAGGTGATCGCAAGGCCAATGGCGGCGAGCACCAGGACCGAGCCCTGGCTCAGGCCAAACAGCAGGGTCTGAATGCCGGAATAAAACGCCCGCCAGTGATTGATCGAGGCGAGCGACGCGGCGGCCGCGGCGCGCAGCCTCGGATCCGCTTCGCCGAAGCTGCCATCGCTCCCCTGCTCGACCATGCTCGTCAATTTGTTGTAGACGTCGGGGTTGAGGCTGCCGGCCAGCGTTTTTACCGCGGCGACACGCACGTCAGGATCGGCGCTGTCGAGATCGGCCAGCGCCAGGCCCACTTTGATTTCGTCCCTGACCCCGGAATTGGTCTCCCGCGTCAATCGGGCCCGAAGTGAGACGATGGTGTCCTCATCGACGGCGCGTAGCATCTCGCGCACCGCAGCAAGTCGGGTCCCGGCATCGCGGCTCTCGAGGTCAAATTGCGCCAGGGCGATGCGCAGCGCCTTGCGCAGCTGGTTGTTGACGCCAATCCTGGTCAGTGCCTCGGCATTCGACTCGCCGCTGGCTGCCCCGGACACCGGATCGGTCAGTCGCAGGCTGTCAGCCTCGCCCGTCGCGAGGAAGATGCGACTGTCGCTGTTGCGAGCGTAGAGGTCGCCGTCGAGCAGCCCCTGAAGGATGGCCCGCACTCGCGCATCGTGCAATTGCGCCAGTTGCTGGATCAACAGGCGTTTGTCGCTGTAGCTTGCAGCCGGCAACGCTGCCAGCACATCGGGCAGCGATGCAGCCGCGGACGGCGGGGACGGCGTGCCCGCGGCATCTTCGGCGGCGAAGGCCGGTGTCCCGCCCAGCGCCAGCGACAACATAAACACTGATAGCGCAGCGATTAGCGTGCGGAGTCGTTGGCGCTGCATTGTAGTAGGACCTTTAGCAATTGCCGTGCCACCTACACCGGGTCCTGTGGCACCCCAAGAGGCCGGACTGGCCCCGCGCGCATAAACGGCGCGCGGGGCCCTCCGTGCTCGCCCCCAAACTACTTGTAGTTCTGCCCCGAGCAGACCTTCGTTTCGGTGTTGTAGTTGCCGCAGTTGAGCGTGACCCAATCGGCGACGATATTCTTGTCCGAGGGCAGGTAGTGCGACCAGGCCTCACCCGGAACAACCTTGTCGGTCTTCCACACCACATCGAACTGGCCATCGGGACGGATCTCGCCGACATAGACGGGCTTGGTGATGTGATGATTGGGCAATACCTTGGCGATGCCACCGGTGAGGTTCTTGACTTCAAGGCCAGGAAGGGCTGCGATCACTTTGCTCGTGTCGGTGGTACCGGCCTTCTGGACCGCCTTCACCCACAGCTGGAAGCCGATGACGTGTGCTTCCATCGGGTCATTGAAGGTACGCTTCGGGTTCTTGGTGAATGCATGCCACTTGGTGATCCACTCCTTGTTGAGCGGATCATCGATGCTCATGAAGTAGTTCCAGGCCGCCAGATGTCCAACCAGGGGCTTGGCATCCAGCCCCGACAGCTCCTCCTCACCCACTGAGAAGGCAACGACCGGTATATCCTCGGCCGAGATCTTCTGATTGCCCAGCTCCTTGTAGAAGGGCACGTTCGCATCGCCGTTGATGGTCGAGACCACCGCGGTCTTCTTGCCGGCCGAGCCGAACGCCTTGATCTTCGCCACTTCACTGGTCCAGTCGGAGAACCCGAACGGCGTGTAGTTGACCATGATGTCTTCGGGCTTCACGCCCTTCTGCAGCAGGAACGCCTGGAGAATCTTGTTGGTCGTGCGCGGATACACGTAGTCCGTGCCCTCGAGGACCCAGCGCTTCACGCCCACGTCCTTCATCAGGTATTCCACGGCGGGAATGGCCTGCTGGTTCGGGGCCGCACCGGTGTAGATCACATTCTTCGATGATTCCTCACCCTCGTACTGGACCGGGTAGAACAGCAGGCCGTTGTCCTTTTCAAACACCGGCAGGACGGACTTTCGGGACACCGACGTCCAGCAGCCGAAGACCACAGCCACTTTGTCCTTTTCCAGCAGTTCCGAGGCTTTTTCGGCGAACAGCGGCCAGTTGGAAGCCGGGTCCACCACGACGGCCTCGAGCTTCTTTCCGAGTAGGCCACCCTTCTTGTTCTGCTCATCGATCATCATCAGCACGGTGTCTTTGAGTGTCGTCTCGCTGATCGCCATCGTGCCGGAGAGCGAGTGCAGCACGCCGACCTTGATGGTGTCCTCGGCCTGCGCCGCGGACAGCAGTGAAAAGGAGGCCAGCAGCGCGGCAGCTACCGGCACCAGGCGCTTGAATAGCTTGTTGGTAATCATGTTCATCTACTCCAGTTGATGCTTACATCTGCAACTGCAATTTGATGCCGAATTCCTTCGGCGAGGAGGCGTACAGCGCCGAGTCGGTCTGCGTTACGTAGTACGCACCGACACGCGCGTTGAACTCCTTGATGATGTAGTTGATGTCGACTTCGTTGGTCTTGATCTTCGTCGAGTCCGTCAGCGCGGTGGCGTCATAGGTTTTTTCACTGTACTTATCGAGCACCTGGAACTTGCCGTAGCCCACTTGCTGCGCAAACAGGAAGCTCACCAGGCCATACCAGCCATCGCTTGAGGCATCGTCGAAGCCGTTGGAGACCAGACCATTATCCTTCTGGTATTCGGCCTCGACGCCGATGACACCGGCGCCCGCCAGCTTCTTCTCCATCAACCCGTCCAGGTTGAAGGCCGTCTTGCTGTCCTGGCTCTGTGCAGCAATACCCAGGGCGAGGATGTCCTTGTCGCCATAGTAGGTGCCGTTGAGGTAGTAACCCTTCTCCTTGTCCCAGAAGTCGAGGGTCACGCGGCCGGCGTACAGCAGCTTAGAAGAGTCAGCCACCGCGGTGCTGCCCCCGAGTGATTGACCGTCGAACACGCCCGCCTGCACCTTGAGCATGCCGAAATCGCCCCAGTAGGCGGCGCCGTTGTCGCGGCCGACCGCGACATCGGGGTAGTAGTCAGCGACGCCATCGGCGAACGGGGTCCAGTCGTTGGCGTAATAGGGTCCGTACAGGTTGGCGCGATCGCTCGGTGGCAGGAATCGTCCGACCCAGATATTGACCGCGTCGGAGAATTCGAAGCGGCCGATGGCGTCCAGGACCTCGACCTTATCGGTTCCGGAACCGGTGTATTCGGTATTAAAGGTCATCTTGATCTGGTCGGTGACGCTGCCATTCAGGTATAGCCGAATGCTATCGAGCGCGAATCCATCGACGGTGCTGTCGCCGGCGGGAATCTCCCCCGGGCTGTAGATGCACGCGTTGGTGCAGGAATAGAAACCGGTCTGGATGCCGGCGCCCACAGAAACCGCGGGCAGGCTGACATCAGCATGCGCGGTGCCCGCCAGGGATGAGCACAACGTCGCGCAGAGAGCGATCGCCAGTGCGGGTCCCGGACCGGCTCGGAGGGTCGAAAGTTTGGGGTCCATGAGATGTTCCTTTATGGTTAGGTAGATCGCCGCCGGCCCGCTTCCGCCTGCTGCCAGCGTTGACCGAGCGCTCCACGGCACAACCTTGGTGCGTCAAAAGGACCGCAACGCCCGAAATGGTGCCGATCGCTCCGGAGGACCTCTCCCAATCGCGCCTGTGAATCCGCGAGGTCGCCGGCTGTGGAGCTACAAGTAAGTCGGAGCCGACTCTACGGGGCCATATGCGAGAGCTCTATGCGTCGTTTGACGTAGATCGGCGGCGTGCGCGTGCCGTGCGCGTTCGCCACAATGGCTGGCACAGCACTTGCTCCTTATAGGTTCCCGCAGCGCTCAGGTCACAAGAGAGATTCGGGACATGGCCGCTCATCAAAGAATCATTCGCGAGCGACGCACGTACAACCAGTGGGTCGCTACGCAGACCCTTGAGGACTACGCGCTGCGCTATACGCCCGCGGCGGCGCGCAAGTCCTCGTTTCGCGTGGGTAACACCGCGCTCGGTCCCATTGCTTTCCTGGCGTGCGAGGCCATCGGTGGCACGATCACCATCGCCTACGGTTTTCCCAACGCAGCCTGGGCGATTCTCTTTTTCATGGCCATCATGTTTTTCATCGGGCTCCCGATTGCCTACTACGCGGCCAAGTATGGCGTCGATATCGACCTGCTGACCCGCGGTGCGGGATTCGGATACCTGGGCTCGACCCTGACCTCGCTGATCTACGCTTCCTTCACCTTCCTGCTGTTCTCGATCGAGGCCAGCATTCTCTCGGTCGCCTTGCAGATGCTGTTCGGACTGCCGCTGGCCATCGCCCACATCATCAGTTCGCTGGTGGTGATCCCGATCGCCGTCTACGGGATCAGCCTGATCAGTCGCATGCAGATCGCCACGCAGCCGATCTGGATTGGCCTGCAGTTCCTGCCGATCATCTACCTGATGTACAAGCACCCGGCCGAACTCAGTGGGTGGACCCACTTCGCCGGCGATGGTGGCGGCGGATCGGTGAATTTCCTGCTGTTCGGTGCCGCGGCCTCGGTGCTGCTGTCACTGCTGCCGCAAATCGGTGAACAGGTCGACTACCTGCGCTTCCTCCCCGAGCGCCACAAGGGCAATCGCTTCAGCTGGTGGACCGCCCTGCTCTGGACCGGGCCGGGCTGGGTGCTGATCGGTGGCTTCAAATTACTCGGTGGCTCATTCCTCGCCACCCTCGCGCTGCGGCACGGTGTGAGCGCCGAACAGGCCACGCAGCCCACGCAGATGTACTACACCGTGTTTCGCGAGACGCTGGGCTCGCCCGCCTTTGCGCTGGCACTGACTGGCATCTTTGTCATCGTCTGCCAGCTGAAGATCAACGTCACGAATGCCTACGCTGGCTCGATCGCCTGGTCCAACTTCTTCTCGCGGCTGACGCACACGCATCCGGGCCGCGTGGTCTGGCTGGTATTCAACGTGGTGCTGGCCCTGGTCTTGATGGAAATTGGCGTGTTTCGCGCGATTGACAGCATCCTTCGGATCTACGCCAATTTTGCCGCCGGCTGGATCGGCGCGCTGACTGCGGATCTGGTGATCAACAAGCCACTCGGCTTCAGTCCGCCGTACATCGAATTCCGGCGTGCGCATCTGTACGATGTGAATCCGGTGGGCGTAGGCGCCCTGCTGCTATCGATAGTGACCTCGAGCCTCGCCTACGTCGGTGCGCTCGGCGGCACGTTGCAGTTGCTCTCGCCCTTTGTTGCCCTGCTGACGGCCTTCATTGCAGCGCCGCTGATCGCGTGGGCGACGGAGGGTCGCTACTACCTCGCGCGCGCTGCCGATGGCCTGCCGCCCCATGGCGATGATCTTCGCTGTACCATCTGCGAGAACTCCTTCGAGCGTGCGGACATGGCGCACTGCCCGGCTTATTCCGGGCCCATCTGCTCGCTGTGCTGTACGCTCGAATCGCGTTGCCATGATGTGTGCAAGCCTCATGGACGGGTCGCCGCGCAGATGGGGCGCTTCTTTACGCAGATACTTCCGACACGCGCCGCGGCCATGCTCAATTCCAGGGCGGGGTATTTTGCCGGCATTTTCCTGATCTGCAATCTGATCACGGGGCTGCTGCTCTCACTCATCTATCGCCAGTACAGTGCGCTCGCACCGGAAGCGCGCGAAACAGTCCAGGCCACGCTGTGGCTGGTGTTCTTAAGCCTGCTGTTCCTCTCAGGCGTTGGGGCCTGGCTCATCGTGCTGGCGCACGAGAGCCGCCGGGTCGCTGAAGCCGAATCGGCCAAACAGACTGCCATGCTCATGGAGGAAATTGAGGCGCACGGTCGGACCGACGCGGCACTGCAAAAGGCCAAGGAAGTTGCCGAGGCGGCCAATCTGGCCAAGACCCGCTATATCGTCGGTCTCAGCCATGAGATTCGCACGCCGCTCAATTCCATTTTCGGCTATGCGCAGCTGCTCGAGCGCGGCAGCGCCACGCATGCGGAGACCGCCGTACGGGTCATCCGGCGCGGCGCCGAGCACCTCTCCAACCTCATCGATGGGCTGCTCGATGTCTCCAAGATCGAGAACGGCCTGCTGCGGCTGAACCGCGACACGGTCAATCTTCCGGAATTCCTGGAACAGGTGGTCGACATGTTCCGTCTGCAGGCCATGGCCAAGGGTCTGCAGTTTCATTACGAGGCCGGGCCTGCACTGCCAGTCCAGGTCCACACGGACCAGAAGCGGCTTCGACAGATCCTGATCAACCTGCTGTCCAATGCCATCAAGTACACCGCGGAGGGCAGTGTCAGCCTGTGCGTTCGTTATCGCAATCCAATCGCGGAGTTTGAGATCAAGGACACCGGTTCTGGCATTGCGCCCGATGATCTGGAGCGGGTCTTCGAGCCCTTCGAGCGCGGCACGGGCCAGAGCGTCCTGGCCATTCCGGGTACGGGCCTCGGGCTCACGATTACCAAGCTGCTGACCCAAGTCATGGGCGCTGACCTGCAGATACAGTCCACCTCCTCGTCCGGAACGACCTTCGTCGTTCGCATGATGCTGAGTGAAGTGCGCGACCATGTCGAGCCGGTGAAGCCGGATGCCCAGATCTGCGACTATGTGGGTGAGCGGCGCAAAGTGCTGCTAGTCGATGATGACCCCCTGCACCTGGAGTTGGTCCAGAACCTGCTCCGGCCGCTGGGCTTTACGGTCTATATCGCCCGGGATGGCAAGACTTGCCTGCAGCTGGCCGAGCAATGCCAGCCGGATCTGGCCATGGTGGACCTGTCGCTGCCCGACATATCGGGCTGGAGTGTTGCCGAGCACTTGCGTGTCATGCCGGGGCTTGAGCGCATCAAGGTCATGATCGTTTCGGCGAGTGCGCATGAACACACGGCTGGCTCAGGCCAGTTCCACGACTGCTTTGTCAGTAAGCCAATTGAACTAAGTGCGCTGCTGGCGCATGTCGGACGGCTGCTGGGCCTTAAGTGGGTGACGCGCCCAGCGAGCGCCGTAGTTCCCGATGGGGAGGCCGCCGAAGTTCGCGCCACCGGCCCGCGGGTGCGACATCACCTCGATGACCTCTACCAACTTGGGCGTATTGGCCACGTGCGTGGCATCGAAGCCAAACTGCGCGAGATGGAACTCGAGGATCCATCCAATGAGACGGTGGCAGCACACCTGCGCGGACTGGTATCGGCCTTTGATCTGAAGCGCTACATGAACGTGCTGGAGGCGATGCGCAGCAATGGCTGAAGTTCTCACAGAACGCCGCGATGCGGTGCTGGTGGTCGATGACGCGCCGGAGAACCTGAGCCTGCTGACCGACACACTGGATCAGGCCGGGTATACCGTGCTCATAGCGGTTGATGGCGAGGCCGCGCTCGAGCTAGTGGATCAGATCACGCCCGACCTGGTCCTGATGGACGCCATCATGCCCGGCATCAGCGGCTTCGAAACCTGCAGGCGGCTTAAGCGGGACAAGCTGCTCTCTGACCTGCCGGTCATCTTCATGACGGGCCTCTCGGAAACCGAGCACGTACTGGAGGGCCTCAGCAGCGGCGGTGTCGACTACGTGACCAAGCCGATCGAACTGAGCCAGCTGCTGGCGAGGATCCGCGTACACCTGGGTAACGCACGCGCCGCCAACGAGACGCGCGCGGCACTGGATGCCAGCGGCCGCTTTTTGCTGGCGAGCAATCGAGCCGGCCAGGTGCTCTGGTGCACGCCCAAGGTACGGCAACTGCTCAGTGGCGCATTCGTCGAAGCCGGCGCCTCGGTTCCGGCCGTACCCAGCGCTGTCATCGAGCGCCTGCTGGCCCTACGGCGTAGCGCGCAAGGCCACGCGCGAACGCCCATGGAACTTGGCGGGCGACAGTTCGAGTGTGCCCTGCTCAGCTCCCTCGGGCCCGATGAACTGCTGTTCAGCCTCTGCGAAACGGTCACGCCTGGCGATGATCAGGTGGTGTTGCGCCAGGCGTTCGGGCTGACCGGACGAGAGGCTGAAGTATTGCTGTGGATC
>JBEKOK010000107.1:0-10721 GCA_049521875.1 Steroidobacteraceae bacterium
ACCAGCAGGTCAGCGAAGCCATCGAGCGCGAGCACATGGCCCAGGCGATCGCGTTGCAGACCGAGATCCTAGGCTCGCCGCCACTGGGCTGGTACACCGGGCGCGATTCCCCGAATACCCGGCGCCTGCTGCTCGAGCACGGCGGGTTTGTCTACGACGCGGATTCCTATGCCGATGACCTGCCGTACTGGACTTGCGTGCAGATCAGCGAGCAGGGGCAGGTGCGCGAGCGTGCGCATCTGATCGTGCCCTATGCGCTCGATACCAACGACATGCGCTTTGTGTCGGGCCAGGGCTTCAGTTCCGGCACGCAGTTCTTCGATTATCTGCGCGCCGCCTTTGACACGCTGTACGCCGAGGGGGATCCGGAGGGACTGAACTCGCCCAAGATGCTCTCGGTGGGCCTGCACTGTCGGCTGGCCGGCCGGCCGGCACGCATCGGGGCGCTCGAGCAGTTTCTCGACTACGTGCTCGCCCATCCGCAGGTGTGGATCACGCGCCGCATCGACATCGCCCGCCACTGGATGAGTGTGCATCCCTACAAGGCGCCGCCAGCGTGACGCTCGAGGAACTCAACACGATGCCGCCACCAGAATTCGTCGCGACGCTCGGCGGATTGTTCGAGCACTCCCCGTGGGTTGCCGAAGGCGTCGTGTCGGCACGGCCGTTTGACACCGCGCAGGCGCTGCTCGAGGCGATGCGGCAGGTCGTGTCCAGGGCTGGCCCCGAAGTGCAGCTGCGCCTGATTAGGGCCCACCCGAAACTCGGCAATCGTGGTCCCAAGCCGCAGCAGTTGACCGCCGCATCCACGCACGAGCAGCGGCGCGCCGGGCTCGAGGCATGTACGCCCTGGCAGTACGCACAGCTCGAGCGGCTCAACGCGGACTACTTCGAGAAATTCGGCTTTCCGTTCATACTCGCAGTGCGCGGACACACACCCGAATCGATCCTCGAGCAGTGCGCGGAACGGCTGGAGCGGGGCGCGACCAGTGAGCGTGCCGCCGCGCTGATTCAGATTGGCCTGATTGCGGGCTATCGCCTGGCCGAATTGCTGGCACCGCCGCCGCTCCCCAGTGGCCCCGAGGACTGAGCGGCAGGCTGCGCGAGGATCGCGCCGAATGAATCTGGCCTCAACACACAGGATGCAGTGAGCGACATGCCGGACGAGAACAAATATGCCGAAGTCATCGCTGGCCACCTCAATCTCGCCGATGCACGCCTCGGCGCCATGGTGCTTTCGGCCTCGGATGAATTCTTTGGCGCCAAGGAGCGCCTGCTGGGGGCCTCGCAGCCCGAGTGGCGCGCCGGCGTCTATGATGATCACGGCAAGTGGATGGACGGCTGGGAAACGCGCCGCCGGCGTGGGCCGGGTCACGATGAGTGCATCGTGCGCCTCGCGAGCCGTGCTCACATCGCGCTGATCGATCTGGATACGCGTTACTTTACCGGCAACTACCCGCCGCATGCCGCGATCGAAGCCTGCCAGATCGAAGGGGATCCCGATGAGCACACGCAGTGGAGTGCGCTGCTGCCGTATTCACCGCTGATAGGCAATCAGCACAACTTCTTCCCGGTCAATGCCACGGCGACCTGGACGCACCTGAAGCTCAGCATCTTTCCCGACGGTGGCGTCGCGCGGCTGCGCGCCTACGGGACGATTCATCGCGACTGGTCGGATCCTGCCAACCAGAAATCCCTCGATCTGGTCGCGGCACTCAATGGCGGGCGCGCACTCGCGTGCAGCGATGAACATTACGGTGCGATGGGCAACCTGTTGCTGCCCGGCCGCGGCTCGAGCATGGCCGATGGCTGGGAGACGCGTCGCCGGCGCGGACCCGGATTTGACTGGGTGATCCTTAAGCTCGGGCATCCGGGCCGGGTGCTCAAGGTGGAAGTGGACACCGCCTATTTTCGCGGCAATTTTCCGCATCAGGTCTCGATCAACGCCGCGCGCCTGCCCGAAGCGGCGGCCGGCGCCGATTTGGCGCGCCAGAGCATGGACTGGGCAACGCTCCTTGAGCCGCAGCTGTTGCAGGCCGATGCCGTGGCGAGCTTCGAATCCGGCCTTGCAGATCTGGGCGTCATTACGCATGCGCGCGTCAACATGCATCCGGATGGCGGCATGAGTCGCGTGCGCCTCTATGGGCTGCCGGCCCTGGACTGAAGCATCATGAGCGATCTGATCCTGCATCCGAAGTCGCTGACAGCGGCCGCATTCCGACCCTTCGGCGAAGTGATCGCGATGGCCGATCACGAAGCGACCTGGATCAACGAGGGCACCAGCCAGCGCTACAACGACCTGGCCGAGGTGGATGTGCAGGAGGCCGGCGGGCGGCCGCTGATCAGTATTTTTCACGCCTTGCCGCGCCCGCTGCCGTTGCCAATCGAGATCATGGAACGTCATCCGCTCTCGAGCCAGGCCTTCTATCCGCTGGAGCGACGCGCCTTTCTGGTGGTCGTGGCCGAGGCGGGCGCCGCGCCGCTCGCCCAGCGACTGCAGGCTTTTCTGAGTACCGGGGACCAGGGTGTCAACTATCGGCGCAACACCTGGCATCACGCGCTGATCGCGATCGGGCAACCGTGCGATTTTCTGGTTATCGATCGCGGTGGACCCGAGCCCAACTGCGAAGAGCAGCGCCTCAGTGGCGGGCGCGTACTGGTGGCGCTGGCCTGAAGCCAGGCGCTTGTCTGCCGGGACAAGAGCGGATTCTGTTCAGTAGCGGGCATGAGCCGGAGTGGCCGCCGCGCTCGTGTATCATGGCCGGCACGGTCGCCGCTTAGAGCGCCCGGCAACGACTGAAATTACTGGGGAACCACCGAACTATGCAAACCCATGGCACGCCAATGGCTGAAGTCCCGACCGCATCGGTCCCCACCCAGGGCGGGCATCTTCGGATCTTTGTGTTCGGCCTTTTCTTAATTTTTGGCGGCATCACCAGCCTGAACGACATCATCATCCCGAAGTTCAAGAGTCTTTTTACGCTTTCCTACGGCGAAGTGATGCTGGTGCAGTCGGCGTTCTTCGTGGCGTATCTGATTGTCTCGCTGCCTGCGGCCAAGATTGTGCAGCGGGTTGGCTACATGCGCACCGCCGTGATTGGCCTGCTGTGCATGGCCGCGGGCTGCCTGCTATTTGTTCCAGCCTCCTCATCGGGGCTGTTCGGCGCGTTTCTGCTAGCCCTGTTCGTGATTGCCTCCGGCATTACGATCGTGCAGGTTGTTGCGAATCCGCTGATCTCGATGCTCGGAAATCCAGCGACTGCACACAGCCGTCTGACATTCGCGCAAGCTTTCAATTCGGTCGGCACGACTCTCTTTCCCTACTACGGCGCGACCGTGATCCTGGGATCGCTGGCCGATGTGGATCCCTCCAAGCTCACAGGCGCAGCGTTAACGGCGTTCCGGGTGCAGGCCAGTCACGTCGTGGTTCCGGTCTATGTCGGCCTGTCGGTCGTGCTGCTGGTGATTGCTGCGGCCATGTGGTTTCAGCGCAAAAAGCTGGTGGAGCCGGCCAGTGAGAGTCCGAGCTTGCGCCATGCGTTGCAGCTGATTCGTCAGAAGCGCTTTGGATTTGGCGCAAGCTGCATCTTTCTCTACGTCGGCGCCGAAGTGGCGATTGGCTCGCTGATCGTCAGTTACCTGATGCGCTCGGATGTGCTGGGTCTCGGCGCTGAGGCTGCGGGCAAGCACGTCATTTTCTACTGGGGTGGTGCGATGGTCGGGCGCTTTATCGGCTCCTATCTGCTCAAACTGTTCTCACCGGGAAAGCTGCTGGCCAGTGCGGCGACCGGCGTCATCGCGCTGTTGCTGATCTCGGCCAATACCACCGGGCTGGTGTCCGGCTGGGCGCTGCTGGCGATCGGGTTGTGCAATTCGATCATGTTCCCGACCATCTTCTCGCTCGCCTGTGAAGGCTTGGGTGAGCGCGCTGCGGAAGGCTCGGGGATCATTTGCGTGGCCATTGTCGGCGGCGCGGTGATTCCGCCGCTGACCGGGGTCACCGGTGATCATGTGGGACTGAAGCTCGCGCTCATCATCCCGGCGCTGTGCTATCTCGGGATCTTGAGCTACGGCATCTACGCCCGCCGGCCGCGGGAGGCTACCTGAGTCGCTGCATCGCGGTGGCTGTCCCCTAGTCGATCGCGAAGGCGACCGACTCGGTTAGCCACGGGCTGTCGAGCTTCAGGCGATCGCCAGCGCGCTTGCCGGGAATTGGCATCAGGCGCGCCGAGAGCGGCTTGCGAAGCCGCGTTGCGAGGGCGGCCACATCATGCAGTAGGCGCGCGATCGCGGCCGGCGCCACATCGCCAGCCAGCGGAATCGTATCAAGGCCGCTGCCGCACACGGTTGAATACAGCAGCAGCTGCTGCAGGCCGTAGCGCTGCTCCAGCGCGCGCTGAGCCAGCACCTCATCTTCCAGTACTGGCAGGAACAGGCCGCTATAGCCACAGCTCTGGATCGAGAGCGACTTCAAGGCGCCGGTCAGCTGCGCGCAGGCCTGCAGTGTCGCGGCGCTCCCGAAGGGCTGGCCCGAGAGCGCCTCGACGGCCGCGCCGATGCTCCGATCCAGGCCCGGCGCCGGCGAGGGATCAATGCCGAGGTAGCGGCACTGCTCCAGCTGCGCAAAGGCCTCAGCCTGGCGTTCGATCGGCTGCAGCACCTCGTTCAGGCGCGTGCGCAACACCGACTCGGCCTGCGCCGGATCCTTCAGATCCGCCACGATCTCGTACACCAGGCTCGCGGATTCCAGGCCGAGGGCCACGCTCTCGCTGCCCTCATGGTAGGCGACCGGGAAGAAGGGCGTGCCCGCGGGGATGTGGGCGGCGGCGGCGAAGCGAAAGTTGCCGCTGCCATCGGGAAAGACCCGCGAGATCGCCAGCATCACCTCCGCGGCGGTGGCGAGATTCTGCGTGTGCACGCCCTGCGCCTCGGACGCAATGTTCAGACTGAAGCTGGTGGAGCGCGTGCGCGCGATCAGGTCGGCCGCCCATGCGGCGAGCCCGGGGCGCGGCGCAGGGTTGCGCTGGATCGTGCCGATGCTGAGCGTCACGCCCGCGTCGCTGACCCGGCGATCGAGCTGCTCAAGTGCTGCAAGGCTGGCGCCCATTTCTGACGGTGCCAGGTCGGCGACACAGGAACTGGTCGCGATGCGCAGCGTCTGCACCTCGAAATCGAGGGACTCAAAGTAGCTGCGGGCGCGCGCCAGGCGCGCGAGCGTGGCATCGAGACGCCCGAGATCGCCGAGCTCCGCCATCGGCAGGCCGGCCGTGACGGTGCGGATGCGCAGCGGATTCAACGCACGCACCTCAACGACGGCGCTAGGTTGGGGCTCGCGGCTGTCCCGCGCGGGTCGCTTACCACTGACCCACGTTGGGCATCGAGATCCATGGCTCTTCAGGCGCCAGAGCGCCGCCATGCTGCAGCAGCTCGATCGAGATGTGGTCCGGCGAGCGTACGAAGGCCATGCGGCCATCGCGTGGCGGCCGGTTGATCGTGACGCCGTGCTCCATCAGCCGGCGACAGGTCGCATAGATGTCATCCACCGCATAGGCCAGGTGGCCAAAGTTGCGGCCGCCGGTGTAGTTCTCCGGATCCCAGTTGTGGGTGAGTTCGACCTGCGCCTCTTCATCCCCGGGTGCCGCGAAGAAGTACAGCGTGTAGCGACCTTTTTCGTTTTCAATCTTGCACAGTTCCTTCAGGCCGAGCGCCTCGCCGTAGAAGCGGCGCGAGGCCTCAGGATCCGTGACACGGACCATCGTGTGAAGATATTTCATCGCCACCAACCCATGCGCTGCTCCGGAATCGGATGGGCGCCATAGTAGCGCTGTTGGCCGTTTCCCGGGTACCGGCAGTGGCTGGCAGGATGGGATTGTTGGCTTTATGCTGAGCGCAAACCCGGATCGAACCGCCTCAAGGAGGGCACCATGGCAGAGCCCGAAGTGGTCCGCAGCAAGAGCGTCGAGCTGATCTTCGATGGCAAGCGCTGTATACACGCACGCCATTGCGTGCTGTCGCGGCCGGATGTCTTCGTGCCCAACGTCAAGGGCGCGTGGCTGCATCCGGAGCTGGCGAGCACGGCCGAAATCGCAGAGCTGGCGCATGATTGCCCCTCCGGCGCCATTCAGTACCGGAGTCTCGATGGGTTCCCGGAGGAGGCCGCGCCACAAGTGAATCTGGTCAGCGTCCGCGAGAACGGACCGCTCGCCTTTCATGCCGAGCTGCAGATCCAGGGTCAGCCCAATGCCTTTCGAGCGACGCTGTGCCGGTGCGGCGCATCGGCCAACAAGCCGTATTGCGATGGCAGCCATCACACGGTGAATTTTCAGGCCACCGGGGAACCGCCGGTCAAGGAATCCGCGGCACTTGATCCGCGCAGTGGGCCCTTGTCGGTGGTGCCGGCACCCAATGGACCGCTGCTCGTCAAAGGTTCAGTCGAGATCGTCTCGGGTACCGGCACGACAATCGCCAAGACGACCTCGACGGCGCTATGCCGTTGTGGACAGTCGGCCAACAAGCCGTATTGCGACGGCTCGCATGTGCGCGTGGGCTTCCGGTCGGATTGAATCCGACCGGAAACCCGGATCGCGTGAGTGGGCCGTTGGCGAGCGGCTCAGAGCCGCTTCTGGAACTGCAACATGACCGTCAGGGGCTGCATCGTCGCCACCTGTGGGATGACGGTCGTCGGATAGCCGCTCGGCCCGACTATCGCGGCGCCCGAGGAATTGGCGACAAACTGCGCGTAGCCGACGTAGCCCAGGTCTCCCAGATTGGGTTTCGCATCGAGCAGGTTGTGCACGTTCAACGACATCTCGTAATCGCCGCGCTCGACGCCGAACCTAAGATTGACCAGCGAGAATGCCGGCCGGGTGACTTCAGCGCCCGTGCCACCGTTGAGCAGTGACAGGCTGTCGCCGGTGTAGCTGTAGTCAGCCGAGATGATGCCCTTCAGCGTGCTGGTCAGTGGCTGCGTGTACACGAGGCCCACTGAGGCATTCCAGGTCGGAACGCCGAGGATCTGCGAGCCCTGAGCGATGCCAACAGCCCCGAGCGGACCTGGATCATTGATGTCCGTGTGCTCCCAGCCGCCCGTGAGCCGCAGTTCGAGACCTCGCGCGATGCGGCCGGTCGCCTCAATCTCAGCACCGTTGACCTGAGCCTGGTTGCCGTTGACATCGAAATAGAAGCCGCAAGCCAGCGCCACCTGCTGCTGCAGGTTGTCCCAGACGATGTGATAGACATCGGCCGTGATCAGCAGACCCGGTTGCGGCTGGATCTTGGTGCCAAGCTCATAGGTCCATAACGTATCGGATTGCAGATGCGCAATGTCGTTAGCGGGCAGGCCCGGCTGCGAACAGAATGACAACACTGACTGCGCGCCGCCGGCGCGGAAGCCTTTCGAGGCCGAGGCGTAGATCATCGCCGCATCGGTCGCCTGGTAGGAGAGGCTTACCTTCGGGCTGAAGCCCGATTCGCTGTTGCTCTGCGGAACGTTGGGCTGATAGCCGTCGTTCAGGAACCCGTTGGCTGTATAGCCGGATTCCTGCGCCAGCCAGTACTGGCGGGCGCCCAACGTCAGATTGAATTTATCCAGGAATTTGTAATAGACCTCGCCGAACAGCGACGAGTCCTTTTGAAGTCCAGGATTGGTCTGTTGCCAGATCAGGTTCGTTGGCCACAGATCCTCCGCCGCCAGCCCGTTGGCGTAGGTCGGTGGAATCGTAAACCGGGTATGAGTATGTGAGTAATAGCCGCCAAACGTGCCGCTCCAGTTGTCGATCGGATCGAAACTGAAGCGCAGTTCCTCGGTCGCCTGATTGTGATAGTGCTCACCATCCCAGAGATAGGGCTGCGGCGGAATCGTGCCCTGGGGCACGCCGTAGTAGTAGTTGAACACCTGATCTGTGCCGTAGGTCGAATCCTCGATGTCGGACGTGTGCCGATAGAAGAAGCTTGAAGAGGAAACGATCGACCAGCCGGTGCCGGCGTACTTCAGATCCAGTGACGGCAGGGCCCAGTCATCGGAGGCTTCGGGCTGTACATTGAACGCGCGGTTCAGCGTATAGACCGGCGTGAAGGAGGGCAAAGGCGCGTAGGTCGCATCGAAGCCGTGATAGGAGGTGTCCTGGAACATGACGCGCATCGTTGCTGTAAAAGCGCTCGTCACATCCCAGCGCAACGCCAGCGAGCCGCCACCGCTGCCGTCCGCACCCTGGTCTCCGACGCTGATGCGGGAGACCGCCTGATTGGGATTGGTCTCGGCCGCGACGGCGTTCGGGTCAGAAGGATTCGGGTAGGTCCGGGTCAGATAGCCGGCATCGTGGTTAGCAAACAGCACGATGCGCAGTGCCATGTGGTCGGGTACCAGCACCAGGTTGCCGATGAAGTTGCCGCCGCCATCCATGCTGCCACCGCCCGAGGTCAGTCCGGCCTCGGCCATATAGCCATAGCCGTTCTCGTTCAGATCGGGTTGCTTGGTGACCAGCTTGACGTTGCCGCCGAGCGAACTCTCGCCATAGAGCGTGCCCTGGGGGCCTTTGAGGATTTCGATGTTGTCGATGTCGAGGACCCGCGGATCGACCGAGCCGGGCACCGGTGTGTCGTCAATATAGAAGCCCGTCGCGCCGGCGGTGCCAGTCAGGTTCTGACCGGTGATGCCACGAATCGCCACGGATCTGGCATCGGCAAAACCCGTCGGTCCGCCACCATAGGTGAAGGAGACGTTCGGTACCTTGGTCGCGTAGTCGCTGAAGTTCTGGATATTGAAGTCCTGCAGCGACTCGGCACTGAAGACCGAGATCGCCTCAGGGACATCGGCCACGGACTCGGAGCGCTTGCGCGCCGTCACCATGATGGTCTCGATGGCTTCGTCATCACTCGGTGCAGCCGCCGTTTCAGCGCTCTGCGTCGCGCCGATGCCCGGATAGGCCAGCGCCACCAGCAGCCCGAAGGCCGCCACGCCCAGCGTCGCCAGACGGGCGGGCCAGCGCTGCGGGCGAACGGCTTGGCAATCGCGCGTTGCCTCAATATCGGAGTTCGCGAGATGGTCGGTCATTGGCTATGCTCCCAGGCTCAAGATTGAACACACAAAACGTGGCGTTACCCCGGATTCGTTCAGGTAGCGCGGTCCAAGAACTGATTGATGGCGTCGGCGACGTCGGCGGGCTTTTCCCAGAAGGGATTGTGGCCCAGTCCCTCGAAAATCTTCAGGGACGCATTCGGTAGCGCGTCGATCAGGCTCTGACGGGCCGCGGGACCAAAGATCGGATCAGCGCTCCCCCAGATCAGTAACGTCGGCGCCTTCAGATCCGGCAATGTGCTCTGCAGGTCCGATCCCGAAAGACCCTGCTGCAGCACCGCAATCCAGACCTTGAGCGGTATGCGGGCGGCATCCTGCCTCTGGCGACGGATGAAGGCTTCATCCACCGGCGTGGGCGAACTCCACCACGCGACCATGAAATCCGAATCCGGATCCACCGGTTCCTTGAGCTTGCGGATTTCGGCGACGTAATCGATGCCAGGTTTCGGCGGGGGATCGCCGGCGCGCGTGCCACCGGTCGATGAGATCAGGACCACGCGGCCGGTACGTTCGGGCCAGTTCTCGGCGAAGGTCTGGGCCACCATGCTGCCCATCGAGTGTCCGACGATATCGGCCCTCGGAACATGCAGGGCATCGAGCAGCAGCTTGATGTCGTAGGCAAAATCAAAACGCGTGTAGCAGCACTCGGGCTTGGCCGAGCGGCCGTGCCCGCGCAGGTCAACGACAATCAGCCGGTCCCTGGGCGAGAGGAACGGGATCAGCGGCACCCAGTCGCGGGCGTTGTCGGTGTAGCCGTGGATCAGGACCACGGGGCGACCCTTGGGATCGCCCATCGGCACGTAGGCCAGTCGCTCGCCGTTCTTCAGCAGCACAAACTGCTTGCGCGCTTCGTAGGTATCAAGATTGATCGGGGGCGGTGTAACCGCCGGGGTTTGCGAGCGGGCGCTGCCGGCACCCGCCAGGGGGACGATGAGGAGCGCAGCGAGCACAGTCGCGGCGCGGCTTGCAACGCAGCATGAGCCCATCTAGTGGTGGCACCTTGGCACTGTCGAGACTGTCCCTTCCCCATGCTTGAGCGCGGGAGCGGAGTCGTTTTATACCCCACGCCAAGCTTCGCTGTTATATTATGATAGAGATAATAAGAAATCAAATGGGCTGCGGGTGGGGGAACTGGCGAGGATTTCGCCGCACGGCGGTGACCCGCGTGCGATCGCCCGCGCTGCCTGGTGAAGCTTCGGCGGCTGGCATGAGGTGGGGTGTCATGTTCATCGAGCAGCATTCGATCGACTACGTGCCGCTGAAGGAGCGACACGGCAAGGTCTGGCACCTGTGGCCGATCTGGTTCACCGGCGATGCGCACCTGGCAACGCTCGCGGTCGGGGTGCTGGGGATTCTGCTGGGCGGCAATCTGATCTGGACCGCGATTGCGGTCGTCAGCGGCTGTGCCTTTGGTACCTTCTTCATGGCATTCCACTCGGCCCAGGGACCGCAGCTGGGTCTGCCGCAGCTGATCCAGTCGCGTCCACAATTCGGCTACCTCGGCGCGCTGCTGGTATGGCTGGTCGCGCTCGTGGCCTACATCGGCTACAACGCAGTCAACCAGCAGCTGGCGGTGCAGGCCCTCCATGGCTTTGCGCTGACCAGCGCGCCGGTTGCCAACACGCTGTTCATGGCAATGGCGGTC
>JBEKOK010000108.1:0-10709 GCA_049521875.1 Steroidobacteraceae bacterium
GCCGCGAACCGACGGTAAGCACCAATGCATCGTCTGCAGGCGGAACGTCAGTCAACGCCAGGCGATCGGGTAATTCCTCGGTCTGAGCGCTCGATGTTGCCGCGGACGCCGCGGCTTCGGCCGAAGTCTTGAAGCTGGCGCCAGCCGAGACCAGAGCTACAAAGCTCAAGAGCAGCGACGCGGCAGGTGCGCGCGGTTGCATCAACATGCCGGGATTCGCGGGTTCTGTATCAGTGGGCTCACTCAGCGCTCATGGCTGCCCGGCTGCCAACCGGGACAGCCAGGCATTGTAGTGGCTGTGGATTCTGCCACGCAGAGCGCGGGTCGCTTAGGACTTCGTAACCTCAACGACAATCTTGCCCGCATAGGTACCGGCAGTGATTGGTTTGGTGGCGCCGTTGACCTTCAGAGTGGCCGCGAAACCCGGCTTCGCGGTGAGCGTTGCACCTGGCGCAATCGTCAGCTTGGTCAGGTAGGATGTCTGACTGATGGTCCACGTTGATCCATCACCCACTGTCAGGCGCAAGCCGTTCTTCTCCTTGCTCGGCGCGAAGGTGTTCTTAACATCACCTATCAGGTAATAGGTTTCGGCCGTAGCGGTCTTTCCTGTTGAAGGTTCGGCGGTGGCCGTCGAAATCCCACCGGTCAGATTCGCTTTTTCCAGGCGGATAACCATGTCACCCTGCGAAGGCCGAGAGTTGATGATATCTCCCTGAAGCGTAACGTTGCGGAACGTGGCATGCACGGTGTTGCCGTCCGCGGCATTGATCGTGCTTGCCGGAGACTGCACACCGACGACGGCAGCAGGAGGGGACGGTGGACCGCCGGGGCCACCAGGCGCGCCGGGGCCACCCGGGCCGCCCGGGGCCATCGGATCGTCATTGATCATCGCCTGAAGCAGGATGCCGTTGGCCGCATTGAGCTGCGCGTCGTTAACGATGATGTTGGCGCCTCGACCCTTGACCTGTATCGCGGTGGACTTGGTATTGAAGATGCTGCCCTTCTCAATGAGCAACGTGCCGTTGACGCCAATTCCAGAGTGCATCATCACGCCAAAGCGCCCCGAATTGACAATCGTGCCGTTGGTAAATGTCCCGGATCCGTTGGCGGCCATGATCATGCCGTAATCGTGGACGTTGAGCGTGCTGTGACTGAAGCGATCGACTGAGTCGCCGATCGTATAGGCTCCGTAGCCGCTATCGACAGTCTCAACGGTCGTATTGCTGACATACATGCGGACCCGCTTGGTATCGTCCGTCGATAGCGCGCCCCAGCCTTGCGTACGAATGTGGGAGTCGCTGTAGTAAGCAGTACCGTTATCGACCAGATTCGTAGCGCGAATGTTGCCGGTTAGTCCCAGCATCCAAGGTACGGCCATCATCTTGCCGACCTCAATGGTGAACTTGTAGTCGGCCGGCAGTGTGCCATTGGCGACGTCGATGGTCGTGTTCTTGACATGCATGGTGCTGTTGCCGCCAACAAAGACCGCGGTTCGCACCGCTCCCTTGTTGGTGATCTTGGCATTCAAGAGGGTCACGTCGGCTGTGCCGCTTGACATGATCGCTGCACCGTAACCAGCGAAATCGTTACCGCCATTGCCGGTGAATTTGATAGTCGGGTTAACGATGCTGTACTTGGAATTACCAGTCACCAGGATGCCGTTGAATTTTTCCTCGTTCGAAGTAATCGAAACGCCGGTGGCCGATGCATCTGATACCTGGCCGCCGACAATCGCCGCCTTTACGGACTTCTCTTGGATGACCTTGCCATCATCAACATATAGGCCGACTCGGAAATGGTGCGGGTCCAATTCCTTGTACTTGACCAGAATGTCATCGGTGACTGTTAGGACAATGTTGCCCTTGTAGCTGCCAGCCGCGATCGGTGTGCCGATGCCATCGACAGTCATCGTCAGCGAGTGACCATCGGCAGCCGCAACCGAGGCTCCAGCCGGAATAGTCAGCGCAGTCAGGGATGTGGTCTTGGCGACGACCCATTTCGACCCTGCGGTCAGCGCTGGAATCGCATCGCTGTCCGCATAGGCGAGGGAGCTCGCTAGTAGCGTCACAGCACACAGGCTCAGCGCTGGGCGGAAAGCAGTAAATTCGCTCATAACTTAAATCCCCCGGTATGTCGATGGACTGGGTAGTCTGTTGCCAACCGTCATTTCATAGGCCCGGTCAGCCAATGGCATCCGGGCGCTTCACCAGCGTCTTGGCCCATTTAAAATTGTCGCCAGACCTGTCTCAATTGAGTGTAAGTCGCGAGCTATGAGCGGGCAACGATACGGACAAATCTTCATGTTCAGCGGGCGAGAGCGTTATCTTTTTGTTCCCGGCAAATTACTAGGTAAGATGAAATCGGCTCAGCGTTCAATGCTTGGTTGCATTGCAAGCGACCGCTCGCAAAGCGGAACAAGTGACGTGCCACGACGAGGGCAATAGTGATAGCAAAAGATGCGGCGACAAGATTCCTTACGGCCTCGGAGTGGCACCGACGGCTGGTTTTTTGGTCCGGGGCACTTGCGACTGGTGCGATTGCGGTGCTGTTCGCCAAGGCGAGTGACGCCGCGATGCTGCTCTTTGCCCGAATGCATCACGCGTGGGCGTGGGCTCCCTGGGTGTCGGCGCCGCTGGGACTTGCCGTCTGCGCATGGCTGACAAGTCGGATATTCGTGGGCGCCGAAGGCAGTGGCATTCCGCAAACCATCGCGGCACTGACACTCTCAACCGAGGCGGCGCGCGATCGGGTGCTGTCAATCCGCATTGCCGTTGGCAAGATAGTGCTCACACTCCTGGCGCTGGCAGCTGGTGCTTCGGTCGGTCGCGAAGGACCCACGGTGCAGGTTGGAGCATCGATCATGCATTCGCTGCGCCGCTTCGCGCGATTCTCGGCGGCCGATGTCGACCGGGGACTGATTCTTGCGGGAGGTGCAGCCGGGATAGCGGCGGCATTCAATACCCCGCTCGCGGGCGTCGTGTTCGCAATCGAGGAGCTGTCGCGCTCATTTGAAGAGCGAACCAGCGGCACAATCCTGACCGCAGTCATTATTGCGGGCGTCACTTCGCTCGCGATCGTCGGCAACTACACTTATTTTGGCTCTACGAGTGCCGTGATGAGCGAACCAAGGATGTGGTTTGCGGTGCCGATCTGCGGGCTTGCCGGCGGTCTGGGCGGAGGTGTGTTTTCACTGGCCATGATCAAGCTGGCTAAGGCGTTGCCGCAGCCGGTGCAGAGCTTCCGGCTAAGCAGACCCGTGCTGTTCGCTGCGGCGTGTGGTCTGCTCATCGCCTTGATTGGCTGGGTGTCCGGGGGAACCACCTATGGTACGGGCTACGTCGAGGCCAAACTGCTGCTGGAAAACGAGGCTGGCCCAACGGCTGGATTCGGACTGTGGAAAGCGCTGGCAACACTGGTTTCCTATTTCAGCGGCATACCCGGTGGCATCTTCGCGCCCTCGCTGGCGACAGGTGCCGGCCTTGGTGCGCACCTGCATGCCTGGTGGCCAGTCGCGCCGGCTGGGGCGATGGTGATATTGACTATGGCCGCTTATTTTGCCGGTGTCGTCCAGGCGCCGCTTACCGCGCTTGTAATTGTCACCGAAATGACCGGCAACCGGGCGCTTACGTTGCCGTTGATGGCCGTAGTACTTATCGGCCGCGGCGCCAGCGCACTGGTGTGCCGTCGATCCCTCTACCACTCGCTGGCTGATCGATTTCTTCCAGCAGCAGAGCAGGATCACACCTAGCGGCCGGCGGCGATCAGATCGGCAAGAGCACAGTGCCATCCGATCGGGTGATCTTTACAAATTCGCCGGCGTTGCTGCCATCGCGCATCGGATGCAGGTCCGCGGTGACTTTGTCACCGGGCTGCAGCGTCTTGCGATTCCAGCCATGACGCGATAGACCGCTGGGGGATTGGCACTCCAGAGCCCACTGCACGCTACCGCCCTTGCCATCCGGAACTTCAAGCCAGATCCACGCGTGCGGATTGGTCCACTCAAATTTCGTCACCGTGCCCTCAATTTGCATCGTTGAACTGCCAAACTGAGCAAAAGAATGGTGTGCAGGTGCCGCTGCGATGAACATCACGGTCGTGGCCATGGCGAAAGGCTTGAGCGTTCCGCGACGCGCTTGTGACCAGCGGCAAAGGATTGAGGCGCGAGGCGGCTTCATTTCGTTACGCCAATAACTGCCGGGTTGCCATTGGCATCGAGCGTGTCCCGTGGATTCTCCTCGCAATAGTATTCGTGAATGGTCCAGGTTCTTTGGCGTCGGAACTCGCGATGAATTACTTTGCTTTGCTCGCCGCGCGAGACCGTCATGTCCACGCTCAGCAGGTCGGGCGTTTTCAGTCTGATGTGCTCGACGACGTGTGGCGAGTGTTCGCCCTCCGGGTCGGCGATCGACTTGATTGCAATCGTGTCGATTGTGAGCGTGCCGTTATCCCAGCGTCCGATGGAGTCACCCATGAATGCGGGATCGGGATCCTCCGAGTGCTTGGCGCCGATGTAGATTCGCCGCACCACGTGCTCGTATTCTATGTTCAGCGTAACTCGACCGGGCGTGAACAGGAATTCGATCGGGAACGGGCTCCCATAGCTGTCTTCAACGTTATGGGGTTGGCAGCGACGTTGCGCCACCTCAGTCGTTGACCCCGGAGCGCCGCTTTGATCCGGTCCGGTAATCACGACCGGAGCTGCTGGCGATGCAGCGCCCGAAGCCGGAGGCGGTGTGCCGCCCATTACCGGGTCCCATACGCCAGAATAGAAGTCCGGCAGACGTGCGATTTCTGCCCAGGTCATTCCCTGAGGGTTCGGGCTGACCGCGGCATGCACGATGCCCAACTGCATCGAGCCACTTGCAAGAGCAACGAAGATTGATTTGCAGTTGAGGCGGCAGCGCGGCGAATTGGATTTGATAATGATTAATTCCACCCGAACGAAGTCGCGAGTATGTCGATCGCGCGGCCACCGAGACAGCGCGCAAAAATGTAACATTGCGAGCAGAGCAGGTCACGCGCTGCCGCGCGACCGTATCAGCCAGGTAACTGCGATGGCTGCTACTTCGTGACTAACGCAGTGTCTTGTAGAAATAGGTCGTGCTGCACAGACCGCCGCGAGGCCACAAGGCGTAGCCGGGAATCTCACCAACGCGCTGCCATTGCAGGCGCTGATAAAGCCGCTCCGCATCGCCGCCTGTGACGGTATCCAGCACCAGCAACGATCGACCCGCTGTGCGTGCCGCTTGCTCTGCAGCCTGCACGAGCGCCGCGCCTACACCGCAGCGGCGCGCGCGTCGATGGACGAGCATCTTCGCGAGATCACCTCGATGCGGCTGGTTCTCGGGTAAGTTCAGCAGCACCTGGACAGTGCCGTGCAGCTTGCCCGCCTGATCCTGCGCGATCAGCAGAATGCGTTCACCGCGTGCCGCGCTCTCCATTGCCCCCTGCCAGAATGCAAGCGCGTCGGCAACGGCCAAAGGCCACATGAAGCTTACGGATGCGCCGCCCTCGACGCAGTCCATGAGGACTTCAGCCAGGGCAGGCAGCAGCGCGGGCTCATTGAGGACAGCGCGGATCTGCAATGCAGTTGTGTTCATTGATACAAGACTACCCTGTATGACCAGAGTCCAGGGACTCAGGCATAGTGTGCAGGCGCATCACCTGGACGCAAGCCGACCTGCTTCATAACAGGCATCGCAGCGGGGATGCCACTGATGCTGGGCTTCCGATTCAAAACCAAACCCTGAGGCCGGCAGCAACTCGCCACAGCTCCTGGTTGATTCCCGAGCCTGGGGCGGAGCGGGAATAGACAATGCCCAGGTAGGGTGCAATTTTTCGACGGATCTCATAACGCAGCCGCAATCCGGCATCAAGCTGCGACCAGCCCGAGGCAACCTGCATCGATTTATCGGGTCGGGTGTAACCATTCAATTCGATTTGGGGCTCCAGGATCAGCCGCTGCGTCAATAGGGCTTCGTAGGCTGCAGTGATCTTCATCGCGTAGTGACCGGCATCGCTGGCATAGACGGTCGCTGAAACCTTGAGATTGTAGGGTGCGAGACCCTCGAGGCCAATCGCTCCCCAGGCGCGACCAGCGAAGGAGTCCAGGTCATAACGAACACCAGCCTGCAGGTCAAAAAACGTGGTGACCGGTCGATCGTAGAGTGCCTCATCCTGGCCGCCGCGCGTCTGCCCCGCGCTCGCATAGCCTTCACTCTTGAACCAGAGCCGCGTCTCGTCGGTGCCGACCCAAGCCTCTCCGTCCCAGCGCAGGTCGTTACTGCCTGCATCCAGTTGCTCCTCAAATTGATCGAGCTCGGCATGGAAGATGAGGCTCTGATCCTCGACCGGCGCCCCGTAGGGAGCAGCCGCGCTGGCCTCAGGCGGCACGGTTTGAGCCTGAGCACAGCCAATGTCGAGGCTCGCGAGCGTCACCAGCCACAGGATCGAGCGGGCTCTAGCACGCCAGCATCGGGTCATGCCACAACGACCGTGCGAAACATGCCGGCATCCATATGCAGCATCAAATGGCAGTGGAATGCCCAAAAGCCAGGCGTGTCCGCCGTGAACAGGAAACTCAGCCGTTCATTGGGCTTTACGTTGATGGTGTGCTTGATCGGAAGGCTGCCGTCCTGGCCATTTTCCAGCGCGAACAGGAAACCGTGCAGATGGATTGGATGCTCCATCATGGTGTCATTTACCAGCACGAACCGTACACGCTCACCAAGACGAAGGCGCACCGGACCAGCCTCCGAGAACTTCTTCCCATCGAACCCCCAGACCCAGCGCTCCATATTGCCGGTCAGGCGAAATTCCAAGTCGCGATCGACCGGGCGACTGTCAGTATCAGGTCTTAACGATCTGAGATCTGAGTAAAGCAACACGCGCCGGCCGTTATCATCGAGACCGGTGCCGGCTTCCCCAAGTCGATTGAGCGGATGCTCTGCCAGGTGATCGACGCTCGGCTGTCCACGCATCCGCGCAGGATCCACGCCATCGGCATTGATTGCCGCCAACGCTGAGGGCGTCGCCATCATCGCTGTCATATCAGCCATGCTCATCTGCGACATATTCATTTTCGACATGTCCATTGCGGGCTGGGATGCCGTCATCTGCATACCCATATCGGCCATCGTGCGTAGAGGCCGCGGATCGAGCACGGGAATGGCTGCCGCTGCTCCGGCATGGGTAGCGAGAGTTGCACGCGCATAGCCAGAGCGATCGAATGCCTGAGCAAAGATCGTGTAGGCCGGATCGCTTCCGGGTTTAACGATGACATCGTAGGTCTCGGCCGCACCAATACGAAACTCTTCGACTTCGACCGGCTGAATGTCACCGCCGTCGGCCGCCACAACGCTCATCGTAAGGCCGGGAATGCGCACATCGAAGGTCGTCATCGACGCGGCGTTGATGAATCTGAGCCGAAGCTTCTCGCCGGCAGTGAAAAGGGCAGTCCAATTCATCGACGGCGGCTGTCCATTGACCAGAAACGTGTAAGTTGCCCCTGTTACATCCATCAGGTCCGTCGGACTCATGCGCATCCGATCCCACATGCGTCGCTCGGCGGCAGCTGCTCGCAGTCCGAGCCGGTCAGCGTCGGTTACAAATGTGGCCAGCGTGCGCCGCTGGTAATCGTAGTAGTCGCTCTGTTGCTTGAGATTTGAGAGAACCGCCATTGGATCCTCGTCAGTCCAGTCAGACAGCATCACCACGTAGTCGCGATCGTAGCCGTAAGGTTCCGGATCCCGCGGCACGAGAATCAAAGGACCATAGAGCCCGGTCTGCTCCTGCATCCCGCTATGGCTGTGATACCAGTAAGTTCCGCTCTGTGTAATCGGAAACTGATAGGTAAAGGTGGTGCCCGGTGCGATGCCCCGAAAGCTAAGACCTGGAACTCCATCCTGATCCGTGGGCAGCCGGATGCCGTGCCAGTGGATGGACGTCGGCTCCGCCAGACGGTTCGTGACCCGAGCGGTCAGGACATCACCCTGCCGTAGCCGCAGGCAAGGCCCTGGAACCGAGTCATTCGCCGCCGTTGCGATGCGCGAGCGACCGGTGACATTAAAGGACATCGGCGCAACGCTCAGCAAGACCGCCTTGCCATCAGGCTCCAGCAGCTCTGCCGCTGGCAGCAGAGACCCTGCGCGCACCAATCCGGCAGTGCCACACGTTACCGAGGCGAGGCCTTGCACGAACCGGCGCCGGTTCAACGCTCCAGAGTCCGCAGACCTCGTCTTCTTATCGCGCATCGGGCGTAGCTTCAGGGGGGAGGGTGGCGCTGTCCATTAGGTTAGAATAACTCGGCTGGACGACTGGCTGAGCCCAAAGGACAGTCGCGAGCCAGGAGCAGATCCCCAAGGGCGAAACGTGCTGGCAAAGGCTGTCGCAATCACAATGGAGTGAATCATGCATATGCGCAATTCAATTGGTGGGCCGGCAGCCATGATTTTGCCCGTTCTGGCGTTGCTGTTGAGCGCATCGGTAGCCCAGTCCCATGCGAAACTCGTGAGCACGGAGCCAGTGGCGCAATCAACCGCTGCAGCGCCAGCAAAGATCCAGCTGCACTTCAGTGAAGAGCTGGCCAAGAAATTCTCGACCTTCAAATTGGCAGATGCGAGCGGCGCTAGCATTGCGCTGACAGCTGCTGACGGTTCTGACGCCAAGTCGCTTGCTGCTACGCCCGCAAGCGCGCTCGCGCCAGGCACCTACACCGTGACTTGGACGGCGGTGGCCAGCGATGATGGGCACAAGAGCACCGGATCCTTTGTTTTCTCAGTGAAATAGCGCCTTCGTGCTGGATTGGGGAGCCACCGCTGCACGCTTTCTGGTGTTTGCGGGGGCACTTGTGCTTTTTGGTGCTGCTGCCTTTTTCGGATATGGGATGGCCCAGCCAGTCGCCAACAGGCCGACTCTAATACACTGGCCTCGACTCTTACTCCTGATTGCCTCGGCCATCGCGCTCTCGGGGTCTGTGTGCTGGCTTATGTCGGAGGCTGCGGCGCTCAGCGGGAATCCTGGCGATGCGCTAAACGGAAGTGCTGTCTGGGCAGTCGTCGTCGAAACCCAATTCGGTCGGGTGGGCGCGTTTCGCTGCGCGGCGCTGGTGCTGAGCTTAATTGCGCTGCTGACGCTGCGCTGGCGTGGTCGCAGGCCGTGGCTGACTCAGGCAGTTCTGGGAGCCGCGGTGGTCGCCAGTCTGGCCTGGACAGGGCACGGCAGCATTGATTCCGGACTCCCCGGACCGGTTCATCGGGTGAGTGATGTGCTGCACCTGCTGGCCGCCGCCCTGTGGGCTGGCGCCTTGGTGCCCTTGTGCGTGCTGGCTGTGGTTGCCCGGCAGGCCCGAAACAGTGCATCACAACATGCGCTTGCGGTTGGTCTCAATCGCTTCTCCGCCATTGGAATTTCAGTCGTGGCGGTATTGCTGCTGTCCGGAGTCGTCAACAGCTGGTTTCTTATCGGTCCCGCGGCGTGGCGCTCGGCGCTGACCACGCTTTACGGTCGTCTGCTGCTTATCAAAGTGGCGCTGTTCGCAATGATGGTCGCAATGGCCGCCGTTAACCGCGTGCGGTTGGCGCCAAGGGTAGAGGGCACAGACACCGAGTCCGGGACCGCTGTTGACGCGCGCGCGGCCCTGCGCACGACGCTGATGACCGAAGCGGGTCTGGCGCTGCTGGTTCTCGCGCTGGTAGCCGTCTTGGGGACTCTCGAGCCGCCGATCTCGTCCAATTGAATCAATTTCTATTTAAATTTGCACGCACGAGGCAGCCAGGCGTCGAGGCCTTGCGGTAGGTGTCTGTCCGGCGAATACTTCGATCCATTCGCAACGCGGCTGGCAGGGCCAATGCAGTGAACTCGACATTAATGGTGGCAAGTCGCATGGCGCTGGGGCTCAGCGTCGTCGTGTGCGCTTCACCCGTGTGGGCTGACCTTCCAGATCCCTGCGCCGGATTCAGCTGGGATGTCAGTCGGGAGCGCGCTGTGTTCGCGACGCAGCCAGCCCGCCTGGCCGGCGGCAAGGACGTGAGCTCGGCACCGGCGCTGGTTGCCGATCGACTCTACAGTATTCAATTGGCACCACAATCCTCGGTGAGTTTTGTGGTGCCCCCAAGCAAGAAGATCCCACTGGAAGCGGGCTTCGCCGGCTTGGCAAGCATGCAGGTGCCGCTTTCGGGCATTTACCGGATTTCAGGCGGCAGTTCGTTCTGGATCGATGTCATCGTAGCCGGCAAGACTGTGGATACGAAGGACTACCAGGGCCAGAAGGGTTGCAGCACGCCGCACAAGATCGTGGAATTTGAACTCCCGGCATCGGTGCCGGTTCTGCTGGAGGTGAGCAGTGCCGTCGAACCGGAGATTCGGGTCTCGGTCACGGCGGCGGCACCGAAATTCTAGGCTGCCATCGTAAAGCGCGATACCAACGACTAGGGCATCCGCGCGCAGCGACAGTGGCGCCTGCCTTTTTGCGAAGCTTGGCGAGCGTTCCAATTCCGCTCGCCGTACCATCAGACGCCGCCCCGCTTTCAGAACTTGAAGCGCAGCCCAACCCCATAGAGGGCGTTGCTTGAGTAGGCAAGCGTCGGCGCCTTGTGGTCCAGGCCAGGACCGCTGTAGCTCATCAACATAGCGCCCGCATAGGTATCGAAGCTCTTGGTAAAGGTGTAATCGGCCAGAGCTGAGTAGGCATTGGCGAGGTATTGCTTACC
>JBEKOK010000109.1:0-10626 GCA_049521875.1 Steroidobacteraceae bacterium
GGTCATCGGCCTGCGCGAGCGGCGCTAGCAGCAGCAGAGCCGCGAGAGGCAAGCAAAAACTTCTCATAGGATCCTTCCCGCGTGACACGCCCTAAGGCGCGGGCAGCTCCATTGGCTGCAGTTGAGTCTGACCGTCAAATTCATAATTAGTGCCCTGCATGCGCAGGCGCCCCGCCGCGATCCAGGCGATCGCCTGCGGATAAAGCCGGTGCTCGAGCACCAGCACCCGCGCCGCCAGACTCGCCTCGCTGTCCCCGGGATGTACCGGTACGTGCGACTGCAGGATCACCGGGCCGCCATCGAGTTCCGCAGTCACGAAATGCACGCTTGCCCCATGCAGCACTTCGCCCGCTTGCAGCACGCGCGCATGCGTGTGCAGTCCGGGATAGGCGGGCAGGAGCGAGGGGTGAATATTCAGGATGCGCCCGGCAAAGAGCGCGGTGAACTCGGGCGAGAGGATGCGCATGAAGCCTGCAAGCACGATCAGCTCCGCGCCGCGCTCGGCCAGATCAGCGGCCAGCGCGGCCTCGAAGGCCGTACGGTTACCGAGTGCTCTGGCATCGATGATGGTGGTGGGCAGGCCGCGATCGGCGGCGATCACGAGACCCGCGGCGTCCGGGCGATCAGCGATCACACCGACGATCTGTACACGCAGCAGCCCATGCACTACGGCACTGGCGATCGCCGCCATGTTGCTGCCGCGGCCGGAAATCAGGATAGCAATCTTAAGCGGCGTCGCCGCGCTCATGCGCTGATCAGCACGCTGCCACTACCCCGCTCAACCGTGCCTATCAGCTGCGCCTGCTCGCCGTGCTGGGCCAGCACCGCGAGTGCGCGCTCGACATCCGCGGGCGGCACGATTGCGATCATGCCGATACCGCAGTTGAAGGTGCGGTGCATCTCGGGCTCGCTGATGTGGCCGGTCTTCGCTAGCCACTCGAACACTGGATCGCGCGGCCAGCGATGACGCTCGAGGTGCACCTGCAAGCCATCCGTAAGCACGCGCGGAATATTGTCGGTGAGGCCGCCGCCAGTGATGTGCGCGAGACCATGAACCGGCACCGCGCCGATCAGCGCCAGCAGCGATTTCACGTAGATCCGTGTCGGGGTCAGCAGTCGGTCGAACAGGCTCCGGCCGGCAAGTTGTGTACTGGCATCGGCCCCGGCAACGCCGATGAGTTTGCGGATCAGCGAGTAACCGTTGGAGTGGGCACCGGAGGAACTCAGACCGATCACTGCATCACCGGAGCGTACGGCCGTGCCATCAATGATGCGATCCTTCTCCACGACACCAACACAGAAGCCGGCCAGATCATAATCGGCATCGTGATACATGCCGGGCATCTCGGCGGTCTCGCCGCCGACCAGCGCGGCACCGGCCTGCACGCAGCCCTCGGCAATGCCGGCAATCACGACCTGCGCGACCTCGACCTGCAGCTTACCGGTGGCGTAGTAGTCGAGGAAATACAGCGGCTCGGCACCCTGCACCACGACATCATTGGCGCACATCGCGACCAGATCGATCCCGATAGTGTCGTGGCGTCCGGTTTCGATTGCGAGGCGCAGCTTGGTGCCCACGCCATCAGTGCCCGAGACCAGCACCGGGCGCTTGTAGCGATCGATCGGAATTTCGACCAGCGCGCCAAAGCCGCCGATGCCGGCCAAGACTTCGGGCCGGTGGGTGCGCTTGACGAGCGGCTTGATGCGCTCGACCAGCTCATCGCCCGCATCAATGTCGACGCCGGCATCGCGATAGGTAAAGCTGCGATTTTCGATCATAAGTTCTTGATTGTGGCTAGCGCCCGGGGTGCGGCGCGGGCCCCCGCAAGCCGGGGCACCCAAGGCGCGCTATAGTAGCCTAATCCCATGCGTCACTTGCCCAACATCATCTGTCTGATACGGATTGGGCTGATCTGGCCGATCCTGCGCAGCCTGGAGCAGGGCAACTACCAGATCACATTGGCGCTGTTCTTTGTGGCCGCGATGAGCGATGGGCTGGACGGGTTTCTTGCCAAGCGCTTTGGCTGGACCAGCCGGCTCGGCAAGGTCCTGGATCCTGCCGCCGACAAATTGCTGCTGGTCTCGGTATTTCTGGTGGCGACCTGGCTCGGGCTGATCCCGCGCTGGCTGACGGCCGCGGCGGTGGGTCGGGATTTCATGATCATCCTGGGTGCGATCGCCTATCGCGTGGGCATAGGACCACTGCACGGCCGCCCGATCGTGAGCAGCAAGATCAACACGCTGTTGCAACTGCTGTACGTGCTACTGATCGTGGTCAACGCAGCCTACGGTCTGCCACCGCACAACATGCTCGATGCCCTCGCGTACCTGACGCTGCTGAGCATCGTGATCAGCGGCTACGGCTACGTGCGTGAATACGCCGGGCGCGCGCTGGAGCTGGCGGCCTGAGGGCTGCCTGCGATCCCGGAGGCGCGCATGCGACAGATGCCCCTGGCGGTGCGACTGCGTGATCGCGCGGTTTTCGACAGTTTCTTTTCCGGCGCCAATGCCGAAGTGCTGGCACACCTGCGGCGGGTGGCGCGCGCCGAACGTCGCGCCGTCACCTGGCTGTTCGGTCCCGAGGCCAGCGGTAAGACGCACCTGCTGCAGGCCGTATGCGCACAGGCCGGCGCCAGTGCCGTGTACCTGCCGCTCGCCGAGCTCGCCGAGCTCGGGCCCGAAGCGCTCGAGGGCTGGCAGGAATCGCGCTGGCTGTGCCTTGATGATCTCGATGCGGTCATCAGCCGCCTGCCGTGGGAGCGCGCGCTCTTTAATCTGTATCGCGAGGCCGAGGAGCGTGGCGCAAACCTGATCGTTGCGGCCCAGCTGCCGCCGCTGGCGTTATCGTTCGCGCTACCGGACCTGGGCTCACGCTTCAGTGCCGCCAGTGTGCTGCCACTCAAGCGTCTCGAGGAAGATGAGCAGCGCGAGGCACTGCGGCTGCGCGCACAAATGCGTGGCCTGGAACTGCCCGAGGAGGCGGCGCTCTATCTGCAGCGGCGCTTCCCGCGCGACATGGACAGCCTTTATGGGCTGCTCGATACGCTCGATGAAGCGGCGCTCGAGGCCGGGCGGCGCCTGACCGTGCCGTTCATCCGCGACGTTCTGGCGCGGCCGCCAGCCTAAGGGCAAACGTGGCTACCCGGCTGCCCAGCGCGCGGGCCAAGGTGATTTCTTCGGCGCTCAGTACGCCCTTGCTGGTGCCAGCCACATGCGATGCGCCATAGGGTGAGCCGCCCGAGCGCGTCTCGGAGAGCGCCGGCTCCGTGTACGGAATCCCAACCAGCAGCATCCCGTGATGCAGCAGCGGCAGCATCATCGACAGCAGCGTCGTTTCCTGGCCGCCGTGCTGGGTCTGCGTCGAGGTGAAGACGCCGGCGGGTTTGCCAGCGAGCGCGCCGCTTAACCACAGGTTCGCGGTTCCATCGAGAAAATACTTCAGCGGTGCCGCCATATTGCCAAAGCGTGTCGGACTGCCGAGGACCAGTCCGGCAGCGCGTTTCAAATCCTCCTGCGTCGCGTACGGCGGCCCGCTCTCGGGCACTGGATTCGGCGTGGTCTCCAGTCCGGTGCTCACCGGCGCGACCGTGCGTAGCAAGGCCTCGGCGCCCGCGGCTTCAACGCCACGGCACACCTGGCGGCCCAGCTCAGCAGTGGTACCGCCGCGGCTATAATAGAGCACGAGAACTTCAGTCATGGTGGACCTGGAAGTGGCACAGCGGAGGAGTGGCTCAGGTGCATAGCATTCGTTGTTGGGTCACTGGACGCGTCCAAGGAGTGTACTACCGGGCCTCGACCGCCGAGCGGGCGGCGCAGCTCGGGCTCAAAGGCTTTGTACGCAATCTGCCGGACGGTCGCGTCGAGGTCCTGGCCTGCGGCCCGGAAGAGGCCGTGCAGGCGTTGATCAAGTGGCTGTGGGTCGGACCTTCGGCAGCGCGCGTCCTCGAGGTGCATACCGAGCACGCCGGGCTGGCTCCGGAAGCCTTCCCGAGCGAATTCACGACAGGTTAAAATTCACCGCGCGGGCGCACCAATTCGTGGTTAGAGCGGGGGCTACTTGTGCGCTTCCATATAGGCACGCAGCAACGCATTCATTCGAGATTGATATCCTCGTCCCTGTGCCCGAAACCAGTCAATTACGTCCGAGTCAATGCGAAGCGACTAGAGTGATTTTGCAGGGATAGGTTGTAGCCCCTTGCGCGCGACGGCGCGCGCAAACATCCCAGGCGTCCACTCTGGCGCGTCGCCATCGCGCACAATTGAGGCATCGGCCACCTTGTGGAGGTGCCCGTACTTAGTCCGTGACTTGGGAGAAGTAAAACTGCGCTTCATTCTTCGTGGCCTTTCGTATTGAAATGTTCCGAATTTCCTCACCCCCTCTCAGCGTGGGTTACAGACACCACCTGATCCTTCAGTAACCCCAGAGTAAGGAACCGCTGTTCGCCATAGGCCTCACGTTTGTCCTCTGCCATCAAGGTAAGACCTTGTAAGATCTTCGCAGCGTCCAGAAAATCGATACGATGTTTCCGAAGGTTTGCCAGTCGCTTCGTCCCCGGCGAACAGGGCACGTTGTAGCTACAATTTGTATCTACGGCAAGCGGCTGTCGTGCTCTGACTGCGGCGGGTGCGAATGCGATCGGGAACCAAGTGCGTTGCCAAACGCCTTGGCCGCGCACCGCTAAAAGCATTCAATAAGAGACGCGCGCCCGGATTGCCGCTGCAGCGCCCTCGAGCGGCAAATTCTCACTCTCACTCGCACGCCGATGACGGTACTCGATCATGCCGGTCTCGAGACCGCGATCGCCGATGACGATGCGATGCGGAATGCCGAGCAGCTCGGCGTCGGCAAACTTCACGCCGGGCCGTGCATCCCGATCATCGTAGAGCACTTCGACACCTAAGGCGTTCAGCTCGTTGTAGAGCGCGTCAGAGACTGCGCGCACGCGCTCGCTCTTGTGCAGGTTCATCGGCACCAGCACGACATGGAACGGCGCCAGCGGATCGGGCCAGATGATGCCTTTGTCATCATGATTCTGCTCAATTGCGGCCGCGACAATACGCGTCACACCGATCCCGTAGCAGCCCATCAGCATGGTCACGGCCTGGCCGTTCTCATCGAGCACGGTCGCATTCATCGCCGTGCTGTATTTGCGTCCGAGCTGGAAGATGTGTCCGACCTCGATACCGCGCACTATCCTGAGCGTGCCCTTGCCTGAAGGACTCGGATCGCCATTGACGACATTGCGCAGGTCGGCAGCCATCGGCTCGGGCATGTCACGGCCAAAGTTGAGGCCCGTGACATGCAGGTCCGGTTTGTTGGCTCCTGCGACCCAGTCGGCGCCGGCCAGTACCGCGTGGTCCGCGTACACCGGACAACGGAGTCCGCGCGGACCGATGAAGCCTGGCTCCACGCCGCTCGCCGCCACGCACTGCTCGATCGAGGCCATGCGCAGTGGATTGGCAACGCCGGCGAGTTTCTGCGCCTTGATCGCATTGAGCTCGTGATCCCCGCGCAGCAGCAGCGCGACGACCCCGTCCTCGCTGCCCGCGACCAGCAACGTTTTCAGGCACTGCGTCGGCGCGACCTTGAGGAACGCGGCCACATCGGCGATCGTCCGCATGTGCGGTGTCACGACCTCGGTGAGTGCGGCGCCCGGCGCTGGACGTGGCGTGGCCGGCGCAAGTGCCCGGGCCTGCTCGATGTTGGCCGCGAATTCATCGCCATCCGAGACTGCGATCGCATCCTCGCCGGATTCGGCCAGCACCTGGAATTCCTCGCTGGCATCGCCGCCGATCGCACCGGTGTCGGCCTGCACCGAGCGGAAGTTCAGCTGCATGCGCTCAAACATGCGCGTGTAGGCGCGCTTCATGATCGCGTAGCCCTCGGCGAGCGAGGCCTCGTTCAGATGGAACGAGTAGGCATCCTTCATGATGAACTCGCGCCCGCGCATCACGCCAAAGCGCGGCCGCATTTCGTCGCGGAACTTGATCTGGATCTGATAGAAGTTCACCGGCAGCTGCCGGTAGCTCTTGAGTTCGCGGCGCGCGATATCGGTGATCACTTCCTCGTGCGTCGGGCCGATGACGAAGGCGCGGTTGTTGCGATCGCTCAATCGCAGCAGCTCCGGACCGTACTGTTCCCAGCGCTTCGATTCCTGCCACAGCTCGGCCGGCTGCACGGCAGGCATCAGCAGTTCGAGCGCACCGGCCCGATCCATTTCCTCGCGGATGATCCGCTCGACCTTGCGCAGGGTTCGAAGGCCCAGCGGCAACCAGCTGTAGATGCCGGCGGCGAGGCGCCGGATCAGTCCGGCGCGCAGCATCAACTGGTGGCTGATGACCTCGGCTTCGGCAGGGGTCTCCTTGGTCGTATTAATCGGGTACTGCGAAAGGCGCATGCGTTCTCTTGGATTGGGTGTCAAAACGGGGTCGGAGGGCCCCGAAGGGCAGGCAAGCCCGCAATTCTAGGGCGTAGTTCGCCGGCCAGCCACCGGACCGTTGTGGCGGCGGTAGCTGCCCCCTATGATGCCGGCCTCATGGAAAGTGAAACCCCGGTCGAAGCCCGACCGTCCCGGCGGGCCATCTACCTGCTGCCGAATCTGCTGACGACCGCCTGCCTGTTCTCGGGCTTCTACGCCATTGTGGCGGCGATTGATGGCAATTTCTCGCGTGCCGGCATGGGCGTGTTCATCGCGGCGATCTTCGATGGGCTCGACGGGCGGGTCGCACGCCTGACCCATACGGAGAGCGCGTTCGGCAAGGAGTACGACAGTCTGGCGGACCTGGTGGCCTTCGGCCTGGCGCCGGCACTCGTCTCTTACCAGTGGGGTGTCGCGCGGATTGCAGAGTACGGGCGCGCCTGGGGCCGCTTTGGCTGGCTCGCGGCATTTTTCTTCGCCGCCTGCGGTGCCCTCAGGCTCGCACGCTTCAATGTCCGCTCCAGCTCCCTCGACAAGCGTTACTTCGAGGGGCTGCCGATCCCCTCGGCAGCCGCGGTCGTGGCGGCGTTCGTCTGGGCCTTCAGCGAATGGCACGAGCCGGGTTTGCCCGGCCTGATCCTGGCCTTCGGGGTGACGGCGCTCGCCGGTGGTCTGATGGTCAGCCGCTTTGGCTATCCGAGCTTCAAGCAGTTTGATCTTTCCAAGCCGATCCGCTTCGTATGGCTGATCGTGCTGGCGCTGGTGTTCGTCTTTATCGCCGGCGACCCGCCGCGCGTGCTGCTGCTGCTGTTTGGCACCTACGCGCTGTGGCCGCCGCTGGTGTGGGTGGTGCGTCGTTTCCGCCGCCGGCGTCGCAACGAGCCGGGTCCGGCCGCCTGAGGCGATCCGGCCTTGCGATCCCCATGAACCGGCGCGCCCAGTACCTCGAGGCTCTCGGCATCGACACCTGGGCGTTGCGCAGCCGTTCGCCCGCTGAGCCGGCGGACATCGCTGCCGAACCCGAATCCGAACCGGTGCCAGCTGCAGAAGCTGCACCGCCAGCGGGACAGCCGGCGTCAACAATCGCCCAGACTATGTCAACCAAACCCTCCGCTGAGCCGTTGCTTGCGATGACGTGGGAGCCGTTGGCGGCCACGGTGCGCGAGTGTCGCCTCTGTGGGCTGCAAGCGAGTCGTACCCAGACGGTATTTGGCGTCGGCAACCGGCAGGCAGAACTGCTGGTGGTCGGCGAAGCACCGGGTGCTGATGAGGATCTGCAGGGCGAGCCCTTTGTCGGCCGGGCTGGCCAGCTGCTCAACTCCATGCTGCGTGCCGGTGGGTTTCCTCGGGAGACGGTCTACATTGCGAATGTTCTCAAGTGCCGCCCTCCTAACAACCGCGATCCCGCACCGGCCGAGGTGGCGTGCTGCCTGCCGTACCTGAAGCAGCAGATCGCGCTGATCGGTCCGCGGCTGATGCTGGCTGTCGGGCGCATAGCGGCGCAGAACCTGCTGGCCACCGAGACGCCGATCGGCAAGCTGCGTGGCGCTGTGCACGCCTTTGGCGAGCAGCGCATCCCGCTGATCGTCACCTACCATCCGGCCTATCTGCTGCGCAGCCCGAGCGAGAAGCGGCGCGTGTGGACCGACCTGAAGTTCGTGCGCAACGAGCTCGCACGCCTGCGTCAGCAGGCGCTCGGCTGAGGCCTGCGGCATCGAGCCTGCCATGGCTGTGAATCCCCGCGAGGCGGCGCCGATCCCGGAAGTAACAATCCGCGCAATGCGCGACGAAGACGTGGCCGATGTGGTGCGCATCGAGCAGGTCAACTACCGCTTCCCCTGGACCGAAGGGATCTTCCGCGACTGCCTGCGGGTCGGCTACGGCTGCACCGTACTCGAACTGGGCTATGTCATCGCCGGTTATTCGATCTACAGCACCGGCGCCGGCGAGGCGCATCTTCTCAATATCTGCATCCGGCCTGAATTTCGCTGCCGCGGCCTGGGTCGGCGGCTGCTCGAGCATCTGTTGCGCGAGATGCGCGGCCTCGGGGCCCGCGTCGTGTTTCTGGAGGTCCGACCCTCCAATGTCGATGCCATCCGCCTCTACGAGGTCACCGGGTTTACCCAGATCGGCGTGCGCCGCGGCTATTACCAGGCCGAGGAGGGGCGCGAGGATGCCATTGTGATGCGCCTGATGGGGCCATTGCCCTAGGCGCATTTAAATTGGGGAAGGTTCCCCAGTAGGTGAGGCTGGGGTACCTATAGCGTGGGCGATGCGGGTGCCGATCCATTCGGCGTGGGCACTGCCGCCTGCGCCGCAAAGAGCGCGCGCGCTAACGGGATTGCGGCCAGTGCGCCCAGGATCTGCGCAGCGATGAAGGCGAGAACATGGGCCGGTGCGATACCCGCGAAAGTGTTCGAGAGCGAGCGGGCGATCGTTATTGCTGGGTTCGCGAACGAGGTCGAGGAGGTGAACCAGTAAGCGGCTCCGATCCAGCAAGCCACCATCCACGGGGCCTCTTCTGCGCGTCGATGCCCGAGAACGATGAGCAGGAGCCCGAGGGTCGCTACGCACTCCCCGAGCCACTGCCCCAGGCCCGTCCGTGCGTGGAGCGAGGATTGGATGAGCGGCAGCCCGAACATCGCATGAGCAAGGATCGCGCCCGCGCAGCAGCCCGCGATCTGCACCAGCGCATAGGCACTCGCCATTCGCCAGCTCAGCACGCCACGCACGGCTAGTACGAACGAGACCGCCGGATTAAAGTGCGCACCGCTCACGGGCCCCAACAGCGCGATGAGCGTGGCCAGCACGGCCACCGTGGCGCCGGTGTTGGCGATAAGCGCCACGGCAAGATTTCCACCCGCCAGGCGCTCGGCCATGATGCCGGAGCCAATGACCGCTGCCGCCAGGATCAGTGAGCCGATGCCCTCGGCAAAGAGGCGCCGCATCATGGCTCGATGCCCGTCTTCCCGATCGCTTTGAGCTTCTGTTTGAGGTTCAGCTGATCGAGCGATGCGATCGGCAGGTTGATAAACAGGCGGATGCGCGTCTCAAGCTCGCGCAGGGCCTTGCGGAACGCGAGTATTTTCTCATCCTGCGTGCCTGCGAGTGCCGCCGGATCGGCAATACCCCAGTGCGCCGTGATCGGCTTTCCAGGCCACACCGGACACACCTCGCCGGCCGCGTCGTCGCAGACGGTAAAGATAAAGTCCAACACCGGCGCACCCTCGGTGGCGAACTCGTCCCAGCTCTTGCTCCAGAGCCCTTCGGTCGGCAGTCCCATCCGCTCGAGCAGTTCGAGTGCGAGCGGATGGACCGCACCCTTGGGGTAACTACCCGCGCTGAAGGCACGGAACCTGCCGTCGCCCAGCTTATTCAACAGCGATTCGGCGAGGATGCTGCGCGCCGAGTTGCCCGTGCACAAGAAGAGCACGTTGTAGATTCGCGCCGTGCTCACATCGCGCAGCAGCTCGCCGGTTCCGTGGACCGCTTAGGCACGCAGCACGCCCGTGCGCCAGACTCGATCGGGACGGCGGCGGCGCCGTGGTCAAAGACTGGCGTCTCTTCGCCATAGACGGGGATGCTGCCGAGCGTGTGGAAGGTCTCCCACGCGATCCCGGTGGGATCCGTGACCCAGTATTTATCCGAGCGCGCGTAGCAGCACGGCTGCTCACGCTCTTCAAGCATTTGCGCGTCCGCAGCTTCCAGCTGCGTGCGCATCCCGCGAAGCTCCTCATCGCTATCGACCTGGAAGCCTAAGTGATTGAGGCCCACCGGTTGGCGCCTCGTCGAGATCGCGAAGTTTACCCGCGGATCCTCGAGCATCCATTTGGCATAGTCGGGTTTCGTCACGATGGGCTCGGCGCCGAAGAGCGTTCGATAGAAGCGGATCGAGGCGGCAAGATCCGGCACGCTGACATGTACGTGAAGTCTTTTCATAGATCACCCATTGAGCTACAGGAGTTTGACCATGAACGCCGAGCTCGCAGGACACAGGCTTGCGAACTCGCGCGTGCGCTGGATAGAGGGAGGTGCTTTTTCGCGCTCGATGCGCTCATACCCCAGCCGCTTGAAGAACGTCTCGGCCGTCGTCGTGAGCAGATAGATCGAGTGCACGCGCTGGGATACGGCATAGTTCTCGACATACTGCACGAGCCCCGATCCCAGTCCCTTGCCGCGATCGCTCGCGCCGATCACGAGTGAACGC
>JBEKOK010000110.1:0-14590 GCA_049521875.1 Steroidobacteraceae bacterium
CTATTCTCGACCTGGTCACGCCAGGAGCCGACCGGTGCGTAACAGGTCGTGGGCTTGGCGGATCTGAAATAAGCATAGCCTGCGCCGGCTCCCGAACAGGAATAGTAAGAGCCGTGCTTCGAGGTGAGGTAGTTCGAATAATCGGCTTGCTGGTCGATGTGTCGGACCATATAACTGCCGGTGTACACCATGCGCAGGTCGCCGACCGCAGGAAGGTTGCCGATCCTCCCGTTGAGCGTCCACGACGTGCTCTCGTAACGATCTTTGTCCCATGCGGGTGCGAACGCGGTAATTTGGTACGGCGCCAGTGTCTGGCCATCCGGGGCAGTCGGTTCGTCGGCGAAGTAGCCGTTCGCCTGCATGTTCTGGTAGTTCTGCTGAATCAGCGCATTCCAGTCATCGTTGAACTGAAACAGCGCTGAGAGCCGTACGCCGCCAGTGTCCTGTGAGTTCAGATTGTTGCCGATGAGACCGGCGTTGTCCGCGATCGGGTTACCTGGCGGGTAGGGCGCCAGGACAGATTGGATCGCGGGCACCTGAAGGGTCCCGGGAACGTTCGAAATATAACCGCCCCGGTGATCGCTGAAGATGACCGCGCGCAGCGCGATGTGGTCGCCGAACGGCAAGTTCAGCATCGCATTCAGGTTGTTGTTCGGGTCGCCGCCGGCCGTCAGGCCGTATCCGGCATTGACGTCGCCCTCGGTGACACCAAGCTTCGGCTTGTTCGTGATATAGCGAATGGCGCCGGCCTCAGCGCCGCCGCCGAACAGAGTGCCCTGTGGGCCTTCGAGTACTTCGACGCGCTCCATGTCGACCATGTAGACGTCATTGTTGCGTGCCGGGAATTGCATCGATTGGTCATCGAGGTACAACGCGACGTTCGGGAACGGCGCCGTAGTCGATTGCGACTGGTTGCCCGAGCCACCCGAGCTCAAGCCGCGCATGAAAATGTTGCCGGTGCCGGGACCATTGCCGCTGAAAGTCACGTTGGGCGTGTACTTGAGCAAATCGTCGAGCGACGTGACGTTGAGTTCTTTCAGTGTTTCGCCGGTTATCGCCTGAATCGTGATCGGCACGTCTTGTACGGACTCAGTGCGACGCTGCGCAGTTACAACGATTTCCTGGATCTCCAGGGAATCGGAGGCGTCGGCTGTTGCCTCTGGCGCCGCGTAGGCTCCGCTCGCAGTGGCGCTCAATATCGTCGACACGGCAATGGCAATTTTGCGATTGGTTTTCAAGCGTAATCTCCCCAAATAAAATTCAAAGGTGGGAATCTTCGTATCAATTCGATCTACGTCAGCGGTGGCCCAAGGCCACTCAAGCAGCAATTCAAGAACCCTCTCTCCTACAAGTTCCCGCCGCATGTTGTTATGGCAACAATTGCGGCGCGCTGCACGTTCGTTCAATGAAACAACAAACAGATGACATGAATGTGACCGCGCGATAATTCCTGCTCGCCCTCTTGGAATTGCGTGATCGGGGTCGACCATAGCATTGATGTAACATTATTCCAACCATTTGCCTTAGCCCGCCGTCTCCCGAGCCAGATTGGGTTTGGCTGCCAACCCTCCCGGAAATGCCCATTTTCGATCCCAGCATCCCAATATTCGCTGGACTTGCCACTGTGGCGCGCGCGAGACACGCACTCTAAAGCCATCACGGCTTCTAGCTCGCGCTGTTGACAATTGAATAGCTGTTCAATGATGGGATTACGCGCCGCCGGCATCCGGCACACCGCGACCGGACTCGCCGAAGCCTCAGGCCTCAGGCCTCAGGCCGCAGGGTCGGGACTTCCGCGCTGGTGCCAAGCCGTCGGGCTTGTGAGTAGGGAGATTGGACACGGTTCCATAAACGTTTCAGTCGCTTAAGAGCGGTTGCTCGCTCCAATTCGAATTCCATCGCCGGGCGTTTCCGGGCCGCGTCCGCCCCGACTCCCACGACTGCCGGGACATCACAGCGACTGCTGCTCAAATCTGCATTGGCTCTCAAAATGATTCCGGGAACGACGTCGGACCCAGCAAGGCTGCGTCCGCTTACGGATCCCGGCCCAGAGCCCACGCGCGTAAGGCGCTTCGGGGCATTTGCATTGCTCACGGCTGCGGCACGCTCAGCGACTTTGCTCGCTGAGCTGGTACTGGGCTCGCTCAAGCCATTCCGGATTGATCGTCACGCCCCAACCTGGTGAGGCCGGAATCTGCACGCAGCCATCCCTGACTGCGAATGGATCGCCAAGAAACAGGCCGTCCTGCCATGGGTAGTAGTCCCCGCCTTCAATTGACAGCTCAAGGTACTTACCCGCGTTAGGAATGGCCCCAAGCAGATGCATCGTGCACAGGGTCACCAGTGACAGATTTGCGCTGTGGGGCGTGCACGGGATGCCTGCGTCCGCGGCCATCCGTGCAACTTTGAGCGTGCGTCCAATGCCGCCCATGTACATCACATCCGGTTGCACGATGTCCACGGTCCGCGTCTCGATCATGCGGGCCCAGGTCGCCAGGTCCCAGTCCTGCTCGCCACCCGTGACATCGATCGAGAGCGCAGCAGTCACCTGCCGCGTCTCCTCCAGGTGCCAGTAGCGACAGGGCTCTTCGTAGTGGCCAACGCCCTCGGCTTCGAGCAGACGTCCAACCTCGATCGCCCGGCGCGGTGAAAAGCCGCTGTTCGCATCGACCAGTTTAGCGACCTTGGGGCCGAGCGCACGCGCGATCTTTGGGATGATCGCCTCGGTGCGCCCGGGCCACTCATCGATGTCATGACCGCATTCGGCGCCCACGCGCCACTTGAAGGCATCGAAGCCAAACTGATCGCGCAGCCGCGCGAAGCGCGCAAGTTCCTGCTCGGGTGTGATGTCGCGTTTCATCGAGGAGGCGTAGGCACGCAGCGGGCCAGGCTTTCCGCCCAGCAATTCAACCACCGGTTTACCCTCCAGCTGCCCGCGCAGATCCCACAGCGCCGTGTCCAGGCCCGCGAGCGCTCGACAGCGGTAACTGCCTGGAAACTTGTGCTCGCGCTCCTCGATGCGCTCGACCATGGCATCGATCTCGAAAACATCCGCGCCGAGTGCCCAGCGCGCCACCTGACGGTGGAAGATAGTCGCGGTGATATCGGCGTTGTAGGTCGAGGTCTGGCCCCAGCCGATGGCGCCACTGTCGCTGGTCACGCGCACAAAGCACACGAATTCGCTGGCGAAGGTCTCAAGCTTGGCTATTCTCACCCGCTCACACTCCTCGGCACACTCGCTCTACCGCGCCGGTGTGGCGGCGGCACCGACGGCAGCGCGCCCGGCTCCCTTAGGCCCGCTGCGTACTAAGCTGCTCTATTTGTATTTGGTCCAGATGGTCTTGAAGTCGCTGTACTTCTCGATCGCATGCGCCGAGCGATCGCGCCCGAAGCCCGACTGCTTGAAGCCACCGAAGGGCGTTGCCAACGAGGAGCGATCGTAGGTATTGACCCAGACCGTGCCACCGCGCAGCGCATTGGACATGCGGTGCGCCACATTCATGTCGCTGGTCCAGATCGCGGCAGCCAGTCCGTAGATCGTGTCGTTGGCGCGCTCGAGCGCTTCGCTCTCGTCGCGAAAGGAACTGACGGCAAGCACCGGCCCGAATATTTCTTCGCGATTGACGCGCATCTCGGGGCGCACGCCGTCCAAGACTGTGGCCTCGACGTAGTAGCCCCCAGTCTCGGCCATCGCCTGCTTACCGCCAAATACCACCCGAGCGCCCTCGTCCACTCCTGAATCGATGTAGCCCAGCACGCGCTGCATGTGCCGGGCATCGATCAGCGCGCCCATCTGCGTCGCCGGTTCAAACGGATGGCCGAGCGTGATGGTGCGAGCGATCCGTTCTATGCCCGCGAGCAGCGCCTCACGCGCGCTTTCCTGCACCAGCACGCGTGAGCCGGCGTGACAGGTTTCTCCGGAGTTGTAGTAGATGCTCCAGGCGATCTCGGTGGCCGCAGACTCCAGGTCGGCATCCGCCATAATCACTTGCGGGCTCTTGCCGCCCAGTTCGAGGGCGACACGCTTGAGATTCGAGTCCCCTGAGTAACGCATCATCAGCTTGCCGACCTCGGTCGAGCCGGTGAACGCAATCAGGTCAACGTCCCGGTGTAAGGCCAGCGCTTTGCCCGCCTCTTTGCCAAAACCTGGGACGACATTGAACCACCGCGCCGACGACTCCGAGCGGTTCACGCCTGATCAGCGCCAGCTCGTTCGGCCCGGTGGGAGCCACTTCATCGTAGAGCTTGTCGGAGAACTCGGCGTAGTAGGCGATGCAATCGGCCGCCGAGGCGACATCCACATTGATCGAATTGTGGATGGGCTTGCCGACATCGAGGGTCTCAAGCAGGGCCAGCCGCTCGACATCCGCCCTGATCAGCTCGGAAAAGCGCAGCAACACGCGCTTGCGCTGCTTTGGATCGGTATGGCGCCAGATGCCACTGTCGAAGGCGGCACGCCCGGAGGCCACCGCCGCGTCAATATCGGCGACGTCGCCGCGAGCCACCTGCGCAATGACGCGTCCATCGATCGGACTGATATCGTCAAAGGTTCGGCCTGATTGAGCGGCGACATAACGGCCATTGATGAACGCCCGGCCCTCGAGCGTCAGTTGATTCGCCGCCTGCTGCCAGGTGGCGCGGTCACGTGATATCAGCGCAGTAGTCACAGTTTTGGCTCGCCTTGAGTGTGGCAGGTACAAAAGCAAACAGGCCCAAGTCAGTCACCGATCAGTGCCAGGGCGCCCCCGCCGGCGCCAGGAGGCACCTGCGTGTCGCTCGGGCAGACGCAGCGGTACAACCTGGCAATGATTATAGAGTGCTATGCGGCGCCCATGGGCTTCGGGGCGCACGCCAGCCGCGCCTGCGTGCCTGTACCTATCCCCTTGTTGACGCCAAAGCGTAACAAAGAGGGCCTCTGATCCTTCCATGCCACCGCTTCGACGGCCAAGTCGAGAAATTGGATCAGCTACATCGACAAAAGGCATTGGCGTTGCGCCCTGCGGATCCCCCACGCTTCGAGTCACGGGACGGCCCAGCAGTGTGGCTGCTGAGAGCGCTAGAATGGAGCCGATCGAGCGGGTCCCTTTGCATGCGCTGCCCCGACATCGGGCAAGGATCAATATGACCAGAGGACGAATCGACCGGCGCTGGTTGCCGCTCAACGCGCTGCGGGCCTTCGAGGCCGTTGCCAAGCACGGCAGTTTTACCGGCGCGGCCAACGCGCTGCGCATATCGCAGAGCGCCCTGTCCCGTCACGTGATCTCCGTCGAGCGCCTGATCGGAGTGCAGCTGTTCGAACGACGCCCACACGCGCTGCTGCTGACCAAGGCCGGTCACCATCTACTGCCGACCGTCATCAAGAGCTTCGATCGGCTGGAGTACTCGCTCGATGAGATCCGCAACGAAGGCGCGCCGACACTGCGGACCCTGCGGGTACAGATGCCGCCTTCATTCGCGGTGCACCTGGCGGTACCTATCCTGCGCGATTTCAGGCGCGCCAACGCCGAGATCGAAATCGATCTGGTCAGCCCCTACGGTGTCGGACCACCGCCGAGCGATGTCGATGTAGCCGTCGTGTATTCGAAGCCGACCGTGACCGAGTACGTCAGCGATCTGCTGTGGCCGGTTCGCATGAGCATCCTGTGTCATCCGCAGCTGGCCGAGCGCCATGCAGGTAAGGATCTGGCTACTTTCATCCGCGACAATGAGCTTATCCACGTTCGCATCGAGGATCTGCCGCGGCACCATATGTGGGCCCAGTTCGCCAAACAGACCCATCTCGGGCCCATCAGCTACGAGCGGGGTTTGGTCTTCGACACGGCGCTGCTGGCCGCCCAGTACGCCTTGAGTGGCGAGGGACTGGCGCTCGTCGATGTCAACTTGTTCGCCGAGGACCTGCGCGCCGGTCGTCTGGTACGGCCCTTTGATGTGTCACTTGACGACGGCTATGGCTATTACCTGATCACTCAATCGGATGCCCTCAGCGATACCGCGATCGCCCTGTTCCGCTCGTGTCTGATTGAGCATTTCACTCCGAAGAAGTCCGAAGAGGAGCCCGCTATGCGCTTGGCGGTCTCCAATGACTGATTGCACGAGCGCACAGCCGGCGCGCCTGCCCCGTGGTCCTCATCGAGCGCCCGATCTACAGGCAGACGCGGCATGACCGAATCCATCGAACGGGTTGATCGCCGGCCCCGCAGGCGCACGGCCGGTGTCGCAGGTACGGCGCCGCTGGTCGATCGCTCCAGGAGCTATCGGCACCTGACCAACCCCTTCGAGCCACTCAAAGTTTTCTCCGATGATCAGATTGCGGCTATTCATGAGGCCGCGCTGACTATTCTGGAAAATCAGGGCATGCGCGTGCTGCTCGAGGACGCGCGCCGCACTTATGCACGCGGCGGGGCGCTGGTCGATGATTCAACGCTGATGGTGCGCATTGACCGCGGACTGGTGGCCGCCTCGCTGGCCACGGCGCCGCGCGAGATCACGCTGCACGCCAAGGATCCAGAGCACACGATGCCGATTTTCGGCCGGCACGTCGCGTTTGCGCCAACCTCCGGACCACCCAACATCATGGACACGCAGGGCGGGCGACGCGCCGGCACCTTCCAGGACTTCTGCAACATGGTGAAGCTCTGCCAGAGCTTCGAGGTGCTTCACCTTCTGGGCGGCGGCGTCGAACCCCAGGATGTGCCGGTCCAGTTCCGTCACCTGGAAACGACGCGAGCGATGCTGACCTTGAGCGACAAGGTGCCCAAGGTCTATTCGCGTGGCAGCCCCCAGATCCACGATAACTTCGAGCTGATCCGTATTGCCTACGGACTGAGCGAGGAGGAATTTCGCTCACGGCCCTATACGAGCACCATTATCAATACGAACTCGCCGCTGCAGCTGGATATTCCAATGGCCAACGGCATCCTGGAATTTGCAGCCGCAGGACAGGTGCTGATCATCACGCCGTTCACACTCTGTGGTGCGATGGCGCCGGTCACGATTGCCGGGGCGCTGACCCTCGCCCACGCCGAGGCGCTGGCCGGCCTGGTGCTGGCGCAGATCGTTCGGCCCGGCGCCCCGATCGTGTACGGCAGCTTCACCTCGAACGTCGACATGAAATCCGGATCGCCTGCCTTCGGCACACCGGAGTACGTGAAATCCTCCTTTGGCGCCGGACAGCTGGCGCGCTTTCTTGGCATACCCTGGCGTTCATCGAATGCCACCGCGTCCAACACACCGGACGCGCAGGCCGCCTACGAAGCCGAGATGAGCCTGTGGGGAGCGCTGATGGGTGGCTGCAACTACATGCTGCACGCGGCCGGCTGGCTCGAAAGCGGTCTGACGACTTCTTATGAGAAATTCATTCTGGACGTCGAGATGCTGCAGATGTTCGCCGAAGTATTCCAGCCGGTTGGCGGAACCGCGGAGGACCTGGCGCTCGAGGCCGTGGCCGAGGTCGGACCCGGCGGCCACTTCTTTGGCTGCGCGCACACGATGGCGCGCTATCGCACGGCCTTTTACACGCCGCTGGTATCGGACTGGCGCAACTTTGGGCAGTGGACGGAAGGTGGCTCGCATACGGCCACCGAGCGCGCAAGCCAGATCTGGAAGGACACCCTCGCCCGCTACCAGCCGCCCGCGCGGGATCCGGCGATCATCGAGGCACTGGATGCGTATGTCGCTCGGCGCACCGCCGAGGGCGGCGCGCCACCGGTGAGCTAGGCGCCGGGCGCCGCCTCGCCCGGCGGCAGGGATTGCATTCACACGTTGCTTTAGAGGATCGGTATGCGCACGCAGGCGAGAGTGGTCGTGATTGGCGGTGGGGTCGTGGGCGCGAGCGTGCTCTACCACCTGACCAAGGCCGGCTGGAAGGATGTGTTGCTGATCGAGCGCGCCGAGCTCACGAGCGGCTCCACCTGGCACGCCGCCGGCGGCATGCATACCGTCAACGGCGATCCCAATGTGGCAAAGCTCCAGCAGTACACGATCAAGCTCTACGAGGAGATCGAGAGGATCTCGGGCCAGTCCTGCGGCGTACACATCACCGGCGGCATCATGCTGGCCGGAACGCCCGAGCGCGTCGACTGGCTCAAAATGGCGCAGGCCCGCGGTCGCTACCTCGGCATGGAACTCGAGCTGCTCTCGGTCGCCGAAACCAAAAAGATTTATCCGCTGCTCGATGAAGCCCATTTCCTGGGTGCCATGTACGATCCGATCGAAGGCCACGTCGATCCCTATGGCGTGACGCATGCCTATGCGAAGTCGGCACAGATCGCCGGCGCCGAGATCGTGCGGCAGACGCGTGTCGTTGACACCAAGGCGCGCGCCGACGGCAGCTGGGATGTGATTACCGATCACGGCAATGTCCACGCCGAGCATGTGGTCAATGCCGGTGGCCTGTGGGCGCGCGAGGTCGGGCGCTTCGTCGGCCTGGAACTGCCGATCCTGGCGATGGAGCATCAATACCTGATCACCGAGGACATCCCGGAGTTCGCCGGACAGAAAGAGCAGCTGCATTGCATTGATTTCGAGGGCGAGATCTACATGCGCCAGGAGCGCGGCGGCATGCTGCTTGGTACCTATGAGCGCGCCGGAGTGCCCTGGTCAGCACGCACGACGCCCTGGGACTTTGGCCAGGATCTGCTGCCCAATGATCTGGATCGCATCGCGCCGAGTCTCGAGGTGGGGTTCCAGCATTTCCCTCGTCTTGCCAACGCCGGTATCAAGAAAGTCGTCAATGGACCGTTCACGTTTGCACCGGACGGCAATCCGCTCGTGGGGCCGGTGCGAGGCCTGCGCAACTACTGGGTGGCCTGCGGCGTCATGGCCGGGTTCAGTCAGGGGGGCGGCGTCGGACTCGCGCTCTCGCACTGGATGGTCGATGGCGATCCGGGCGCTGACATCTGGGGCATGGACGTGGCCCGCTACGGGGACTGGGCCACCCGCGCCTATACGAACGCCAAAGTGCGTGAGAACTACTCGCGCCGCTTCCGCATCCGCTTTCCCAATGAAGATCTGGATGCCGCGCGCCCACTGCGCACGACACCCATCTACGAAAAACTGCAAAGCGAGAATGCGGTGTTCGGCGAGTATTGTGGACTCGAACACCCACTCTGGTTCGCCCCCAAGGGTACGCCACCGCGCGAGGACATCACCTTCCGCCGCTCCAATGCCCATCAGCATGTCGCCGCTGAATGTCGTGCCGTGCGCGAATCGGTGGGTCTCCTCGAGATCTCCAATTACGGCAAGTTTGAGGTCACGGGCCCCGGCGCCGCGCAGTGGCTGGCCTCGATCATGGCCAACCGCGTGCCGGCGGTAGGACGCATCGTGCTCTCGCCGATGCTCAATGAGCGCGGCCGCCTGATCGGCGATTTCACGCTGTGTCGTGTCGCCGAGCAGCGCTTCCTCCTGATCGGCACCTATGCGGCCGAGCGCTTCTACATGCGCTGGTTCGAACAGCACCTGCCGCCCAGCGGCGTCAGCGTGCGCCCGTGCGCGATGGAGTACGTCGGTCTGTCGGTGGCAGGTCCCAATTCCCGTGCCCTGCTGCAGTCGCTCGTCGATGAGGATCTGGCAACATCGGCCTTCCCGTTTATGTCCTTCCGTCAATTGGACGTTGGCATGGTGCCGGCCTTCGTCGGCCGCGTCTCTTTCACTGGCGATCTGGGCTACGAAATCTGGGTGACGACCGACTATCAGCGCGCCCTCTACGACATGCTCAAGTCTGCGGGAAAAGCCTTCGACCTTCGCGGCTTCGGCGGTCGGGCACTCAATGCCATGCGACTCGAGAAGAGCTTCGGAACCTGGGCCCGCGAGTATCGTCCGATCTACGGTCCGTATGAGGCCGGGCTCGGCAGGTTCATCGATCTGAAGAAACCCACCTTTGTCGGCCGCGAAGCGGCAGCCGCCGAGCAAAGCAGCGGCGGCGAGCGGCGACTGATCACGCTCGCGGTCGATGCGCTCGATGCCGATGCCATTGGCGATGAGCCCATCTGGCATGTAGGCAAGGTTGTCGGCTGGGTAACTTCGGGTGGCTATGCGCACAGCGTGGGCAAGTCGCTCGCGCTGGGCTACGTCAACCGGGGGGTCGCCGAAGCCAGCAGCGGCTTCGAGGTCGAGCTCATCGGGGAGCGCCGCGCCGCGACGCGACTGGCCGAGGCGGCCTTCGATCCGGCGGGTCTGCGGATGCGCGCCTGAGGCGGCCGCGTATAGCAAGGGATTCAACCAGCCCGTGAATAGCCTTCTGCGCCGCGAAGCTTCGGCCTCAACTAAGGTCGCGATCCTGTTGTGTCTGGCGCTGCTGGTCAATTACATCGACCGCGGCACGATATCGACGGCCGCGCCATTGATACAAGAGCAATTTGCACTGACGGCTTCCTCAATGGGCTGGGTCCTTTCGGCGTTCTTCTGGACCTACGTCATTTTCCAGCCGATTAATGGCGCTCTCGCGGATCGCTTTGGCGCCGAACGTGTGCTGGCCAGTGGCCTGGCCTTGTGGTCGATCGCCACGGTCATGACCGGCCTGAGCAGCGGTCTGCTCGGATTAATTGCCTTCCGGCTCGTGATGGGTGCCAGTGAATCGGTGTTCTACCCCAGCGCGCTGAGCGTTCTCACCACACGAGTTGCTGACCGCTTTCGCTCCCGTGCCACAGGCACCATGCAGTTTGGCTCCTATATAGGTCCGGCGATCGGTACCGCAGTTGGCGTGTGGGTAATGGCGCGGTATGGCTGGCGTGTGATGTTTATGGGCCTCGGCGTCCTTTCTTTGCTGTGGCTGGTGCCTTGGATACGCATAGTTGGCTTGAATCGTGTCGCGCCGATTGCGCAATCAGATGCGGCACCTGCGGCCGTTGCAACCTACGGGCAGATCCTTCATCAGCGTGGCCTGTGGGCCGCCATGCTCGGCACCTTCTGCGGCAACTACATGTTCTTCCTGATGTTCACGTGGTTACCACTCTACCTGGTCAATCAGCGTGGCCTCAGTCTCGACAAGGCGGGAACCTACACCAGTTTGTTCTATGTGGCTGAAGCGGGCTCGGTGCTGATCTCCGGTTGGGTGATCGATCGCTGGATTCTCAGCGGCGCAAGTGCCAATCGTGCCTATAAGACGGCGCTCGCCGTCAGCTGTACCGGCGTAGGTCTGTGTCTGCTGCTGTGTAGCGGCGTCAGCATTGCAGTTCTGCCGCTCGTACTGGTCCTGATGGGCGTGGCCGATGGCCTGGCGGGTCCGTCCAATTGCTCGATGACACAAATTATGGCCGGACCGGTCGCAACGGGTCGTTGGATGGGTTTGCAGAATGCCGTTGGCAATGTCGCTGGCATCAGTGCGCCGATCGTCACCGGTTACATCGTTCAGGCCACCGGGCACTACGCGGCCGCCTTCGTTGTAGCAAGCGTCATCGCTCTGGTCGGCGTCTTTGCTTGGCTGGTGCTGATGCCAACCGTTGCACCGGTACGCTGGGGTTCGCCGGCGACGGTATAATTCTCCGCCAACTGCGATCCGCACCGATATCGCAACAAGAGATTTTTCGTGCACACAGTCGACTACATCATCGTCGGCGCCGGAACGGCAGGCTGCATCCTGGCCAGCCGCCTGACTGCCAGCGGCCGGCGCAACGTGCTGCTTCTTGAAGCCGGCGGACCCGATCGCAGTTTCTGGATCCGAGTACCGGTCGGCTATGGGCGCACCTTCAATGACCCGCGCTTCAACTGGATGTACGAAACGGAGCCCGATTCCGGTCTCAATGGGGTCAGGAGTTACTGGCCACGCGGTAAGGTCGTCGGCGGTTCCGGCTCGATTAATGCAATGGTCTATGTACGCGGCCAGCCCAAGGACTATGAGGATTGGGGCAGCAGCGGTGTCACCGGTTGGAGCTGGTCCGATGTCCGACCCGTGTTCGAGTCGATGGAGCAGCGAAGCGACGAGGGTCCTGGAATATTGCGTATAACCGACAACAGCGCCCGCGTCAGCCCGTTGTGCCAACTGTTCATCGGCTCGTGCGAATCGCAGGGGCTCACCTTTACACCCGACTTCAATGGTCCGCAGTCCGAGGGCGTCGGCATCTATGCCACGATGACGCGCAACGGTTTTCGCGAATCCACGGCAACCGCTTATCTGCGTCCCGCGCGCAGTCGAGCGAATCTCGACCTGCGCCTGCGCGCATCGGTGCGGCGCATCGATCTTGAGGGTAAGCGCGCCTCGGGTGTCAGTTATTGGTGGCAAGGCGCAGTGCATCAGGCGCGGGCCGCGCGTGCGGTCATCGTGTGCGGCGGCACCGTCAATTCGCCGCAGCTGCTGCAGCTCTCCGGCATCGGCGATGCTGCTCTATTGGCCAAGTTCGGAATCAGCGCGCAGCATGCGCTGCCGGCAGTCGGGCAAAACCTTCAGGATCACCTGGCGGTAAATTACATCTATCGAAGCCTGGTGCCGACGCTCAACAACGAGCTCTATCCATTCTGGGGCAAGGCACGCGCAGCGCTGCGCTACGTGTTCACGCGAGGCGGCCCGCTGTCGATGAGCGTCAATCAAGCCGGCGGATTTATTCGCAGCAGTGCCGACCGGGGCGTTCCGGATTTCCAGCTCTATTTTAACCCGGCCAGCTATACGGCCAGCCGCACACGCACCCGGCGGCTCTTGAATCCGGATGCCTTTCCAGGATTCCTGATGTCATTCCAGACTTGCCGGCCGACGAGCCGTGGCCATCTGGCGATCCGCTCCGCAGATCCGGACGTGGCCCCGGCGATCCATCCCAATTACCTGAGCACGCCTCAGGATCTGAATGATGTGCTGATTGGCGGCCGCCTGTTGCGGCGGATTGCTAGCAGCGCCCCCCTAAATGGCGTGATCGACCGGGAAATGCAGCCCGGAGTACAGGCGCAGACCGATGAAGCGCTGATCCAGGATTTCCGCGAGCGCGCTGGTTCGGTATTCCATCCGGTGGGCACTTGTACGATGGGGACCCGCGCCGCCGACTCGGTGGTCGACGGGCGCCTGCGCGTGCACGGCTTGGACGGACTGCGTGTCGTCGACGCCTCGATTTTTCCAAACGTCACTTCTGGTAACACCAACGGACCGGTGGCGATGGTGGCTGAACGGGCCTCCGGCATGATTCTCGAAGAGGAAAGCTCGAGCTGACTGAAGCGATTGGGTCCTACCAACCATCACGAGCGCTGATGGGCTGACTGTGGATCTGTGATGGTTGCGCTTAAGAATTCTACACTGGCCAGCATTCCAGTGGACGCATAGGCTGTCGCTCGGTGGGGGATGGCAGCGTGCGCGAATGTTGCATTTGGCTTGCGCGCTGGGTCGCACCTATTCTAAGAACCAAACCCGCTCGCTACGGAGAAGCTTCAGCCATGAAATCCGCAGTTATGTTGGCACTCGCCGCTCTAATTGCCGTCGGCACAATCCGCACTGCCACGGCCGACATGATTCCTATTGAACAGGCCAAGGCTATGTGTGATCGCGGAGACACCGGCCCGCGCACTGTCTACGGTGAGACCAAGGACGAAGCCGCTGCGAAGAAAATCATGGTCACGTGGACCTGTATGACGCTGGTCCAGGGCAAGGTCAAGGAAGCCTTTGCGCTCTACGTGTCAAAGGACTTCTGCGATCACAGCCACATGGCGAACGCCGGACTCAAGCCGTGCTCGGATTACGCTGAAGTGGAACGCATGTTCACGCGCATGAGCAAGATGATGGTGCACGATGGCAAGATCGAGTTCCCGACTTCAGCGGTCGTCAATGGCGAACTGGTGACTCAATACGGGGCCGGCGTGGATTCCTGGCGCGTGCACGAGGGCAAGATCACCGATCACTGGGATGCCTCGCCCGCAGTGGCCGTCACGCTCAGTGCGCATGACAAGAGTTTCTCGGATCGCATGCAGAAGCAGATTGATCTGGGGGTGCGCTTGCCTGGCGGCCCTGAAGGCATGGCCGACCCGGATGCTGCGGCCGGGCCGGCCCCGAAGTAACAGAATCCGGCTGCAAGGGGCGCTTGATAGGCCCGGCAATCCGCTGTACAAGACTGCCCATGAATAGCGCCACTTCGGTCGCCGCCGACGGCCACAGCCACGTATTTCTCGGCACGGGCCACGACCAGAACGAGCGCAAGACCTGGGCTGTGATTGCGCTGTGCAGCGCGATGATGCTGGTCGAGATTATCGGCGGCAGCCTGTTTGGTTCGCTCGCGCTGATCGCCGATGGCCTGCACATGTCGACCCACGCCGGAGCCATGCTGATCGCGGCGCTGGCCTACACCTATGCGCGCCGCCATGCCACTGACAGCCGCTTTGTATTTGGCACCGGCAAGTTAGGCGACCTGGCAGGTTTCACCAGCGCCATTATCCTGGCGATGATCGCCTTGCTGATCGGCTATGAAGCGGTGTCCCGCTTCCTGGCGCCGGTAGCCATCCACTTCCGCGAAGCGATACCGATCGCGGTTGTCGGGCTGCTGGTCAATATCGCCAGCGCATGGCTGCTCTCTGGCGGTGAGCACCACGGCCACAGCCACGGGCATACGCACGAACATGATCACGAAGCGCATGGACACGACAGCGAGACGCGCCGGATCCTCATCGCCGATGGCTCCATCGA
>JBEKOK010000111.1:0-10610 GCA_049521875.1 Steroidobacteraceae bacterium
CGTCGTGGGCATCCATCAATCGCGCGAGCGCATCACGGCAGATCCGGTAGAAGGGGTCGCGCCTGCGATCGGTCCAGCTCAGGCAGATCTCGCCCGGACGCGCGAAACACGCCAGATTGTCCACATGCCCCGAGGTCTCATCATTGACGACGCCCTGACCAAGCCACAGGACCTGCCGCACGCCCAAATAGTCGCCCAGCAGTGTCTCAATGCGCTCCCGCGACAATCTGGGGTTGCGATTCGGATTGAGCAAGCACTGCTCGGTGACCAGGAGCGTGCCCTGACCGTCCACGTGGATGGCCCCGCCCTCGTTGATCATCGGGGCCCGGTAGCGCGGGCAGTCCTCGAGTTCCAGAACTCGGCGCGCCACCAGATCATCACGCCGCCACTGCTGGTAGACGCCGCCTTCCGAGCCCCCCCAGGCGTTGAAGCGCCAGTCCACTCCGCGCCGCGCGCCGCGCTCGTCGACGACGAAGGTCGGACCCACATCGCGCATCCAGGCATCATCGCTTGGCATCACAGCCAGCCGGATACGCGGCAGCAGCACCTGGCGCGCCCAGTGCTCGCTGCGCGCCGAAACTCCGATGGTCAGGGGTTCGCAATCGGAGATGGCGGCCGCGACGAGGGCAAACGCCTGCTGGGCCGGGAGCGCGCCATCGCGCCAGTTGTCAGGCCGCTCCGGCCACAGCATCCAGCAGCCGGCGTGCCGCTCGAATTCTGCCGGCATCCAGAAGCCATCGCGCAGCGGTACCGAAGAAAGCAGCTGGTTCATGGAGCGATTCTAAACGAAGGAAATGCGCCCGGGCCCGGCTGTTGGCGCTCCTGTGCTAGCATTTCGCACCTTTCTTCCACCCGCCGAGACGCCATACCCGCCATGACCACACTCGCGACCGCCAAACCCGTGCCCCCGGCTCAGGGCCAGAAGATCGGCATCCAGAGCGGCAAGCTCCAGGTGCCGGATCGCCCGATCATTCCGTTCATCGAGGGCGACGGCACGGGTCGCGACATCTGGCGCGCCAGCGTGCGCGTGCTCGATGCCGCCGTGGAAAAAGCCTACGGCGCGAAGCGCCGGATTGAGTGGATGGAGGTCTATGCAGGCGAGAAGAGTTTCAAGGCTTTCAACAGCTGGCTCCCGGACGAGACCGTAGCGGCCTGCCGCGAGTACCTGGTCTCGATCAAGGGTCCGCTGACCACACCCGTCGGTGGCGGCATCCGCTCACTGAACGTCGCACTGCGCCAGATGCTCGATCTGTATGTCTGCCTGCGCCCGGTGCGCTGGTTCAAGGGTGTGCCTTCCCCCGTCAAGGCGCCGGAAAAGGTCGACATGGTGATCTTTCGCGAGAATACCGAGGATCTGTATTCCGGAATTGAATTCGAAGAGGGCACTGAGGATAACCACAAGTTTCTTGAGTATCTCAAGCAGAACTTCCCCAAGCACTACGCCAAGATCCGCTTTCCGGCAACCTCGGGCATCGGCATCAAGAACGTTTCAATCGAGGGCACCGAGCGTCTGTTCCGCTCAGCGGTCGAATACGCGATTGCCAACAAGCGCAAGAGCGTGACAATCGTCCACAAGGGCAACATCCTCAAGTACACCGAAGGTTCCTTCCGCGGCTGGGCCTATGCACTGGCCGAACGTGAATTTGCCGCGCAGGTCTACACCTGGCTGACATGGGAGCGCACGAAAGCTGCGAACGGCGAAAAGGCTGCCAACGAGGAGCAGGCCGCGGCGCTCAAGGGCGGCAAAGTGCTGATCAAGGATGCCATTGCGGATATCACGCTGCAGCAGGTGCTGACCCGCGCGGAGGAGTTCGATGTCGTGGCGACGATGAACCTCAACGGCGATTATCTTTCGGATGCACTGGCGGCGCAGGTAGGCGGCATTGGCATCGCACCGGGCGCCAACATCAACTACCTCACCGGCCACGCGGTGTTCGAGGCGACCCATGGCACGGCGCCCAAGTACGCTGACCTCGACAAGGTCAACCCGGGCTCGGTGATTCTTTCGGGTGAAATGATGCTGCGTTACTTGGGCTGGACCGAGGCCGCAGATGCGATCATTCATGCGATGGACCGGACTATCGGCCAGAAGGTCGTGACCTACGACTTCGCACGGCTGATGCCGGGCGCCACCGAGGTCAAGTGCAGCGAGTTCGGTGACGCCCTGATCCGGAATTTCTAGCGCGACTCCCAAACGCAAAGCGCGATGCAACGAACTCTCATTTTGCTGGGCCTTGCGCTCGCGCTGGTCGGCGTGTGCTGGCCGTGGCTGGCACGGCTGCGCCTGGGGCACCTGCCGGGCGATCTGGTAATCGCTCGCGGTGGCTGGCGGATCTACATTCCGATCGTGACCATGCTGATCGTGAGCCTGGTCCTGACGCTGATCATGAGAATCTTTCGCCGTTAGGTACCGGGCGCCGATCCAAAGCAGAGCAGTCCGCATCCAGAACCAGGTGACGCGCTATTTCCTGCCGCGCGTCCGAGCCCAGGGACATTTTCGATCAGGACAGTAACGGCATGACCGCCTTGATCCTGCTGACAGTCTGCATGCTTGGCCTGGCACTGCTGGCGCGCCGCGGACCCGGAGTGCCCGTGCCGCCCGCACTGGCCGAGGGCTTGAACTGGTGGGTGATCAACGTCGCGCTGCCCGCCACGATCCTCGAGCTGGTGCCTGGATTGCGTTTCGACGCCGGTCTGTGGTTCCTGGTGTTGCCGCAGTGGCTCGGATACCTCGTCGCATTCCTGCTGTTCCGTTGGCTGGGGCGACGGTTGCATTGGAGCACAGGGCGAGTCGGTGCGCTCACGCTAACCTGCGGTCTGAGCAACACGGCCTTTATAGGCTACCCGATGCTCGAGGCGCTGCGCGGTGCCGGCGCCCAGACCCTCGCCGTGGTCGCCGACCAGCTCGGCTGCTTCATCTCGTTGTCGGTCGGTGGCGTACTGACAGCGGTGCTCTATGGCCAGCAAGGCGCTCCGCGGATACTGGACATCGCGCGCAAGATCGTCGTGTTTCCGCCCTTCATCGCGCTGATGGTCGCCGTGGTCGCGGGCGCGCTGGGCGGCTGGCCCACCGCCTTCGTGCCGATACTGCATCGCATCGGCCAGACGCTGGCCCCACTGGCGCTGTTTTCTGTCGCCCTCAGCCTGCGGCTGCAATTACCCCGCGGCGGCCGCCTCGCGTTGGGCTTGGGTCTTGGGTGGAAGCTGGGCCTGGCTCCGCTTCTGACCTACCTCGCTGGCAGCGCACTTCGCATCAGTGAACCGACGCAGGCGGTCAGCGTGCTCGAGATGGGCATGGCTCCAATGCTTACTGGCGCCATACTGTCCCAGCAATACCATCTCGAGCCCGAAATCGCGAACGCCGCGCTCGGGATAGGTATCCTGCTCTCGTTTCTGACGGTGCCGGCCTGGAATCTGCTGTTCTAAGAACCCTCAGCTGCCAGCCAAGTCCAGCGCCTGCTGCAAATCCGCTTCCAGATCCTCGACGGCCTCCACGCCGATCGAGAGCCGCACGGTGCCAGGCCGGATGCCCGAGATTTGCACCTGCGCGGCATCCAGATCCCGGATGCTCATGAACTGAGAGGGCAGCACCAGTGACTCGGTGGCGCCGAGACTTGCCGCGCGCGCAAAGAGCTTGAGCGCATCCGCCACGCGCTCGGCCGCCGCAGCGCCTCCGGCCAGCTCGATCGTCACGACGCAGCCGAATTCACGCATCTGCGCACGCGCCATCGCATGGCCTGGATCCGAGGGCAGGCCCGGGTAATGGACGGCAGTGACCGCCGGCTGGCTACTTAGGAATTGAGCGATCTGAAGAGCCTGCGCACTTTGAGCGCTGTAGCGCAGAAAATAGGTCTTGAGGCCGCGCTGAATCAAGAATGCCGCGTGCGGATCCATCACTGCGCCAAACACCCTGAAATCGGGCCGGAGCCTGCTGATGAGCTCCGCATTCGCGATGACCGCGCCGCCCATCACGTCGCTGTGGCCGCCGGCGAACTTGGTCAGGCTGTGCAGAAAGATATCGATACCGAACTCGCCGTGCTGGTGCAGCCCGGCGCAGGTATTGTCGAGCAAGGTGAGCGCACCGTGGGCACGCGCCAGCTGCGTGATCGCAGCCAGATCCGCGATCCGGTTGACCGGATTACTCGGGCTCTCGAAGATCAGGAGCCTGGTTGGCCGCGCCTTGAGTTCCCGTTCGATACCGGCCAGATCCGCGACCGACAGCATCGTGTGCGTCACGCCATACTTGCCTAGCGTGCGGCGGATCAGGTGGCGGGTGGGTCCGTAGGTCTCGACGAAACACAAGACATGGTCGCCAGCCTTGGTCAGCGACAACAACGTACACGCAATCGCCGCCACGCCTGAGGCGCAGACGATAGCTTCCGTTCGACCCTGCATGGCCGCCATCGTGAGCTCGAGCTGGCGGTTGGTCGGGTTGCTGTCGCGCTGGTAATAAAAACCCGGCTGCTTGCCACCGAAATGCTCCAGCGTCTGCTCTACCGACTCGAATTCGAACTTGACGCTCTGGTAGATCGGCGCAACGACCGGACGATTACCTTCCGGGACCTCGACTTCCGGCGGATGATTTACATGGGTCGGCAATTTCATATCGGTCATGTCTGCACCTCACCGTATCAGGCGCGCGCGCTGGCGCGCACCCATTCAAGCAGGCGCTGCGCGCCGGCCGACAGGGTCTCATCGCGCTTGGCGAAGCACAGCCGCAGCAAACGCAGCTTCGGCGGATCGTGGTAAAACACCGACAGCGGGATCGTGGCAACACCGGCATCGCGTACCAGGCGCTCGGCCATCACTAGATCCTGCTCATCAGAGACCGCACTGTAATCCATCAGCTGGAAATAGGTGCCGGCCGCGGGCCGTATGCGCAGCGCACTGTCCTTGAGCAGTCCCGCAAGCAAATCGCGCTTAGGCTGAAAGAACGCCGACAGATCCCGCCCGCAATCCGGTCGTTCGCGCAGGTACACGGCGATGGCCTGTTGCAGGCTGGTAGGAATGCTAAAGGTATTGAACTGGTGCACCTTACGCAGCTCGGTCGTCAGTGCCGCCGGCGCGATGGCGTAGCCGATGCGCATACCGGTTGCATGCAGAGTCTTGCCGAAGGAGTAGACAGCAACGCTGCGCTCGCGCAATTCGCTGTGGGCCAGCACGCTGTGGTGCACACGGCCATCAAAGACCACGTGCTCATAGACCTCATCGGAAAGCACGCGACAGTCGCGTCCACGTAGCAGTCCTGCAAGCTCGTCCAGGTCAGAGCTCGTAAGGCAGGTACACGCAGGATTTTGCGGAGAATTGATGATCACCAGTCGGGTGCGCTCAGAAAATAACGCGCGCACCTCATCCCAGTCGGGACTGAACTGCGGCGGCAGCATGCGTGCATGCAGGCAGCGGCCGCCGGCAAGCTCAATGGCGGGCTCATAGGAATCGTAGGAGGGATCGAACACGATCACTTCATCGCCAGCGCCGACCAGCGCCTGAATCGTCGAGAAAATAGCCTCCGTAGCGCCCAGCGTCACTGTCACCTGCGATTCCGGATCCGGATGGACCTCGTAGTAGCGGCCGATCTTGGCGGCAATCTGCTCCCGCAGCAGCGGCACGCCGATCATCGGCGCGTACTGGTTGTGTCCCTCGAGCATGGCCTGATGGACGAGCTGCGCCAGCCGTGCATCGATCGGGTAGTCGGGAAAGCCCTGCCCCAGGTTGACCGCACCCAGATCGGCAGCCAGGCGCGACATGACCGTGAAGATCGTCGTGCCAACGTTGGGAAGTTTGCTGTGCAGCATGCCGGCAGATCGCGTTGCTCGCCCTGGATTGCGGCGCGCGCCGCTCAGCCTTCGGCTTCGGCCGCGAGCCGCATCTCGCGCGCGCGCTGCCGTTCACGGGCGCGCATCCAGAACGCCGAGCCTACGACGCCAGCGGTGACGATCAATACCATCACGGTCGCGAGTGCATTGACATCCGGGCTTACGCCCAGGCGTACCTTGGAGAAAATCACCATCGGCAGCGTGCTGGATCCCGGGCCGGCCACAAACTGGGAGATGACGACATCGTCCCAGGACAGCGTAAAGGACAACAGCCATCCGGAGACGATAGCCGGCATGATCAGCGGCAGCGTGATGCGCCAGAACACCTTGCCGGGCCGCGCGCCCAGGTCCATCGCCGCCTCCTCCAGCGACTCATCAAAACCCGCGAGCCGTGACTGGATGATCACCGCCACGTAGGCCATCGAAAAGGTGATGTGTGCGATCGTGATCGTGGTGACGCCGCGCCCCGCCGGCCACCCGATCAGCTGCTCCATCGCGACGAACAGCAAGAGCATCGACAGGCCGGTGATCACCTCGGGCATCACCAGCGGCGCGGTCGTCATCACCGCGAGCAGCGTGCGGCCGCGGAAACGCCCATAGCGCACCAGTGCAAAGCCGCTCATTGTGCCCAGGATGACCGCACCGGTGGCGTTCATCACTGCGATCTTGATCGAAAGCCACGCGGCCCGCAGGATCTGCTGATTGTGCATCAGCAATCCGTACCACTTAAGCGTCGGGGAGTGGGCCGCGTCCCATACGGTCACGAGCCTGGAATTATTAAACGAGAAAAAGATCATCGAGAGGATCGGGACATACAGGAACGCGAAGCCGAAGGCGAGCATCGTCGGTACGAAGATGGCGCGCCGGAATTTCATCGGTGTGCCGCCAGGTCACGATTCTGATAGCGCTGGAACAGCATGATCGGGGCCACCAGCAGCAGCAGGATTGCGATCGCCACCGCGCTCGCCACGGGCCAGTCGCGATTCTCGAAGAATTCATCCGAGAGTACCCTGCCGATCATCAGCTGGTCAGGGCGCCCGAGGAGCGATGGGATCACGTACTCGCCGACCGCAGGTATGAACACCAGCAAGGCACCGGCGACCACGCCAGATATAGATAGCGGCCAAGTGATGCGCCGGAAAGCCGTCCAGGGCTTGGCACCCAGGTCCGCCGCCGCTTCCAGCAGATTCGGGTCGTGCTTCTCCAGATTCGAATACAGCGGCAGGATCATGAAGGGCAGATAGGAATAAACGATGCCGATGTAGACCGCAAAATCCGTCTGCATCATCGTGATGGGCTCGTGGATGATGCCAAGGGCCATCAGCACGTTGTTGATGACGCCATTGTTCTTCAGCAAGCCAATCCAGGCGTAGACCCGCAGCAGGAACGAGGTCCAGAACGGCAGGATCACCAGCATCAGCATCAGATTGCGCTTCGCCGGCGGCGCGCGCGCAATGCCGTACGCCATCGGATAGCCGAGCAGCAGGCACAGGCAGGTCGAGATTGCAGCGACCTTGATCGAATAAATGTAGGAGCTGACGTACAGATCGTCGGTGAACAGGTAATCGTAGTTGGATAGGTCCAGACGGATCGCCAGTACCTTATCGGCGCTCCACTGCCAGATCGAGGTGTAGGGCGGAATCGCCAGCACCGATTCGGACAGCGAGATCTTCATGACGATCGCAAACGGCACCACGAAAAACAGCAGCAGCCACAGCGTCGGCGTGCCCGACACCGTCTTGCGCCCGAACGGCATGCGGCGCCGCCAGCGACGTGCGATCGGGGGCGCGCCGCTGCTCACGGCGGATGCCGACAGTGTCGAACTCGAATCTTCAGAAGAGGTGTTCATTCGACTCTAGCCCGCCGGCTCAGCCCGTTCCGACGACGGGGCTTGAAGCATCCCAACTCACGTACACCCCCTCCTCCCAGCCAAAGACCTCTTCGGGCTTGCGCGCGCTGTTAGCCTGGCTGACGCGGATCTGGCGCCCCCCATCAAGCTCGATCAGAAAGATCGACAGATCCCCCATGTAGGCGATCTCCTTGACGATGCCGTGGGCCCAGTTGTCCGGGCTCTCCGGTTGGCGCGAGCTGAGCATGACCTTCTCCGGGCGCACCGCGACCCACAGTCGCGCGTCCGGGGCGGCACTCAGGCCGTGGTCAATGTGCACCGGCACCGGCAGCTCCTCGCAGCGCACCCGCACGTAATCGGGTTCGTCCTCGATCAGTTGGCCCTCGAAGAGATTGACCGAACCGATGAAGTCGGCCACGAAGCGTGAAGTCGGGAACTCGTAGATCTGGCGTGGCGTGCCGATCTGCACGATCTCGCCGCGGTTCATCACGCCAATGCGGGTCGCTAGCGTCATCGCCTCTTCCTGATCGTGCGTCACGACGATAAACGTGACGCCGAGGCGCTGCTGAATGTTCAGCAGTTCGAACTGCGTGTGCTCGCGCAATTTGCGATCGAGTGCCCCGAGCGGTTCATCGAGAAGCAACAGCTTGGGACGTTTCACCAATGAGCGGGCGAGCGCGACGCGCTGGCGCTGGCCACCGGAGAGTTGATGGGGCTTGCGACCGGCGAACTGGTTCATCTTGACGATATCGAGGATCTCTTGCACCCGCCGGCTGATTTCGGCCCGCGACAGCCCCTCCTGCTCCAGGCCGAAGCCGATGTTCTTTTCCACGCTCATATGCGGAAACAGGGCGTAGGACTGGAACATCATGTTGACCGGACGCTCGTACGGAGGAATGCCGGCCATGGGTTCGCCATCGATGTAGATTTCGCCGGCCGTGGGTTGCTCAAAGCCGCCCAACATCCGTAGCAATGTCGTCTTGCCGCAGCCTGAGCCGCCGAGCAGGCAGAAGATCTCGCTGCGATAGATCTTAAGCGACACATTGTTGACTGCGGCGACGCTGCCAAAGCGCTTGGTGATCGCTTCAATCCGCACGTAGGGCTCAGCCTTCAGATCGTTCCAGGGTTCTCGCTGATTTTCGCGCTGTTCGCTCATCGGGCCTCTGCTTGGCGGACTGTCAGTCGGTTTCAGGTTACTTGGCGGTCTTGAACCGGGTCCACATCCGGTTCAGCGCGCGCGTGAAGTGCTGGCTGTGCGCCACATTGGGGAACAGGTGCTTCTTGGTTTCAGGATCCGGATAGATACCCGGGTCGTTGGCAACTGCCGGAATCACCAGCGGGTAGGCTGCCTCGTTGCTGACTGCGTAATGCATCAGACTTGAGTTGCGCGCCGCAATTTCCGGGCGCATTAGGAAATTGATGAACAGATGGGCATTCTTGACGTGCAGTGCATCTGAAGGAATCGTCAGCATGTCAAAGAAGGTGATCGAGCCCTCTTTGGGAATCTGATATTTGATAGTTATGCCCTTGCCGGCCTCGCGTGCACGCGCCGCGGCAATGCCGGCATCGCCGCTCCAGCCCAGCGACAGACACACCTCGCCGTTCGCCAGATCCTCGATGTACTTGGAAGAGTTGATATAGCGGATGTAGGGACGAATCGAGTGCAGGACCTGCTCGACCGCCTTCAGATCCTCCAGCGATTCGCTGCCTGGATTGCGCCCCAGATACAGCAACACGGTGCCGACGACTTCATCGGGTGCATCGAGCAGGGTCACGCCGCAGCTCTGGAAATTCTTGACGACCGCCGGATCGTAGAACATGCCAAAACTATTGACCGGCGCGCCGGGCATCGCCGCGTTGATCATCGCTTCGTTGTAGGCGACGCCGTCTGTGCCCCAAAAGTAATCCACTGCATATTGATTGCCCGGATCATTCGGCGCGATCAGCTTCATGATCTCGGGATCCATGTTCTTCAGATTCGGAAGCTGTGACTTGTCGAGCTTTTGAAACACGCCGGCGATGATCTGGCGCTGCATGAAGGAGGCCGAGGGCACCACAACGTCGTAGCCGGTATTGCCAGCTAGTAGCTTGGTCTCAAGCACCTCGTTGGAATCAAAGACATCGTAATTGACGGTGATGCCGTATTCCTTTTCGAAATCCGTCAGTACGTCGGGGGCAATGTAGTCGGTCCAGTTGTAGACGTTCAGCACGTTCTCGGGCTGCGCCGCCTGCCCGCTGCAGGAACAGAGCAGGCAGGCCACGATTGGGATCGCAGCCAGCCATGCGTACGCGCGCAGACTCTTGGTCAAACCCTGTTCCCCTATTGATTCCTCGACGCCGATTAAGGCACGGGACGCCCGCCGCGCCGGCGGGCGTCCCGTGAGTCTAACTAATATAGCAGCCACTGGCGCCGTCGCCGGCCTGTGGCAGGTAGGCTAGACGTTCAGCAGCAGGTGCTCGCGCTCCCAGGAACTGATGACCTGCAAAAAGACCTCGTATTCCGCCTGTTTGACCAGCGTATAGGCGGCCACGAATGGCTCACCGAGCAGTGTTACCAGCGGTTCGCAGTCGCGCAGGCGGCTTAAGGCTTCATCGAGCGAGCGGGGCAGCGCAAATGGCATTTCGTGGGCGCTGCCTGTTACCGGTTCAGTCGGCTGCAGACCTTCGGTCATGCCGAGGTACCCGCACGCGAGAGAAGTCGCCAGGGCGATGTAGGGATTGGCATCGGCGCCACCCAGGCGATTTTCGACGCGACGCGCCTCGGGACTGGAGAACGGCACCCGCAGTCCCGCCGTCCGGTTGTCGTAACCCCACTGCACGTTGATCGGCGCCATCTGGTAGCGCTGGATACGGCGGTAGGAATTGACGTTGGGGGCGAACAGCGACATGGCCGCGGGCAAATAGCGCTGCAGGCCGGCAATATGCGAGAAGAACAAAGCCGAGGG
>JBEKOK010000112.1:0-10595 GCA_049521875.1 Steroidobacteraceae bacterium
CCATGTCGCGCTCTTCCTGACGAACCTGGTGATCCTCGTGGTGCAGGTGCGCGGCCTGCGACTTGCTCAGCGTGCCGTCCTTCACATCGTTGTGAATGCGGCGGTTCTGGTTGGCGAGGCGATGGTTGACCTCGGTGCGGCGCGGATGGTCCTTCTGCCACTGGGTTGCGGCAAACGCATTGCTGGTCAGCGCGCCAAGGCCGATAGCAGCGGAGGCAACAATCAAAATCTTGCGGGTCGAACTGAACATAACGATCTCCTAGCAGTAGGTACTTAAGAGAGACTGGCATTATGGCCAGTTCCCGGGTTCGCACGAGTAACAACGTCGCAGCTTTGCGCCCGGTGACAAGTATTACATCTACTTAACCTTGGTCCGATGAAGTGCGCTGCACGCACCTCTATCAGTGCATGAAGCGCGTTGCAGGCCTGCAGGCTTTGCAAACTTCGCCGCATGAATTCGTGGTGTTTGCCGCTCGCTGTCGCTGTCTCACGACAGAATGGCACTCGTCGCAGCACTGATATGCGCGGCATTAAACACGTTACCAGAGCGCCGTTGCTTTTGTGCTCCATGGTCAACCGATCCATCGCTACACCGTTGTCCGCTCAGGTCAGGATGCTGCGAGCGTCAACGCCGCGAGCAACCCGATAGCGATGCGAACAGAGTTTTCGAATCAGCGAAACATTTATTGGGAGCAGATCACATGAATTACAGCAAACTACGGACACTGCTTGCTGCAGGCACGCTCAGCGCGCTTGCGGTTGCCTGTGGCGGAGGTTCAAGCAGTGGCTCAGGCTCAAGCCAGGGTACGGCGAACGTGAGCATCATGGATGCTCCGGGCGACTACAACCATGTTTATGTCACCATTGCAGCGGTGTGGTTCCACACCAGCAATCTTGCCGGACCCGATGATGCGGGCTGGCTGAAATATCCGCTGACTGCACCGATCACGGTAGATCTGCTGTCACTGGAGAACGGCACGATGCTGCAGGCCTTTGGCGGCCTGACGCTGCCTGCCGGCAACTACCAGCAGATCCGCGTGTTCCTGATCGACAACGCGGCGGCGCTGACGGCCTCGGCCTCGGCCCTGAATCTGAGCTTCAACGATGAAGTGTTCTACGACAACACGAGCGGCGCGAGCGCGACCGCGCCGCTTGAGATCGTCAGTCCGAGCAAGGGCATCGCGATCTACGGCACCTTCCAGGTGACCTCGACGGCGCCGATCAACCTGGCGCTGGATTTCGATGTCAATCGCGACGTGCTGCCATTCTTCGCCGGCAACATGGAAGACTTCGTGCTCAAGCCGCGACTGTCCTACTTTGATCTCTCGCATGTCGGTGCGATCACCGGCAGCGTCGAATGCGGCGACCTGCTTGCCAATGGCGGCGCCGGCTTTGCCTACGGCATCGTCGTCAAGGCCGAAGTGCCAAGTTCTGATGGCACCTACGAGACAGTGGATCGCGAGACCGGACTGAATGTCGATCTGGCGAACGACAGCTGCACGTTCACGCTCTACCCGGTACACATTCCGGTCGGGGCCAGCAGCGCCAGCTACGATGTGATGATCCGCGGCCGCGACATGGCCTCGATTATCGTGCAGGGCGTGCCGGTGCAGGTCGGCCAGGATGTATCCAACGCCACTGAGCTCAGCAGTGATCCGCTGATGCTGACGCAGGGCACCGAGTACACGGCGAACATGCCGACCAACATGCCGGTCAGCCCGACCGGCGCGGACGTACGCTTCTACCAGACGGTACCCGGTACTGCGGCCACCTATGAAATCCGCACCCAGGGCGTCAATCCGTTCACCGGCATCTTCACCAATGATGAGCCGCTGTCGCTCGATGCCCTGCAGGTGGGCGCCTATATGGCCGGTGGTGATCCGATGCTCGCGGCGGTCACGCCCAACGAGGGTCTCGGCGGCTTCGTACCCTGGGGCGATGCCCCGTATTTCGAGCGCACCGAGGCGCTGAGCGGCACGCTGACGCCGTCGCTGAACAATCCGACCTCGTTCACCGTCGGTGCGCTGAGCATCGGCAGTGGCGCCAGTGCTGACAGCATCAGTGGCAACCTGACGCAGAGCGTCGCCGGGACCTTCGACTCCGGCTACCTCGTCGTCAGCCACGATGGCTACATCGTCACGACGATCCCGCTGTCGGCTGTGCTGACGCTCAATGGTGGCACTGGCGGTGCCTACAGCATCGCTAACCTGCCCGGTGGCAGCAGCGGCCAGTCATTCTCGGCCGGCCTGTACTACCTGCACGGGTTCCTCTGGAACAGCCAGGATCCGCTGCTCTCGTTCCATCGGATCGAGGACACGGCGGTGGTGGATCTGCGCTCGGGCAGTGCGACCAGCGTCGATATCACGGTGCCCTGAGTACCCTGATTTAAAGGGTTGAGGTGAGGGGGGCGGCAGGCGCGAGTCTGCTGCCCCTTTCCCGCATCTGCAGCTCGCCGATCAGCCCGGCGTGCTCGGCTCCAGCGCGCTAGCGTGCCAGCGACCATGGCGCGTGCTTCAAAAGCACGACAGCTACACCAACTGCACGGTACTCTCTTGGGGTGGGCCCGGAGCCCTGATGGGGAACCCTATGAGTCACGACACGCAGCAGCTGCTGAGCGATCTGAACCAACTCCTTGGCCAGTTCGAGAGCGCGCTTCAGGCGGGGGCGGCGGCACCGCGCGAGCAGGCCGGCGAAGCCGCTGAACAGCTGCGTGAGGGGCTTAAGCAGGCGCGGGCGCGCGCTGGCGATCTGCGCCAGGGTCTACAGGATGAACTCGAACGCGGCGTGCAGGCGACCGAGGAGCTGGTGCGCGGGCAACCGTGGGTGGCGATCGGCATTGCCGCTGCCGTCGCGTTCGTGCTGGGTGTCCTCGTCGCGCGGCGCGATTAACTGGTGTGCTGGGGGAGAGACCTATGAGTAGCGAAAACCCGTCGATGAGCGAGCGCTTCACGACATTCCTGGGCCTGCTGCGCGGCCTGAGTGACCTGCTCGGATCCGCGCTCGGGCGCGGCGTGAGCAGCGTGGTCAGTTGCTGGCGCCATGAGCTGCGGCGCACCGTCGCAGCACTGGCGCTGTCGATGGCAGCGATGCTGTTCGCCTTTGCCGCAGCATTGTTCGCCGCCTTCGCGGTGATGCTCGCGCTGTGGGAGACGCACCGGATTCTGGCGGCGGCGCTGATTGCGCTGGTGTTTGCGCTGCTGGCGCTGGTGGCGGCGCTGCTCGTGCGGCGCCAGACGGCGGCGGAACCGGCAGCGCGCTAGTTGTGAGTTCCTGAGCGATTGTTGTGGCGATCTGCGCGAGCAGGCGGTTGCTCGGCCAGCTACGCAAAAAGAAACGGGGCGCTCCAGCGCTGAAGCGCCCCGTCAGCTTTTCGCGCCACTAGAAGGCGTAGTAGGGGGTGCGCGTGAGCGTCGGGGGAGAGGTGCTCCCATCGATGCCGGCGATCCCAAAGTACAGCTTGTGGCCGTAGAAATACGGCATGCCCCAGATGAAGTAGTTGAACACGACGGTGCCCCCGATATTATCGGCAGCGATCGTGCTGTTGGTGTAGTTCGCGAGCGGGTTGGTGACGCTGAAGGTCACCGTATTGGACGGGCTCGCATCGCCCGAATAGTCCTGGATCGTCGCCTGCAGGCTCAGCGTTGTACCGGCGCCGTTCATGGCCGCGGTCGAACCGCCCGGACAGTAAATCTCATTGTCGGGTGCCGTGGTGCCACACAAGGCAATCGTCGGATTGGTCGTGTTCGTGAAATAGTAGGCACTCGATCCGGTATCGAACAGGCCATCGTAGACCATGCTGTTCCAGGTGGTGTTGATGACGCCGGGCTCAGTGTTCGGATCGGCTTGATAGGTAGTGGCCGTCCCGATGGCGTTGTTGGTCTGGGTCCCAATGCCAAAGGTCATCGTACCGCTGACCGCCGTGGAGGAGCCGGCCGTGGCGGTCACGGCATCCATATCGATGATGAAGCCATTGTTGTCGGTGGTGAAGCTCGGAATCGGGTTCGCCACCTGCTGCACCAGAGTGGCCGTCGTGGGCTGGCAGTTGTTGCCGGTCATGTCCGGACAAACAACATAGGCAAGATTCGCCGTGGGGGGGCTGCCTTCCTGGGGCTCGGCCGCGCTGGTGCACTCCAGGCAATCCCACTGGAACAGACTGACTCCGATCAGACCGTTGCCGCCGAGATTTACGTTCGTCAGCGGATTGGCCGTTTCCACCATGGTCTGCTGATTTTCTGTATAGCCGGTGAGCTGAAAGCCGGTGACGCTTTCCGCGGCGCAGGTCGGCTGGGAGACCCCGAGGTCGCCGATGACCTGCATCGGAATGTTCGAAGCGGTCTCGTTCGTGCCCGAAATCGTTATGTCGACGTTGCGCACCGAGCCCCAGGTATAACCGCCGCCAAACTGCTCACATTCAGCCAATGGGCCGGTGGTGTTGGCATCGGTCGAGGCGGTCGCGGTCACCGTGGGCAGGTTGGTCAGAAAGGTCGCGTTCAGCGTATTGAGGGAGTTTGCGAGCACGCGCAAGCCGATCGATCCGGTGTCGATCGTGACATGATCGACGGTGACGCAATTGCTCGTGCTGCCATGCTGGCAGATCACGACGGTGACAAACAGTGAATTGAAACTGTTGTAATCACCATCGACAGTGACGTTCGCGACGTTCTGCAGCACCGGAGGCGGGGGAGTGCTGCTGCCACCACCACCACCGCCACCGCAACCGGCGATCACTGCCGCGCCCAGCACCATGCCACTCAGCCACGCACGGGCAGTCCAATGACTTGTCTTGAGGTTTTTCATGTTCAATGAATCTCACTTGGGGCCGTGCCGGCTGGAACCTGTGCCGGGACGTACGCCCGGCCCATGAAGGTCTGCAGGAAGCTGCCGACCTCGACGACCAGGTCGGGCGAGGTCAGTACCGAATGGTGCAGGTCAACGCGCCGGACGCTGCCGGCCTGGTACTTGGGAAAGTAACTTCCCAGCATCGACTTCAGGTCGGCGGAGCGGCTGGATTTCCAGGCGATGCCAAACACCTGGCCCGCGTGATTTACGTACTGGCGCTCGATGGCGCGACCATTCACCTGAATCTCGTGCACATCGTAGTTCGCCGTGCTGGTCGTATGCAGCGTGCCGTTGAGCCGCTGCGCTTCGGCCTGCACCGAGGCAAAGTTGCCACCCAGTGCAGCGTGGGCCGCCCCCGCTGCCAGTAGCAGCACGCCAGCCAGCCAATGGGCACTGTGCTTGGGCAAGTTGAAAGTCGGGCCGCTCTTATTCATTAACCACTCCGATCCTTAAGGACGTAAAGGCATCGCGACGAGGCAGGGAGCGGAACTACCGCATCAGGCGGCATCCCTGCGTGCACCTATGCTAACCCTAGCAGAAAACCGCGACGGTTCCAGCTTGGAGCGCGCCGTTTGACATTTGTTCCGGGACCCGTGACCCGGTTCACAAAACCGGCTGGCGCTCTGGAGGCCGCTGCGGTCCGAGCGACGGTGGCGGGCCGCGCAAAGATTGCACGGCGGGCGCGGAAAAACTCAGCCGGCATGACCCAAGGATCATGCCCGGTCTATGCTGGCCGGCACGGAGTTCAATCATGAATCTGTTAACCGTCAATGTGGGCAGCTCCTCGGTGCGACTGTCCGTCTACGCGGACCAGGGCCGCTGCCTGGCCTCAGCACATCATTCGGGCAGCGAGGTGAATATCGCGCAGTGGATTAGGCCGCTGCTCGCCCAGGCCGGCATCGAGAATATTGATGCAATCGGCCATCGCATTGTCCACGGCGGCGAGCGCTTCAAGAGCGCCTGTCGCATCGATGCCGCCGTGTACGCAGCGCTCGAAGCGCTCACGGAGCTCGCGCCGCTGCACATTCCGCACGCGCTGGCATGGGTCAAAGCCTGCATGGCGCATTTCGGCCCCAGCGTGGCCGAGGTTGCGGTGTTCGATACCGCCTATTTTGCGACGCTGCCACCAGTTGCGCAGGCCTATGCGCTGCCTCGGCAGCTGGTGAGCAAGTACAGCCTGCACCGCTACGGCTTCCACGGACTCGCCCACCAGATTCTGTTGCGACAATGGCAGGCGCGAGGCGGGCTCGAGGGTCCGGGCCAGCGCGTCATCTCGCTGCAGCTGGGCAGCGGCTGCTCGATCGCCGCGATACGCGATGGCGCTCCGCAGGACATCTCGATGGGCTTCACGCCACTGGAAGGCCTCGTCATGGCCACGCGCTCGGGCGATCTTGATCCAGGGGCGGTGCTCTACCTGCAGCGGCAGGAGGGCCTGACGCCGGCGCAGACCGAAGCGCTGCTCAATGATCAGAGTGGCTTGCTGGGGATCTCGGGAATCAGCGCTGATATGCGCGAGCTGCTGGCCTCGAACGACCCGGCGGCGCGCCTGGCGGTCGAGGTCTATTGCTATCGCGCCCGAAAATACCTGGGCGCCTATATGAATGTACTGGGCGGCGTCGATGCCATCCTGTTTGGTGGCGGCGTCGGTGAGAATGCCGCGGCGATTCGCGCCCGCATTTTATCGGGGCTCGAATGGGCCGGCGTGCGCATGCACGAGGCGCAGAACGCCTCAGCCAGCGCACCGGCGCGATTTGATGCCACCGGCAGTACCGCGCAGTTGTGGGTACTGCCAGTGGATGAGTCGCAGCTCGTTGCCGAGGAGACGCGCGCGGCGCTGAGCTAGCGTTCGAACTTCTGGACCGGCGCGGCTCTAGCGTACGGTATAGCCGCGAGCTTCGAGACAGGCGCCCTCGGCACGCTGGTATTGCGCGCGTGCGGCATCCACCTGCCCCTGATCGACTCCGCCCAGCGGCTGCGTGGGATCAAAACCGGTCTGCTGGCGCGCCCAGGTGTGACATTCATAGCGATCGGTCGCCTGCTGCTGGTCGCTCTGGCCATTCTTCGGATACACGAACAGATCATCGCTTCCCGGCGGCTGCGTTGTGGCGCTATCCGGATCCTGCGGTGCGTCGCTCACCACGTAGCCCTGCTGATCGGCACTCCATACATAGTAGGTGTCGTTGGCGTAGTAGTACGGCGCCCCGCCAAACCACACCGTGGTGTAAAACGGCGGCAGGATCGGCACCACGATGCCAATCGGCGGTGCCACGACGAAGAAGTGGTCGCCGCTGGGCTGGTACCACACACCGCCGTGGTAGTAGTACGAGCTGCCGCGGAAGTTCGCGGTCACTGCGCCTTCCGGTACGTGATCCACGGCAAATCCGCGCGCCGGGTAGGCGCGGTTGTGGTTGAAGCGTGTGTCGACAGCCGCGCCCCGCGGCGGTGCGACGTTAGTGCGCGCCGGCGGCGCAGGGTGCTCGGCTCGCGGATGCTCCTGCTGCTGCTGCGCGAATGAGGGCGCGGCAACACCAAGTGTTGCACCCAGCAGCGCCGCGAGCGAGACCCAATGACTCATCTTCATGTGTGTGTCCTTACTTAACGGTGTATCCACGTCCCTCAAGGCAGGCACTGATGGCGCGACGGTAATCGCGCGAGCGCTGCTCGAAGCGCGCCTGCACCTGCAGATCCCGCTGATCATAACTTTGCTGGACCTCCTCGGTCCGCTGCTGGTTGGCTGCATCCGCACTGGCGCCAATGATCGCACCGGCCAGCGCGCCGATCAGCGCGCCGCCACCGGCAGCGCGCGGCGGCGACACGATCGCTCCGAGGACCGCGCCGGTGGCGGCACCGGCCACCGTGTTCGCACCGGGCGGTGGCCCCATCGATACCACCTGCACGCGCTCGTGCGGGGGCACCTGCGACTGGCTCGGATCGAATCCCGACTGCTTGACCGCCCAGTTGTTGCACTCGTAGCGATCACGGTCCAGCTGCTCGGCATTCTGGCCATTGTTCGGATAGACGAAAATCTGTGGGTTCGGCGGCGGTGGCGGCCCTTGGGCAACGACGGCGTCCGGCGGCGGCGGCGGGCTCGCGGCCAGCGGTGGCGGCGTCGTCACGCAGGCACTCAACAAGGACAGCGCGATGCCGCCTGCCAGCAGTGTCGCGCTGCGACGGCCGAATCGGGTAATCATCGGGGCGTTGCTCATAAAGTCGAAGTCCTCCGCAATCCTAAACGGGCCAGCGTGCATGACGTTGACCGGTCGATCCGGCCCTGCACACGTTGGTTAGAACCCGCGCCGGCGGATAAGTTTCCGGGGGGCGATCTGTCCGATGCCCGCGCTCGCCGAATGGAAATCACCAGGCAGCGTCGAGTGCAACGGGCGCCGCCTTGGATTGGGGTTCAATGAGTGGGCCGAGGCCAGCCTCGAATGCCGTAGCGCTCGCACACCGATCCGCGTCTGGCCGGCTTACCCGACAGTGTTGAACCTGCAGGGCGCGATTCAGCTCGGCGTGGACTTGTCGGTGGGCTTTTCCGTGGATCCTGCGGCCGGAGGCAGCTGCTTGGCTTCCTCTTCATGCTCGCCGTCCTTCATCGAGGTCTTGAAGCCGCGTACGGCGGCGCCGAGGTCCGAGCCAATCGTCCGCAACTTTTTCGTGCCGAATACCACCAGCACGATCAGCAGGATGACTAACAGGTGTCGGGGTGAGAATAAATCCATGGTGCTCTCGAAGATCGGTCCACTTACGAACCGCGGCATGTTACACCACCGCGCCGAGCGCCGCGTTCGCGCGGGCCTGAATCTGCGACAGGGTCGTGCATCCGCCCGGAGGCCCCGGTGGCGAGCGCATCGCAATACTGCCTCACCCGGGTGGGGTCGCGTGAGAAGTCATCCGGTCAAGGCAACGTAGCTGTATAAAACCTCAGCTGGGGTACGGTAGCTGAGGGTTTTCCTAGGTCTTTCATTCAGTTGCCGGGCAATCTGGTCGAGTTGCTCCTGGCTGTAGCCAGAGATATCGGTTCCTTTGGGTAGGTACTGGCGCAGCAGCCCGTTGGTATTTTCGTTGCTGCCGCGCTGCCAAGGGCTTTGCGGGTCGCAGAAGTACACCTGCATCTGGCTGGCCAGAGTGAAGTCCTTATGCCGATGCATCTCAGTCCCCCGATCCCAGGTCAGGGAGCGGCGAAGGTGCGAGGGCAGTTGCTGCACGTGCTGGCTCAGCCCGTGAGCGACCTCGAGGGGCTTGCGGTTAGCCATCTTCACCAGCATCACAAAGCGGGAGCTGCGCTCCACCAACGTGGCCACTTGCGAGAGCTCACTGCCGCACAACAGGTCCCCTTCCCAGTGCCCTGGTATCGCCCGATCTTCAGCCTCCGCAGGCCGTTCACGGATGGATATCGCATCGGGGATCTGACTTCTGATGAGCGGATCGCGCGCGGCCCGTGGCATGCGCAGCGCCTGAGCACGACGCAAATGCGCGCACAGCTGCTGCTTGAGCACGCCGCGCGCTTGGATGAACAGGCTTCGGTATATCGTCTCGTGCGACACTCGCATCGTCGGATCGTGCGGATACACCCTCTTGAGCCATCCGCTGATCTGCTGCGGGGACCACTTGAGCAGCAGCTTATCAATCACCGCATCGCGCAGCGCCGGCTTCACGCTCAATACACACTTCTTGGGTCGACGAGCTTTGCGCCAGGCACGCTCATCGGCCCGTAGCCCACTGTAGCGCATCGCTCCGCCATTACGCCTGATCTCGCGGCTTATCGTCGAGGCCGCCCGCTTCAGATGCCGCGCAATCACGCGCAAAGAACAACCCGCCGCCAGCCCCTTGCCGATCCACTCCCGATCGGCTGCGCTCAGCGCGCGAGCCGAGCGATGTCGCGCCCCCGGGCGAATGCCGCCTTGCGCGCGGATCAGTCTGCGCACGCTGATAGCGCCTGCACGCAACTGGCGCGAGATCTGCGCCATCGAGCACCCGCTGTGCCACGCCAACCACACCTGTTGATGCCTCTGCTCACCAAGGTAATGGGTCATGCTCTCCTCCTATCGCACCCCATCACTAACTCTGCGTTGCGTCCATCGCTAGAACTTGCCCGTGGGCTTCACATCTGTATAAAAACACAGTATCGTTAGCCCCCCTGAGAGACCCCGGAGCAAGACCATGAAGCTGTACTGGTGCCCCAAGACCCGCTCCCTGCGGGCGCTGTGGTTGCTCGAGGAAGCTGGCGTCCCTTATGTGCGAGTGTTGATCGACATCCGCAGTGATCTTGCAAAATCGGATGCGGCCTTCCGGCGCGCATCGCCGATGGGCAAGGTCCCCGCACTGGAAGATGGCGCGGTGCGCATGTGGGATTCCGGGGCGATCTGCACTTATGTGGCGGATCAGTATCCGGCCCAGGGCCTGGCGCCGCCGATTGGCAGCCCGCTGCGCGGCGCGTACCTGCAGTGGGTGATGTACACCAATGCCATCATTGAACCGGCGATGGCTGAGAAGTTTGCCAAGCTGCCGACCAATTCGACCGCCTACGGCTGGGGAAGCTTTGCGCTGATGCTGAGCACGCTGCGCCAGGCGCTCGAGCCCGGCCCATGGATTCTGGGCGAGCGCTTCTCGGCCGCGGATATTCTGCTGTGCATGAGCTGCTCTTTCATGCGCCAGTTCGGCCTGCTCGAGGGCGAGCCGGTGCTCGCCGCCTATGCCGATCGTGGTCTGGCGCGCCCTGCGTATCAGCGCGCGATGGCGATTGAAAGTCAGTGAGT
>JBEKOK010000113.1:0-10557 GCA_049521875.1 Steroidobacteraceae bacterium
CGCGCGCACGGAGTCCAGCCCGGCGAGGCGCCGCAGCAGCGGCCCGTGTGCCGCGGCCAGATGCTGGTCTTCGGCGCTCGCATGCAGCATCAATAACGGCAGCCGGCGGGCCGGGGAGATGTCCATCTCGCCGCGGATCTGCCGTACGCCGAGCACCAGCTGCGTCAGCCATTTGATCTCGTGCTCGGCCGCGGCATCGCGGGCGTAGTCGGCGGCCCTGGGCCAGGCGGCCAGCATGATGCTCGGGCCGGCACGGCCGGCGAGCGGCGCCACGCGCTGCCAGATCTCCTCGGTGATGAAGGGCATCAGCGGATGCAGCGCCCGCAGCAGCGCCTCGAGCACCAGCAGCAGCGTTTCACGGGCGCCGTTGCGCGCCGCCGGTTGATCCGCATCGAGGACCGGCTTGACCAGTTCCAGGTACCAGTCACAGAACTCGTACCAGGTGAACTCATAGAGCGCGGTCGCGGCAAAGTCGAAACGGTATTCGGCAAAGGCGGTGTCGACCTTGGCGATCGTGTCGCCCAGACGCGAGCGGATCCAGCGATCAGCGCTGCTCAACTCCATCGCGCCGGCCGCGTCGGTTTCGGCGCCGCTCTCGATTTTCATCAACACGAAGCGCGCCGCATTCCACAGCTTGTTGCAGAAATTGCGATAGCCCCCGACGCGCCCGAGATCAAAACGGATGTCGCGGCTTTGCGTGGCGAGCGCCGCGAACGTGAAGCGCAGCGCGTCGGTGCCGAAGGCCGCGATGCCCTCGGGAAAGTGCTTGCGCGTGGCGTTCTCGATGCTCCTGGCCAGCTGCGGCTGCATCAGGCCGCTGGTGCGCTTGGCCAGCAGCGCCTCGAGGCTGATGCCATCGACAATATCGAGCGGGTCGATGACATTGCCCTTGGACTTGGACATCTTCTGGCCTTCAGCATCCAGCACCAGGCCATGCATGTAGATCTCGTGGAACGGCACATCGCCGGCGAACTTCAGGCCGAACATGATCATGCGCGCGACCCAGAAGAAGATGATGTCGTACCCCGTGACCAGCACGCTGGTGGGATAAAACGTGGCCAGTTCGGGCGTACGTTCGGGCCAGCCGAGCGTTGAGAACGGCCAGGTCGCCGAGGAGAACCAGGTGTCGAGCACATCCTCATCCTGCCGCAGCGGCACTTCGCGCCCGTAGAGTGCACGCGCCTGGGCGCTGGCGTCCGCCAGATTGCGCGCGACGTAGACCGCTCCGGTATCGTCGTACCAGGCCGGGATGCGATGACCCCACCACAGCTGCCGGCTGATGCACCAGTCCTCGATATTCCGCATCCACTGGTAGTAGGTCTTGTCCCAGTGGGCCGGGATGAAGCGCACCTTGCCGCTCTCGACCGCCGCGATCGCCGGTGCGGCGAGCGGTGCGACCCGCACGTACCACTGCAGCGTCAGGTACGGTTCGATGACCGCGTTGCTGCGATCGCCGCGCGGGACCTTGAGCTTGTGCGGCTCGATGCGCTCGATGAGGCGTGCGGCCTCGAGCTCGGCCACGACCTGTTGGCGCGCCTCGAAGCGCTCCAGTCCCTGGAAGCGCGCCGGCGCGTTCTCGTTCAGCCGGGCATCGGGCGTAAACAGGTTGATCATCGCCAGTTTGTGGCGCTGGCCCACCGCGTAGTCATTGAAGTCATGCGCCGGCGTGATCTTGACGCAGCCGGTGCCGAAGGCCGGATCGACGTAGCTGTCGGCGATGATCGGGATCTCGCGCTCTGTGAGCGGCAGCTTGAGCATGCGGCCAATCAGATGCCGGTAACGCTCATCATCGGGATGTACCGCGACCGCGCTATCCCCGAGCATCGTCTCGGGCCGCGTCGTCGCGACGATCAGCGCGCCTGAGCCATCCGCGAGCGGGTAGCGCAGGTACCAGAGGCTCCCCTCTTCCTCGGTCGGGATCACTTCCAGATCCGAGAGCGCGGTGCGCAGCACCGGATCCCAGTTCACCAGCCGCAGGCCGCGATAGATCAGCCCCTCGGCATGCAGGCGCACGAACACATCGGTCACGACCTTCGAGAGGCCCTCATCCATCGTGAAGCGATCACGGGTCCAGTCGACCGAGGCGCCCAGGCGGCGCAGCTGCTGCATGATCGTGCCGCCGGACTGCGCCTTCCATTCCCAGATGCGCTCGACGAACGCCTCGCGCGTCAGGTCAGTGCGCTTGCGGCCCTCGGCGTTGAGCTGGCGCTCGACCACCATCTGCGTGGCGATGCCGGCATGATCGGTGCCCGGCTGCCACAGCGTCTGCTCGCCGCGCATGCGGTGGTAGCGGGTCAGTGCATCCATGATCGTGTCCTGGAAGGCGTGCCCCATGTGCAGCGTGCCAGTGACGTTCGGCGGCGGAATGACGATGCAGAAGCTCCCGTGTCCGGGGCGCGGCGCGAACCAGTGCTGCTGTTCCCATTCGCGGTACCAGCGCTGTTCAATATCGGCAGGGGAGTAGACCTTATCCATCCGGCTCGCTTTAGGTTCAGGGTGCTGCGGGCTCAAAGGCCCGCGAGGCGACACAGCCGTTCCCGGCCGGTGTCACCAAAATATAGCAAATACAATCGTCTATCGTGAGGAGATCAGGCGCTGCCGGAGGTCGCGGCGGCCTCGCCAGCCCCGACGTTGCGGGTCTGCGGCTCGAGGCCACGCTCGCGGTACTGGCGAAAGCGCACCCGGCCGGCGCGTCGCCGTCCCTCATCGGCATCGATGATCTCGATGACCCGCGCGGCCTCGGCGACGCCGGCCGGGAGTGCCGCAGCAAGATTCACCAGTGTCTGGGCTCCGGGCGGCGGTATGGCGCCGCTTCCGAGCAGCACCGGCGTGTCATCCCAGGCCGAAGTCGCCGCCAGTGGTTCATGCGGCACGAAGCTGCGATCGGCAAAAGTCCACAGCAGGTTATCGAAGGCCTGCAAGTCGGTGGCATCTTCGAGCGCCACGAACACATGTTCGCCGGCGAGGTACGCCTTCTCAACTTCCTGGCAGGCAAAGCGCCAGCGCGCGCGCGCATCGCTCCCCTCCAGCACATAGAACTCGATCTGTGCCATCGGGGAAGCGGCAGCTCAGTCGCGGGCGCGATGCAGCAGGTAGTCGGCCAGCATCGAGAGCGGTCGTCCAGTCGCGCCCTTGGCGGCGCCGCTCAACCATGCGGTGCCGGCGATATCCAGATGCGCCCACTTCATGCCCTTGGTGAAGCGGCCAAGGAACGCCGCCGCCGTGATCGCGCCACCCTCGCGGCCGCCGATGTTGGCGACGTCAGCAAAGTTGCTCTTGAGCTGGTCGCCGTACTCCTCGGTCAGCGGCATCTGCCAGGCCCGATCATCGGTGCGCCGGCCAGCGGCGACCAGATCGCGCGCCAGCTCATCATCGTTGCCGAACACACCGGTGTGATGGTTGCCGAGCGCGATTACGCATGCGCCGGTCAGCGTCGCCATGTCGATCACGACCGCGGGCTTGTAGCGGCGCGCGTAGAAGAGCGCATCGCACAGCACCAGGCGACCCTCGGCGTCGGTGTTCAGGATCTCGACCGTCTGGCCATCGGCACTGGTGACGATATCGCCCGGCTTGACCGCCAGCCCGTCGGGCATGTTCTCGCAGGCCGGCACCAGGCCGACCAGGTTGATCGGCAGCTTGAGGCGCCCGGCCAGGTCCATCGCAGCCAGCACCGTGGCGCTGCCGCACATGTCGTACTTCATCTCATCCATCGCACCCGGATCTTTCAATGAGATACCGCCGGTATCGAAGGTAATGCCTTTGCCGACCAGCACGACCGGTGCTGCGCCACGCTTGCCACCGCGATGCTCGAGGATCAGGAAGCGCGGCGGTTCGGCGCTGCCGCGCGTCACGGCCAGAAAGCAGCCCATCTTCAGGCGCCGGATCTGGGCTTCGTTGAGGATCTTCACCTTCATGCTGCGGTAGGCGCGGCCGATCCGCTGCGCCTCGCTGGCAAGATACCGCGGTGTGCACACGTTGGCCGGCAGGTTGCCCAGGTTACGCAGCAGCGCGGCGCTCTCGGCCACGGCTGCGCCATCGGTGAGCCCGCGGCGTGCGGCTGCGAGCGAATCGGCCGGGATCGGGCCGACGCTCAAGCGCGCCAGGGCCGCTGGCCGCGGGCGCTTGCCGCTCTTGAGATCATTGACCCGGTAGAGCGTCGTGCCAGTGATTTCGGCGCTGAGGCGGCCGAGATAATAACCATCCAGTTCCGCGCCCGAGGGGCGCTCGAGCGCGATGACGGCGCTCGCGATGCGCGTCTTGGCGAGCGCTGCGACCGCGGTCGCGACGCCGCGCCGCCAGGCGCGGCGGTTGTACTGCCGCGCAGCGCCTAAGCCGACCAGCAACAAGGCGCGCGTACGCAGGCCCGTGGTCTCGGACAGCAGTTGCGACTCGCCGATCTTGCCGGAGAAATCCCCGCGCGCCAGCAGTGCGCGCAGCTTGCCACCGGTGGCGCGATCCGCCTGCTTGCCCAGTTCGCCCAGCTCCCGCTCCTCGTAGGCACCGACGACCAGACAGTCGCCGCGCTGCTCGCTCGCTTTTCCGCTATAGGCCTGAAATTGCATGCTTACTCCTTTGAATTTGCGCTCGCTCGCCGGCGATTCGGTGAGGCCCGTGCATCCTGCAGTTTGGGCGGCACAGCTTAGATTAAGTTAATGTAGAACCCCATCGCCATGGCGTCATTCGGGCCGTCGCGTCCGGGGGCCGCCAACGGCGGCGCCCGGCTACTGGAGGACCCGTGGACTGTAGCCGCCAAGTGTAGCTCAAGCCGCGGAGAGGTGAGGAAAGGTTGCGCCTACTGCAGCGCTATTTTCTGCGTGAGATGACGATAAATTTCGTCGGTGTGACCCTGACACTGGCGGCCATTCTCTTCATCTACCAGGTCGGCGCCGTCCTGGTCCGGGCCGCGGCGCTTGGCTATCCGCACCAGGTGGTCCTCGAGCTGATCGGCTTAGGGGCGATTCAGACCTTCACCGTCCTGCTGCCACCACTGGGTTTGCTGCTGGGCATCGTGCTCGCGCTCGGCCGCCTCTATGCGGATAGCGAAATGGTCGCGGCGCGCGCCTGCGGCTTCAGTGTCGCCCGCGGCTACCTGCCGGTGCTCGCCCTGGCCCTGCCGGTGGCGGCGCTGTGCGCCTGGTTCAGTTTCTCGATTGCGCCGCGTGCAGCGCAGCGCGAGGTGGACCTGCGGCGCGAAGCGGTGCGCGTCGGCGCCGCGGTCCCGATCGAGGCCGGCGCCTTCCGCTCTCTCAACGGTGGGCGCACGGTCGTCTACGCACGCGCTGCGCAACCCAACGGGCAGCTCGAGGATGTCTTCATCAAGCGCACGATCGGGCCGGCGGTCGAAGCCACCGTGGCGCGCCGCGCACAGCGGGTCACCGCCAGCGATGGCGTGACGCAGACGATCGAACTCTTCGATGGCGAAGTGCTCAAGGGCATTCCGGGCGATCCCAAGTTCCGCATCCTGCGCTTTGCCGAGCAGTCGATTCCGATCACGCCGCAGGCGTCGGCACCCGGAGCGGCGCGCATCGATGCCAAGCCCACGGCGCAGCTGCTGCAAAGCCGCGACATCCGCGATCAGGCCCAGCTGCAGTGGCGGCTTGGTTTGCCATTGATGGCGGTGGTCGTGTCGCTGTGCGCGGTACCGATCGGGCGGCTGCGGCCGCGCCAGGGCCGCTACGCCCGGATCTGGGTTGCGGTGCTGGTCTTTGCGGTCTATGCCGAGCTCGCACAGGCCGGGCACGCGTGGCTCGCGCGCGGCTCGATTCCCGCGCGCCTCGGGCTGTGGTGGGTGCATGGGCTGTTCCTGCTGTTCGCGGCGACGCTGAGCCTGATCCCGTGGATCCGTAACCGCATCAGCACGCGCCGGCGTGCCCTGGCGAACGCATGAGCCAGCTCGAGCGCTACATTCTGCGCACGCTGCTGAGCGCGGTCGCGATGGTGCTGATGGTGCTGCTGGTGCTGGGCGCACTCTCGCTGTTCATCGGCGAGCAGGATGAGATCGGCACCGGCAGCTACGGCGCCCTGCAGGCGCTGAGCTATTCGGTACTGAACCTGCCGACGATCGCACTGCAGGCGCTGCCGGCCGCGGTACTGGTCGGGGCAATGCTCGGCATCGGCGTGCTGGCGCGCTCCCACGAACTGACGGTGATGCGCTGTTCGGGGATGTCCAAACTCCGTCTGATGCGCGCGGCGCTGACCGGCGGCGTGCTGCTGGCCATCGTGGCGATGCTGGTCGGAGAGTATGTCTCACCGGCCCTTGAGCAGCTGGCCGAACAGCGCAAGGCGCTGGCCAAGTACCACAACATCAGCTTTGCCTCGGCCGGTGGGGCCTGGATCCGCGATGGCAACACGATCATGAACGTGCAGGGCCGCGCCAAGGTTGATGTCTACGGCGGCATGCTGTTGTTTGAGCTCGGTGAGCCCAACCGCATCGCCTCGATCGCGCATGCCGCGCGCGCTACCGCATCGCCCGGCAAAGGCTGGCGGTTGAGCGACTATGAAGTCTCGCGCTTCGAGGGCGATAGCGTCGCCATCGAGCGTGCGAGCGAGCACGATCTGACCTCGACCGCGAGCGCCGCGTTCCTGCAGCTGGCCGCGACCGATCCGGGGAGCCTCGGGATCGCCACGCTCTATGAAACCATTCACTATCTGAAGGCCAACGAACTCAGTGCCGAGAAGTATGAGTTCGCCTTCTGGGCGGAACTGGCACGTACGGCCGCATTGCTGGTGGCGATGGTGTTCGCGCTGCCGTTCGGATTTGGTTCGATGCGTTCGGCCGGTGGCGGCGCGCGCACCACCGTCGGTCTCGGCGTCGGTATTGTCTACTTCTTTCTGCAGCGTACCGTCGAGAGCGGCACCGTGGTGTTCCAGCTCGATCCGATCGTGCTGGCGTGGCTCCCGACCGCGCTGCTGGCGCTGATCGCCGGCGTGCTGATGGCGCGCATTCGTTAGGGCTGCGTGCCGGGCGCTGTTTCGCGCGGCTCCAGTTGCGCGCGGTGCGCACGCAGGATCCGGCGCACATCCCCAAGGCCAGGGCGCTCGGCCAGGCGGCTGATCAGTTCCCCCAGTTCGTGCCACTTGCGGCCCCACTGCAGCAGGCGCGCAGCATCCTCCAGCACCTGCTTCACGCGCGGATCGGGCAGCGCTTCGGCAGCGGCAACCTCGGGCGGGAGCGGTGGCAGTTCGTGCGGACGCGGCAGCGGTGGCTTGCGGGATGCGCCGGCGCGCAGACCCGTCTTCAGGCGCGGCCCCGGCATTTCGCGTGTCGGCTCGGTGCCGCCGCGCTGCTCGGCCACCCGGGCGCGCAGCGCCGCGCGGCGCAGTGCGCCGGTGGCTGAGATCTTGGTGGTGGCGAGGAATTCCTGGACTTCGTTCTGTGGGTCGGCCAGCGGTATGTGGCGTCCGGCCGGTTGCAGGCCGACCAGATTGGCGAGGAACGCCATCTGCTCGAGCCCCTGGGCAAATTCCTCGTCCTTGCGCGCGAGCTGCTCTTCGAGGCTGCGCGCCAGTTCGGCAACCTTCTGGCGCGCCAGCCGCACGACCCAGGCGGCCGGTCGTTCATGCACCGGCCAGGGCTGAACGTGCCAGTAATGATCATCATCGAGCGTCAGATAGCTGGTGTGCAGTTCGAGGCTCTTCTGCCAGCGCGAGAGCAGCAGCCGCATGCGCTCGGCAGCGCTGCCGGTCGGTTTGGGGGTGGATCGCGTCATACACGCGAGCGTAGCCTGCGGACCCAGAATCGGGCTGCGAACTGGGCCACATCTGCATGCGGTCCCCGTGCTAGCGTTACCCCGCCTGAGGGCGTTCGGCGACCGCCCGGCCGGCGCCGGCCGGCGGTTTGCGCCGCAGCAGGCGCTGGGAATGAGGGGATCAAACAGTGTCCAAACCGGCTCGAGGTACTGCAGGCGCATGAGCGTGCGAGCCGTTGTGGTCGTGGGCCGTGAGTAGCGGCACTCGCGCACTGTTGCGCGTCCTGAACCTCTCGACGCGCGTGGCCCCGCACGAACTGCGGGCCCTGGTGCTGGCCTTCGCGTGCAACTTCGTGCTGCTGGGCAGCTACTACATCCTGCGCCCGATCCGCGATGTGATGGCAACGGTCTATGGCGTAGAACGCTTGCCGTACCTGTTTACCGGAACCTTATTACTCACATTCGCATGCGCACCGCTGTATACAGGTTTGGCAACGCGTTTTCAGCTCACCCGTTTCCTGCCGGGAATATTTGTGTTCTGGCTGGTGAACATCCTGGTGTTCTTTGCGCTGTTCCACTATGCGCCGCAAAACCGAGTAGTCGTGGCTACCTACTACGTCTGGTTCTCGGTCAGCAATCTGTTCATGATTTCGGTGTTCTGGAGCCTGATGGCCGACCTGTTCGTGCCAGATCAGGCGACGCGCTTGTTCGCGCTGATCGCAGCTGGCGGGGAACTGGGCGCCATTGTCGGGCCGCTGGTGACACGCCACTTCGTGGCGACGCTCGGACTCGATGTGCTGCTGGCGATGGCGGCCGGCGGCTTTCTCGTGCTGATTGGTCTGGTGCTGCTGCTGGTGCGCGAGAAGGCGCGGCTGCACGCACTCGGCGAGCTGACGCAGCCGAGCACGCTCACCCATGCGCTGAGCGGTAATCCGTTTACGGGCTTTACGCAGGTCATCGGCTCGGCCTACATGCGCAGCCAGTCCCTGTTCATGCTGCTGATGACCTGGATTGCGACCGTGGCGTATTTCCTGCAGACCGATGTCATTGCGCGCAGCTTTCCGGGGATCGCTGGCCGCACCCAGGCGATTGCCGATATCGATCTGGTGGTCAACATCTGCACTGCGCTGGTGCTGATCTTCGGCCTGGGTCGCTACGTGCAGCGCTTCGGTGTCACCTCCGCGCTGGTGCTCAATCCGGTATTGATGGTGATCGCATTCATCGGCGTGCTGCTGGCCCCCTCGCTGCTGGCGGTGCAGGCGCTGCAGGTCGTGCGCCGTGTCACTCAATACGCCATCGCGCGCCCGACCCGCGAGATTTGCTTCACCGTCGTGCCACAGGCCCTGCGCTATCAGGCCAAGAATGTCATCGACACGGTGGTCTACCGCTTTGGCGATTGGTCGGCCTCCTGGGTGCCGGGCGGCCTGGCGCTGCTTGGCGTTGGCCTGGCCGGCACGTTGGGCGTCGGGGCTTTTGCTTCGCTCGGCTGGGGCGCAATCGCGCTCGCCCTTGGCAGGCGCTACGAACGGCTGCGCAGCGCTGGTCCGGACTGATCGGAGCCGGCGGCCGCCCATATACTTGGCGCCCGCTGCATCCAAGCCGCTGGCCGCCGCGTACTGTCGCTGAACGGGTAAATTACCGTGTGGCCGCCGCGGGCGACTGGCACGGATCAGGAGGCAACTGTGGTCAGGGTCGCAGGCGCACGCGCCATGGATTGGGTGGAGCAGGGCTTAGTCCCCGACAGCGTCGTCCGCCAGGGTATCCGCCGGCTGCTTAGAGTCCGCCTGGCGAGCCTTCGCAGTGACGATGCCGCCGCCGCGTCGGTCCTGACCGAGCAGTTCATTTCCGAGCTGTGCAGCGCGCCGGTGGCACCGCTGCCGGCCCTGGCCAATGAGCAGCACTATGAGCTGCCGGCCGCGTTCTTCGGCTCGGTACTCGGCAAGCATCGCAAGTACAGCGCCTGCTACTGGGCCGAGGGCGTGACGAGCCTGGATCAGGCCGAAGCCGCCGCCCTGCAGGTCACCTGCGAGCGGGCCGAGCTTGCCGACGGGCAGCAGATCCTGGAGCTCGGCTGCGGCTGGGGTTCATTGACGCTGTGGATGGCTGCGCATTTCCCGGGCGCGCAGATCACCGCGCTCTCCAACTCGCATTCGCAGCGCGCCTATATCGAATCGCAGCTGGCGGCGCGCGCGCTCGGCAACGTGCGCGTCATCACCTGCGACATCAATGCCTTTGAGGCGCCGCGCCGTTTTGATCGCATCGTGTCGGTCGAGATGTTCGAGCACCTGCGCAACTGGCCCGAAGCCTTCCGGCGCGTCGCGCACTGGCTCGAGCCGGAAGGCAAGTTCTTCATGCACGTGTTCTGCCACCGCGCGAGTCCGTATCCGTTCGAGCGTGAGGGGAGCGATGACTGGATGGGTCGCTACTTTTTCTCGGGCGGCATGATGCCAAGCGATGAGTTGCCACTGCGCTTCCAGCAGCATCTGCAGCTGGCGAGTCGCTGGCGCTGGGATGGGCGGCATTACGAGCGTACGGCCAATGCCTGGCTTGCCAATCAGGATGCGCGGCGCGATCAGATCCTGCCGATCCTGCAGGCGACCTATGGCGCCGAGGAGGCGCGCCGCTGGTGGCACCGCTGGCGCATGTTCTTCATGGCCTGCGCCGAGTTATTCGGCTACGCGCACGGCCAGGAGTGGTGGGTGAGTCACTACCTGTTCACGCGCCGCGCGGAGCTCGCTCCGTGAACGCGACGCGCCCGGCGCCCACGCGCGGCGCGATCCTCCTCAATTTTGTCGCCTTCGAGATCGGCTGGTTTGCCTGTGTGCTCGGCGCGGCCCGCCACCAGCTGCCGCTTGGCCTCGCGATCACG
>JBEKOK010000114.1:0-10555 GCA_049521875.1 Steroidobacteraceae bacterium
GCCGCTATGGCACCTTGCGGCGGGTCTTTCGCCACGAGAATGATCAGCCGCTCGATGAGACGCACGCGTTTCGCGAGGAGTTGCGCTCGGTGGTGCTCCCGCCCCAGGCGTGGGCCGTCGGGCGGCAGCTGCAGGCGGTACAGGACCGGGGCGCCGAAGTAGTCTTCACCGCGGTTCGGCGGCATGGCATCACCGGCCGGCAGCCGGATGGGACGACCGAGCTCAAGGAAGGGGATCTGGTGGTGATTTACGGCACGCCGGAGGCCCTCGAGCACGCCGAGGCGGTGCTGCTGGCCGGCTAGGGGCCGGCGGGCTGGCCGCGGTTCGTGCCGCGGGCCGCCGGCAGGTACAATGCGGCCCCCCGATGAGCCGCGATTACCTTCAATTTCCACCCCGCCACCAGCCGCTGCGCGAGGACATCCTCGCCCTGAGCGAGCTGACCGAGCAGGTCGTCCAGGAGCAGGGCGGCGAGGAGCTGGCGCTCACGGTGATCGAGGACCGGCGCCTGGCCGTGGATCGGCGCGAGGGCAGCGGCGCGGCGGCCGAAGCGCTCGAAGTGCGGATCCGGGGTCGCAAGCCCGAGCAGGCCGCGAGCCTGATTCGCGCGATCTCACTGTGGTTCCAGGTCATCAACGTGGCCGAGAAGGTCCAGCGGATACGCCGTCGGCGGCAGTATTTCCGCGAGGACAGCGACAAGCCCCAGCCCGGTGGCATCGAAGATGCCTTCGCCGAACTCAAGGCCCAGGGCCTTGGCTGTGAGGAGGTATGCAAGCTGCTGGCCACGCTCAGCATCGAACCGGTACTGATTGCCCATCCGGTCGAATCCCCGCGCCGGACGATCCTGCGGCGCCAGCAGCGCATCGCAAAGCTGCTGCTCGAGCGCAGCAATCCGCTGCTCACGCCGCGCGAAAGCGCTGATCTGTGGGAGCAGGTGCGCTGCGAAATGACCACGGACTGGCAGACCGCCGATCATCCGCGCGAGCGCCTGACGGTGGCAGATGAGCGCGAGCACGCCGTGTTCTACCTGGGCGAGGTTTTCTACAGCATCGTGCCGCGATTTTATGAGGAGATCGCGGCGGCGCTGACCAAGGTGTATGGCGAGGCGGCGCGCAATGTCGAGCTGCCGCTGATGCTGCGCTTCGGTACCTGGGTCGGCGGTGACATGCAGGCTTCGCTGGACGTCAACGCCAAGAGCATCCGCGAGACGCTGGCGCGCCAGCAGCAGCTGATCATCAACGCCTACTTCAGCGAGTGCCAGGAACTCGCACAACGCCTCTCCCAGAGTGCCGGGCGCATCTCAGCCTCGGCCGCGCTGCTCCGGCGCATCGAGGAGTACCGCGTGCGCCTGCCCGGCACGCAGGGGATAACACCGGCACGGCACGATCTGATGCCCTACCGGGTGTTCCTCGGCCAGGTCGCCGAGCGGCTGCGCCTGACCTACGACGGCCGGGCACTGGCCTATGAGCGCCCGGGCCAATTTCGCGACGACATCGCGCTGATTGCCACGAGCCTGGGCGAGAATCGTGGTGCGCACGCCGGGTTGCGCGCGGTACGCCAGCTGCTGTGGCGCATCGATACCTTTGGCTTCCATGTGGCGACGCTGGATCTGCGCCAGCACGCGAGCGTGCACCACGAGGTACTCGCCCAGGGCCTGGATGATCCGCAGTGGACTGAGCATTCGCCCGAGCAGCGGCATGCGCGGCTGTTTGAAGTCCTCGACCGTGACATCGGGCCTTCAGGCGTCTTTGATGCCCTGGGGCGGCGCACGCTGGCGGTTTTCGATGCCATGATGCAGGCGCGCCACCGTTATGGCGCTGACTCGATCGGACTCTACATCGTCGGCGGCGCCTCGGGGGCCGATGATGTGCTGGCGCCGCTGGTACTGGCACGCTGGGCCAAGGCCTACGAGCGCAAGAGCGGTGAGGCGGCGATTGACGTCGCACCGCAGTTTGATGCCGTCGACACGCTTGAAAACAGCGGAGTAGTGATGCGCCAGCTGCTCGAAGGCCATGTCTACCGGCGCCACCTCGATGCCCGCGGACGCCAGCAAACGGTGCTGATTGGTTATGCCGCGAGTAACCGCGAGAGCGGTCTGCTGGCGGCGCGCGTCGCCGCCTATCGTGCACAGCGCATTCTGACCCGAACGCTGCGCGAAGCGCGTGAGGACCACGTGATCTTCTACAGCCGTGGCGGCAGCATTGCCGGCGGTGGCGGCCGCATCGATGCGATGCTGCGTGCCGCCCCGGCCGAGTCCGTGAGCGGCGTACTGCGCTTCACGGAGCAGGGCGAGAGCACCAGCCAGAGCTATGGGCTGCGCTCCAATGCCATGCGCACACTGGAGCGCGCCTGCAATGTACTCGCACGCGCGACGCTGGCGGTACGCCGCGGCGTGGCGGTGCAGGAGGGCGCTGCGATGGCCGAATGCGCCACGATCGCCGCGACGCAGAGCCGCGCCGAGTGGCGCGAGCTGGTGCATACCGGCTCGCGCTTCTACGACTACTTTCGCGCGGTGACGCCGATCGATGTCATCGAACGCATGCAGGTGGGCAGCTACCTTAATCCGCGCGCACTGCGGCCTGGAGTCGATACGGTGCCGGCCTCGGTGTGGGTGTATGCCTGGTCACAATCGCGGCACATGCTGCCCGGTTGGTTTGGCAGCGGCGCCGGACTGCAGGCGGTGCGTAACGAGCGCGGCATCGAGGCGCTGCGGCGCTGTTATCGCGGCTGGCCGTTCTTTCGCAACCTGATCGATGACATCGAGGTGATGCTGGCGCTGACGGATCTGGAGATCGCCGGCCACTACGATGCGCTCGCGCCGGTGGACCTGCGGGGCTACACCGCCCAGATCCGTGCCGAATACCTGCGCACTTGCGAACTGGTGCTCGAGATCAAGGAGTCCAAGGCGCTGCTCGACAGTGATCAGACCCTGCAGCGCGCGATCGCGCTGCGTAACCCGTATGAGGATCCGGTCAACCTGATGCAGGTGGACCTGCTGCGCCGCTGGCGGGCCAGCGGCCGCGAGGATCGGGCGCTGTTCGAGGCCTTGCTGGCGAGCGTCAGTGGGGTGGCCCGCGGCCTGCAGACTACCGGCTGATAACAGCGCGGCACAATCCACATACCGGCCCGCTTATAGGTACGGTGGCGGGACTAATCTAAAGTAGGCGACCGTGTACCAATACGATGACATTGACCGTGCGCTCGTTGTCGAACGGGTGGCGCAGTTCAGGGACCAGACGCGCCGCTTCCTCGCGGGCGAGCTGAGCGAGGATGAGTTCCGCCCGCTGCGGCTGCGCAACGGCCTCTACCTTCAGAAGCACGCACCGATGCTGCGGGTTGCGATTCCATATGGAATGCTCAACGCGCGTCAGTTGCGGATGCTGGCACACATCGCGCGCCACTATGATCGCGACTACGGCCACTTCACTACGCGCCAGAACATCCAGTACAACTGGCCCAAGCTCGAGCAGGTTCCCGACATCCTGGCGGATCTGGCCAGCGTCGACATGCACGCGATCCAGACCAGCGGCAACTGCATCCGCAATACCACGACTGATCATCTGGCCGGCATCACACCTGAAGAGCTCGAGGATCCGCGCCCGTACTGCGAGATCATCCGGCAGTGGTCAACGGTGCATCCGGAATTCAATTACCTGCCGCGAAAGTTCAAGATTGCCGTGACCGGCGCGCCGGTGGATCGCGCCGCCTCCGAGGTGCACGATATCGGTGTACACCTGGTGCACGATGCCAATGGCGCGCTGGGCTTCGAGATTCTCGTCGGTGGCGGCCTGGGCCGCCAGCCGATCATCGGCGAGTGCATCCGCCGTTTCCTGCCGCGCGATGAACTGCTCGCCTACCTCGAGGCGATCCTGCGGGTCTACAACCGCCATGGCCGGCGGGACAACATTCACAAGGCCCGCATCAAGGTGCTGGTCAAAGCCCTCGGCCACGTGGAATTCGCGCGCCAGGTCGAGGCTGAGTTCAAGGCCAATCGCGCGATGGCGCCGCGCCTGAACGATGCCGAGATCAACCGCGTTCGCCGCTTCTTTGCGCCGCCAGCCTACGAGTCCCTGGCGGCCAGCGATGTAGTCAGTGGCCGCAGCGCCGCTTTCCAGGCTTGGTACCGGCACAACACCCACGCACACAAAGTCAGTGGCTATCGCGCGGTGTTCCTGTCGCTCAAAGCGCATGGCGAGGCGCCCGGCGATGTCAGCTCGGCGCAGCTCGATGCAATTGCCGCGCTGGCCGAGCGCCACAGCTTCGGGCTGGTGCGCGTGACGCATAACCAGAATCTGGTGCTGGCCGACGTGCGCGAGCGGGATCTGGAGGGCCTGTGGGGCGAACTCACGGCACTAAATCTGGCAACGCCCAATATCGGGACGCTGACTGACATGATCTGCTGCCCGGGACTGGATTTCTGCAGCCTTGCGAACGCCGGCGCAATCCCGGTCGCCAAGCAGATTCAGGCGCACTTTGGCGATTTTGACTACCTGTACGATCTCGGGCCGCTGGAGGTGAAGATCTCCGGGTGCATGAATGCCTGTGGTCACCACCATGTCGGTCATATCGGCATCCTCGGCGTCGAGAAGCGCGGTGAGGAGTGGTATCAGATCACGCTCGGTGGCTCAGCCAGCGGGCAGGTCTCATTGGGCGAAGTCATCGGCCCCTCGGTCCCGCAGGCGGCGGTGGCTAACACGATCGCAACGATTCTGGCCGTATACGTTGAGCAGCGCGAAGCCGAGCAGGAGACCTTCCTGCAGACCGTGCGGCGTATCGGCGTCGAGCCTTTCCGGGAGCGCGTCTATGCGACTGATCATTAAGCGGCGCGAGCTGGTCAATGATCCGTGGCGCTACCCCGGCGAGAGCGATGGCGGCGGACCCTCCGCAGTGACAGTGGCGGAGTTTCTGGAGGCGGTGCAGCGCGGCAGCGCACCGGCCGCAGGCGTTGGCATCTGGATGGTCCCGACCGATGAGGTCGAGGTACTCGCGCCGCACCTGCATCGGGTCGAGCTCATCATCGTGCACTTTCCCAAGGACGGTGAGGGGCGAGGGTTTTCCCAGGGGCGCCTGCTGCGGGAGCGTTACCGCTTCGCGGGCGAGCTGCGTGCCGCCGGGCCGATCAAGCGCGATTACCTGTATCTGCTGGCGCGCTGCGGCTTTGATGCCTTTGATCTGCATCCCAGCGAGGACCTGCAGGCGGCCATCGGGGCACTCGCGACCTTCTCGGTGGCCTACCAGCCTGGCGATGAGACGCTGGTACAGCCGCGTCATCGGCCGCGCCTCTACGGAGCGGAGAGTTCGAATCTGTGAAGCGGGAGTGCCTGCCTACTGCAGGCAGATGATCAGGCGCGCGTGGTAATTGCGCCAGTCGATCGGAATCACGATCGGACGCGCGTTGGCCGGATATTCGACCGGTTCGGCGCGACCTGTAATGACCGAAGGCACCGAGATCGCAAACTGGTGGCCAAAATCCCGCCGCGCGTTGCCTGAGAGCGTATTGGCAATTTCCCCGACCAGATCGCACAGGTTATCGTGGCTCATATCCGTCTCCTGCATGCGCATCAGCATGACGCTGAGCATGCTCTTGGAGGCAGTGAACAGCACGATGCCGGTGCGGTTGCCACTGACTTTGATCAGACCCGAATAGTCATAGACATCCGGGCCATTCGTGAGCGCAAGGAATGGCGTGCCGCACTGAGCCGGCTGCTGCACGGTGCTGCTGAAGTAGTGCAGCACACTGTCGATGAACACTCCTACTTCGGTTTCGTATGGCATGTCGGTTTTCTTGCTATGCGCCTGTGTGCTCAGTCAGCAATGAGCTTGCGCAGCGCATCGTTGAGCTGCCGGTCGGTGAAGGGCTTGCAAAGAAAGCCGCTCGCGCCCTTCTCGAGCGCCTCCATGGCTGTGAGCTTGTCTGACAGTGCCGAGATCACCAGAATGCGGATATTCGGATTGCGTTCGATCAGGCGTTCGACGCACTCGGCGCCATCCATCTCGGGCATGGTCAGATCCATCGTGACGATGGTTGGTTGTACCTGTTCATTGAGCGCGAGCGCCTCGACGCCGTTGCGGGCGGCGCCGACGAAATCGATGTCAGGCAGGTCGTTGGCCCGCTCGATACGGCGCCGAATGACATTCGAGTCATCGACGACCATCAGCCGGTGAGTGATTGCTGCGGGCACGGGGGCAGTGTCCTAGGCCACGTTCGAGCTGGGCGCGAGCGTCGGCACCTGGCGCGGCAGCAGGATCTTGAAGCGCGCGAACTGACCGGGCGCGGTCGAAATGCCAATCCGTCCGCCGCACTCGCGGACCATCGCGTTGACCACATCGAGGCCAATGCCGCGTCCGGCGTGTTCCGTGACGATTTCGCTGGTGGAGAAGCCCGGCTGGAAAATCAGCCGGAAAATGGCGGCCTTGTCGAGTGTGGCCGCCTGGGCCGGCTCGACCATACCCAGCCGCAGCGCCTTGTCGATGATACGTTCATAGGCCAGGCCCTGGCCGTCATCCTCGACGGTGAGCGTGTACTGATCACCTGAATTGAGGCGGAAGGAAATCCGCACCGTACCGATCGCAGGCTTGCCAGCGCTGGTGCGCTCCTCTGGCGGCTCGATACCGTGCACGATTGCATTGCGGATCATCTGCACGACAATATTCTTGATACGCGTCGCCAGGTGCGGTGGCACTCCATCGAGTCCGTCGAACTGCAGCTGGATTTCACGACCTGCCGCGGCGCTGACTTCCGCGGCCAGCGAGCGGAACAGACTCTCGAGCGCGATCGCCGGCGCCGGGGCAACGGGCATCGCGACGCCAACCACTGCGCTGCTGCGTTGCGGCTCGTTTTCCAGGTTGACCATCTGCGTGCCGGTGTTGGCACGCAGGCCGGCAAAGCGCTCCATCAGCTGGCTGAGACCGGCCAGGTGAGTCATCAGTTCATCGAGGCGGATCACGACCGGCACGAACGCATCGCCGCTAAGACTGGTCTGTGTGCGCAGTGCCCCCAGCAGATCCTCGATCGCATGCAGGCGCTGCACGCAGGTGCCGATGCCCAGGGCCGCGGCATCGCCCTTGATCGAATGCACTTCGCGGTAGACGCCATCGAGTTTGCTACGCAGCTTGTCCTGCTCCGAACCTGGCACGGTCAGCAGCGCATTGGCTTTGCGCAGCGCCGCGTCGGTGGAGGAGAGGAACATCTGCAGCTGCACCGGATCGGATTTCGCCAGCTGCAGCATCACGGCGGCCTGCGATTCACTGTCGGCGCGCACCTGCTCGAGCTCGCGCGCCAGCAGCACGCGCTCGGTAACATCCGTGACCGCACCGAGCAGGAAGCCGGCGGAGTTATCGGCGCCGCGCACGCGACGGAAGGAGAAGGACAGATGGCGAGTCTCGTGACCGCCCATCGGGCGGATGATCCGGACCTCAATCTGGCTTAAGGGATTGACCGATTCGATCAGATCCTCGTGCACGCGCTCCTTCCACAGCAACGCGAGGAAGCGGGTGGCGGCCTGCAGGGTCTTGTCATCGACCAGCGGTTCGAGCAGCTCCTCGAAGCGCTGGCCTGCGGGCGAGGACACATGCAGCAGGTCACTGAGCGAAGTGGAATGCGCATCACCGATCACGCCATCGCGATCGATCAGGAACAGGCCCTCGCGCACGGTGGCGAGGATGTCGGTCACCTGGCGCTCGGCCAGCAGGGCAGCCGCCGAGGATTGGCGGGCCCGTACCGCAAAATACAGCATCAGAGCCAGCAGCATCAGCGCGAGGCCGGTACCGCCGAGTAGCAGGGAGCGCAGACTCGCGCCGTTGCGGATGACCGCGTTGCGCAAGGCCGCGGCCAAGTCAACGAGACTGGCCCGCAGCTGCTGCGAGGATTTGGCCTGTGCGGTCAGCAGCTGATCTACGGTGCGCTTCAGGTCGCGTCCCGCGCGATTCAGTTCCGAGCCGCTCGCCGAGTCGGTATAGAGTTCCTGGTGCTGTGCCTCATCGAGTGCGCGCAGGGGCTCGGCGTAGGACTGCCAGTTGTTCTGCGCAGCGGCCAGGCGTGCCGCCATGTCGGGGTTATCGCTCAGGTCAGCAGCCGCCATGTCCTTTTTCAGCTGCTCATAGGACTCGGTCGCGCGCGCGCTTAGGATACCGACGGTCTTGATCGAGTCGCCCACGTAGGTCTGCGTTTCCAGGCCGCGCTGGATCAGCGTCAGTTCCGAGCGCAGCAACTGCGGCTGCGAACTGAGCTCGGAGGCGACCTGCAGCGCCGAGGAGGCCGAGCGCAGCTGCGTGGCCCGCTGCATGCCATAGGCAAGCAGTGTCGTGAGCGCGCTGGCGAACACCAGCGTGGCGGCGATGGGCAGCCACTGATTCCGGGAGCGTAGGTTAAGTCGGGCCATGCTGATTGCGTCCGGGTTGCTTGAGCCTAGGAGGGCAGCTTGAAGGAGATGCGAATGCGTGCGCGCTGGGGCTTTGGCGTCGATCCCAGCGCCTGGGTGTCATAGCGGCCGTGGCTGACCGCGGCCATCGCCGCATCGTCAAAGACCTTGGCCGGGTTCGATTCGACCACGCTCAGATCCGAGGCCGTGCCCTTGGGGCTGAGCATGAATTCCACGATGACGAAGCCGCCGAGCCTCTTGTCGAGGGCGTCCTTCGGGTAGTCGACGCTGAGCGGCTTAGTCGGCTTGGCCGCAAGGAACGTTGGCGCGGCCGGGCCGGCCGGCGCGGCGACGGTTGGCGTGGCAGCAGCCTGGGCAGCTGCGGCGGCTGCCGCGGCGGCGGCGGACGCGCGCTGCGCCGCCTGCTCCATCAGGCTCTGGAGCTGGCGCTTGGCGTCGGTAAGATCCGCAGTCGTGCCGTAATCACTGTCGGCCGTGAGGAAGCGCTGCGCGGCATCCCATTGCTGGCTGCGCTCGCTGTCCGCCGCGTGAGCGATCAGCGAGGCCTGCAATTCGCGCTGGACGGCGAGTACTACCGGGCTCTTGCCGCCGGCCTGGCGCAGGGCCTGCAGCCGCGTGCGGGCATTGTCATTGGCCGGATCGAGCAGCGCGCCGCTGCTGATCGCGGCGCGCACCTGGCCCGCCATCTCGGCCACTTCGGCCTCGCTGTGGTGGGCATTGAGCGCATCGCGCAGCTCCTGAGCCGCGCGATCCTGACCGATCGCGGTCAGCTGGCTGATCAGCTGTTCGGCGGTCGCGGTGTCGCCAGCGCTGATGGCCGCATGCGCCTCGTTCATGAGTACCTTCGGTCGCGCCGCGGTCAGGTCGGCGTCCATCGCGCGGACCGCGTCAGGTTCCAGATTCGTGGCCTTGTAGAGCGTCAGCACATGGATGGCATCATCCAGATGCGCAGCCGTGATGTCCGCCTGCACGCGCTGGCGTACCGAGGGCAGGAGCCTGCGCAGACCCTCCTGGGCTTCATCGTTGGCCGGATCCTGACGCAGCACCTCGGCATACAGCTCGAGCACGCTCTCACCGCGCAGGTCGCTGTCCTGCCGGGGCAGCAGATTCTTCTGATCCCGAAACGCTACGCGCGCTGCCGAGAGCAGTTCGAGTGGCGAGCGCGCACGCTCCGGTACGGCGGCGCCAGCGGCGGCCGCCGGGCTGGCAGCGCCTGCGCTGACCGCAGCTGCGCCTTGATGCGGCCAGAGCTTCCAGGTCAGTACACCGGCGGTCGCGAGCAGCAGCGGTATCGCCAGCAGTGCCGGGGAAAGTTTGCGTCGCCCGCCACCAGCCTCAATCCGGGCCGCGGTGGCCTGGTCAGCGAGCCGCGCCTCGGCGCGTTGCAGTGCTTCGCTGAAGGAGCCGCTGGCCAGATCGTCGCGTGGCACCGCTGCACACACGACGCCGCGCGAGAGCACTCCATGCCACTGCGGGCCGGCGTCGGCCGCAATCAGGGCGATCAGCGCCGCACTCGGATACTGCTGCTCAATGTGTGCCACGACCGCGAGCGCATCCGCCCGACGCGTGGAATCAAGGATCAACAGGCAGGCCCGGCCGGCTTCCGAGGGCAACTCAGCCGGCTCGTCGATGGTTCGCACCCGATAACGCTCGCCCAGCAGCGGGCCGAGCTCGAGCAGCAGCTCATCGTCGCTGGAGAGCAGGTACAACTCGGTGCGACGGGCACGCGCGGGTGCTGCGGTGGCTGGTGCGGGGCGCTCGGTGACGCTCGATTTCATGACACTCCGGTGTATGGCGGCTGGCCAAGCAATTCACGCTCCGCGTCGGAGCATAGCGGGCTAAATTTGCGGTCGAAGGGGTGGGGTCGGCGCGGCGCGGATCACACTTTTATGCGACAGAATCCCGCCCGGCGTGACCGGACGGCGACGCTGTGGCCTGCATCACACTTTGGGGGCTCAAGCCGGCGCGCCGCGGGCCGGTAGAGCCCACGCCGCCGCCATCAAAGCAGCGTGCGCAATCCTGAGGCGAGTGCCTCGATGTGCTCGCTGGTGTGCGCAGCGGAGAGGAAGCCGACTTCGAAGGCGCTGGGGGCAAGGTAGATCCCGCGCTCCAGCAGCGGATGGAAAATGGCGGCAAAACTCTTGCCGGCATCAGCCGGAAACGCCGCGGGCGTGCGT
>JBEKOK010000115.1:0-10550 GCA_049521875.1 Steroidobacteraceae bacterium
TGTACAGCTCCTGCAAGATGCCGTTTTCGACCAGCGCCGCGCGCGTCTCGCGCGGGATTACATTGACGAGAATCTCGCGGGTCACGCGCGCTCCTTCCAACCCGGCAGCAAACCATGCTCCTCCAGGAGCGCCGCCGTCTCAAACAGTGGCAACCCCATCACGCCCGAGTAACTGCCATGGAGTGAGCGCACGAACAGCGCGCCGCGTCCCTGGATCGCGTAACCGCCAGCCTTGTCGGCCGGCTCGCCGCTGTCCCAGTAGGCGCCAGCCTCGGCCGCGCTGATCGCGCGCAGCTGTACCTCGCTGTCGCTCAGGCGCACGCTCGCGCCACGCGCGCCAACCAGCGCCACCGCGGTCAGTACCTGGTGAGCGCGACCCGCGAGCGCACTGATCATCGCCAGGTGGGCCGCGCGGTCCGCGGGTTTGCCCAGCATCAGCCCATCGAGCACCACGGCGGTGTCGGCACCCAGCACCAGCACGCCGTGCCCCTGGACTTTTGCATGCACGTGCTGCGCCTTGGCCAGCGCGAGGCGCTGCACGCAGGCGCCCGGGGATTCACCAGGGAACTGGCGCTCATCGAGCGCCGCGGCCTGTACGCGATAGCGCACGCCGATCTGATCGAGCAGTTCCCGTCGCCGCGGCGATGCGGAGGCGAGGATCAGCTCCGGTCCGGCGGAGCGCGATGTGGTGTCGTGCGACATGACTTACTGGCGATGGTAGGGGTGCCCGGCAAGCACCGTGGAGGCACGGTAGAGCTGCTCGGCCAGCAGCACGCGCACCAGCGCATGGGGCAGCGTCAGGCGCGAGAGCGACCAGCGCCGCTGCGCGCGCTCGAGCAGCCCCGCGCCGTGCCCATCCGGGCCACCGATCACGAACGCCAGATCCACGCCTTCATGCTGCCGGGCCCCGAGCCACTCGGCCAGTTCCAATGTCGTCCACTGCTTGCCGCGCTCATCGAGCGCCACCACCATCTCATCCTCGTCAAGGGTCGCCAGCACTGCGCGCGTCTCGGTGGCAATCGCCTGTGCAGGGGTTGCCGAGGCCGTACGGCGCGCGAGCGGAATTTCCTGGAGCGTGACCGGCATCGAACTGCGCAGCCGGCGCAGATACTCCTCGCATCCCTGATCCACCCACTCGGGCATGCGGGTGCCCACTGCGATCACGCGGATGCGCACGCGCGCCGCCGCTGCAGTCAGGCGCGCGGCTTGCGCCGGGCACGGCCGGCGGCAGCCGGACGCGGCCGTGCCACGCGCGGTTTGGCCGGGGACCGTGCCGCGCGCGCGGCGGCCGGGGCCTCCCAGAGCTGCTCGAGGGCGTAGAACTCGCGCACGCGTGGCAGCATCACATGCACGAGTACGTCCTGCAGATCGACCAGCACCCATTCGCCATCCTGTGAGCCCTCGGTGCCCATCGGCCGCCGGCCGGCGGCCTTGGCGCGCTCGATCACGCGTTCGGCAATGGAGCGCACATGACGATCGGAATTGCCCGAGGCCACGATCATCGTGTCGGCCACATCCGTCAGGCCGCGCACATCGAGCACCTTGATATTGACTGCCTTCAGATCCTCCAGCGCTGCCAGTACAAGCTTTTCGAGTTCGACCAGGGCCGGGTGGCGGGTGGGCTTGCGGCGCGTACGGGGTGAGGTAGTCATGCGGTTCGGAGCACCTTTGGGAGCCTTAATCTCGAGGCACGTTAGTTACCGGTGTGCTGAGCATAGCACCCGGTGCGCAGGATGATCTCCCGCACACTGTCGGGCACCAGGTAGCGCAGGTCCCGACCGCCGAGGATCAGCTCGCGCAGGTCCGTGGAGGAAATCTCCAGCTGTGTCACGGCATGGACATAAATGCGCCCGGCCGGCGCGGCATGCAGGTCGCGAAAACTGCCGGTGCCGCGATCCACCATCACTTCCCCGAGCGGTCCGGTCATCGGCGCCTTCCAGCCCGGACGATGCGCGACCACGACGTGCGCCAGATCGAAGATCTCGCGCCAGCGATGCCAGTGCGGCATGCCGAGGAAGGCATCCATGCCAAGCAGCAGGCACAGCGAGCGCTCGGGCAGTTCGCTGCGCAGGTCGAGCAGCGTATCGACCGAGTAGGAGACGCCGGCGCGGCGCATTTCGCGATCATCGACGACGAACGCGCTCTGGCCCGTGACGGCCGCACGGACCATCTCGAGGCGCCGCTCGGCACTCGCCAGCGGCTGCTCGCGGTGCGGCGGGCTGCCGGTGGGCATGAAGCGTACCTGGGCGAGCCGCAACGCCTGCCACAGCTCGAAAGCCGTGCGCAGGTGCCCGTTGTGGATCGGATCAAAGGTGCCCCCGAAGAGCCCGATCGGTTCGGTCATTTTCTAGTCAGTTCCTGCAAGGTCTCTTATCGGGCCGCCTGCCAGCGCGGCAGCGGCAGCGTACGCCGGCCGCACAGCTCCGTGGTCAGTAGCGCGAGTTCATCCCATACATCGCCGTGCAACATGCCCTTGGCCATCCGGTCGGCCCGCGCCGCACGCATGGTCAGGCGCGCGAACGGCGCCTGGCGGGTGTTGCCGCTGGCGCGGATCGTGCGGCTGCCGTAAGCGCCGCCGCCGCCCCCGCGGCCGGACTGGCGGCTGCGCAGTTCCCGGGCCAGCGCCCATAGTACCAGCAGCGCCTCGGCGCCCTCGGCCCTGAGGCCATCGAGCACCCGCAGGGCGCGCTCGGCATCCATCGCCGCGCAGGCATCGGCCAGCTGGAAGTGGTTGAAGCGCGCGCTCTCGCCGCTGCTGGCGGCAATCTCGGCGATGCCGGCGCGCGCTCCAGGGCCCAGCAGCAGCGCAAGTTTCTCGGCCTCCTGCTGTGCGGCCAGCAGGTTGCCTTCGGTCCGCTGCACCAGCAACTGCAACGCCTCCTCGCTCACTTCGATCCCGGCGCCGCGCAGGCGCTGGCGCATCCACTGCGGGAACTGCGCTGCGGCGACCGGCCAGATCGGTACCCAGCCGCCACGGGCCTGGGCGAGGCGCGCCCATTCGGAATCGGCGACCTCCCGATCAAGCTTACCGGTCAGGATCAGCAGCATCAGCTCCGGCCCGGCGGCCTCGAGCAGCTTGAGCAGGCGCGCCGCGCCGGTTCCGGGGCGGCCACTGGGCATGCGGATCTCGAGCAGTCGCCGCTCGGTAAACAGTGACATCGACTGCGCCGATTGCAGCAGCTCATCCCACGGTGCGCCGGTGCGGTCGATGAAGAACACCTGGCGCTCGCTGAAGCCTGCCGCACGCGCGCTGGCGCGGATCGCATCGGCACTCTCGGCGCACAGCAGCGGCTCATCGCCCGAGACCAGGTAGATCGGCAGCAGCGATCCGGCCAGATGAGCGGTCAGGGATTCGGGGGTCAGTTTCAAGGCGTGCAGCACTCCGTAGCCTGCCATTTTGGCCACTTGCTGCTGCCAAAGCCACCGTCTACGCTGCGTGCCCTATGCCAACCCTATTTGAACGCATTGTCTCCGGGGAATTGCCGGCCGCGATCGTCCATCGCGACGCGCGGGTCACCGCTTTCCGCGACATCCACCCGTGCGCCCCGGTGCACATCCTGATCGTGCCGAACAAGCCGATTCCGACCAGCAACGATGTCGCCGACAGCGACGAAGCGCTGGTCGGGCACATGTTCACCGTGGCACGCGATCTGGCGCGCAGCGAAGGCATCGCCGATGATGGCTACCGGCTGATCATCAACTGCAATGCGCATGGCGGGCAGGAGGTCTATCACCTGCACGTGCATCTGCTCGGCGGACGACCGCTGGGTCCGATGCTGAGCGCGCCATAGTCATGGCGGCCCTACCTGCCTCGCTGTACCCGCCGATCAAGCCGTTTCGCAGCGGCTATCTGAAGGTCTCGGCACTGCATGAGATCTACTATGAGCTCAGCGGCAACCCCGAGGGCAAGCCCGCGGTGTTCCTGCACGGCGGTCCGGGCGCGGCGACCGATCCTGCGCATCGTTGCTTCTTTGATCCGCAGCGCTACCTGATCGTACTCTTCGACCAGCGTGGCTGCGGCAAGAGCCGCCCGCACGCCGAATTACGCGAAAACACCACCTGGCATCTGACCGCGGACATCGAGGCGCTGCGCAAGCACCTTAACATCGAGCGCTGGCTGGTCTTTGGCGGCTCCTGGGGATCGACCCTCGCGCTCGCCTATGCCGAGCAGCATCCGGCGCGGGTCAGCGAGCTGGTGCTGCGCGGGATCTTCCTGCTGCGACGCTCGGAGATCGAGTGGTTCTACCAGAACCCCGAAGGTGCAGGCTCGCTGTTCCCCGATGAGTGGGCCAAGTACGCCGCGCACATCCCCAAGCGTGAACGCGCCGATATGGTCAGCGCCTATTACCGGCGCCTGACCTCGAAGAGCCCGCGCGTGCGCGCGGCCGCGGCGCGCGTCTGGTCGGTGTGGGAAGGCGCCACCAGCTACCTGCTGGCCAGTACCAGCTACCTCGATAAGTTCGAGGATGCGCTGTACGCCGCAGCCTTCTCCCGCATCGAGTGCCACTACTTCATCAACCACGGCTTCCTCAAGCGCGATGATCAGCTGTTGCGCGACGTGAAGCGCATCCGTCACATCCCCGGCATCATCGTGCAGGGGCGCTACGATGCCGTGTGCCCGATGCGCAGCGCCTGGGACCTGCACTGCGCGTGGCCCGAGGCCACGCTGCATGTCACACCCGATGCCGGGCATTCCGCCTTTGAGCCGGGCAACTGCGCGCAGCTGGTCGCGGCCACCGATGCCTTTGCCGCTAAGAGCGCAACTGCCCGGTCACGCGCGAGGCGGCATCGATGATCCCGGCGCGCACCAGCCACTCGCGGGCATCGGCCGCATCCTGCTCGAACCAGGCGCGCGCGCTGCCTAAGCGGAAGCTGTAGCCCCAGGCATCCATGTCCTGGAACAGCCGCTTCTTGCCGGCGCCGGGCAGCATCGCCCCGAGCAGCACCTGCAGGTAGCAGACGGCATTTTCCTCGGCATCATCGCCGCCGGCATCCTTGAGCAGCCCGGTGCGGCGCTCCGGACTCATGCAGATGTAGTGCGAGGCCTCGTGCAGGATCGAGTGGATCGGGGTATCGAGCCGCGCCAGCAGCACGCTGTCGCGCAGGCCCGCTTCGCTCTCGCCCCAGTAGGACGCCGGGATCGGCTCCTCGTTGGGCACCAGGCGCAGCTCGAGCCCAAAGCGCAGCAGGAAGCGGGCGATGAGCGTGGGTCGTAAGTCCAAGAGCAGCAGCACGACGCCGGCCTTGCACAATTCTACAGCGTGGCCAGCCGCCGCATCGTCACGTCGGCGAGCTCCGCGGCCAGCGCCGCGACCAGCGTCTCACGCTCGCGCTGCTTGGCCAGCAGCGTCGTCTCATTAAAGGTGTACTCGCGCGAGAGCTCGTGGGTTTCGGTCGGCATCAGTTCCTTGGGGCCGTGACTGACTGAGAGCTTGACCGTGTACGTGAGGCGGTAGTCGGTCGGCACGTTGTGGATCGAGACCGAGAGCACCCTGTCGTAGTTGGTGTCCTCGGTGACGTGCAGTACCGCCACGTCGCTCGCCTCGCCCTCATCATCCAGATGCGTGCCGGAGGCCAGCAGCGCCGCACGCAGTTCATGCACGAACTCCGACTGGGGATCGATCGCCTCGATGCGCACGGCCGCGAGCGAGGCCGGCAACACGACCCGCCCCTGCAGGTGGAAGCCGCAACCGGCGAGCAGCGTGGCGGCGATGAGCGGCAGGAGGCGGCAGAAGCGCTGCATCAGACCACCAGGTTCAGAAGCTTGCCAGGCACGTACACCACCTTGCGAAGAGCCTGCTCGCCGACGAAGCGCCGCACGGTCGGATCAGCGAGTGCCGCAGCGAGCGCGGTGGCCTCATCACTTGCGGCCGGCGCCGACACGCGGCCCCGCAGCTTACCATTGACCTGCACGATGATCTCCACGGTCGCCTGCGCGAGTGCGCTCGGATCCGGCTCCGGCCACGGCTCATCAATGATCGCACGTTCGTGCCCGAGCGCATGCCACAGGCTGTGCGTGATGTGCGGCACCATCGGCGAGAGGCACAGCACCGCGATCTCCAGCGCCTCCTGGCGTGCCGCGTGCAGCGCGCCACTGTCGGGGCCCGCGCGACTGATCGCATTGAGCAGCTCCATCGTCGCGGCGATCGCCGTGTTGAAGGTACGCCGGCGCGCAATATCAGAGCTCACCTTGGCGAGCGTCTGGTGCGCCAGGCGGCGCAGATCCCGCGCTGCATCCGGCCACTGTGCCGCATCGCCGCGCGTCACGGCACCGATCTGCACGTGATCGTAGACCGCCTTCCACAGGCGGCGCAGGAACCGGAACTGGCCTTGCACGCCCTCTTCCGACCACTCGAGCGATTGCTCAGGGGGCGCTGCGAACATCATGAACAATCGTGCGGTGTCGGCGCCGTACCGTTCGACCAGGCTCTGCGGGTCCACGCCATTGTTCTTGGACTTGGACATCGTGCCCATGCCGTCGGACTCGACCGCGAGACCATCACTCTTTAGAAAATGAGTAATGCCATGGCCTTCAGCGGCGGGCTTATCTTCGACCTCGGCTGGGTTGTAGAAAGTCCGCCGGCCAGCCTCAGGTTGTCGGAAATAGATGCGGTTGAGCACCATGCCCTGCGTCAGCAGGTTCTGGAACGGCTCGGAGAGCTTTACCAGGTCCATGTCGCGCATCGTGCGGGTCCAGAAGCGCGAGTACAGCAGATGCAGGATCGCGTGCTCGATGCCGCCGATGTACTGATCGACCGGCAGCCAGTAATTGGCGCGCGCATCGACCGGCTTCGAGCGCTGATCGGCGCTCGCATAGCGCATGAAGTACCACGAGGAATCCACAAAGGTATCCATCGTGTCGGTTTCACGCCGCGCCGGACCCTGGCAGCGCGGACAGCTGCAGTTCAGGAACGCGGCATCGCGCAGCAGCGGATTGCCGCTGCCATCGGGCAGCAGCCCTTCGGGCAGCACCACCGGCAGCTGCTCATCGGGCACCGGCACGGTGCCGCAGCGTTCGCAGTGAATCAGCGGAATCGGACAGCCCCAGTAGCGCTGGCGCGAAATGCCCCAGTCCCGCAGCCGCCACTGCACGCGCTTGCGACCCAGCTGCTTCTTCTCCAGCGCCGCGGCAATCGCGGCCACCGCGGCCTCGGAACTCAGACCGGAGAATTCGGCTGAATTGCAGGTGATGCCGCGCTCGCCGTAACTGTCCTGCCAGTGCGCAGACAGTGGTGCTTCGGGTGCACCGGCCGGACGCACCACTGCCTTGACGGGCAGTCCGTGGCCGTGCGCAAACTCAAAATCGCGCTCATCGTGCGCCGGCACACCCATCACCGCGCCCTCGCCATAGCTCATCAGCACGTAGTTGGCGACCCACACCGGGATCGGCTCATCGGTGAACGGGTGGCGCACCGAGAATCCTGTGGCGCGACCGCGCTTCTCGGCCGTGGCGACATCCGCTTCCATCGTGCTGCCGCGCCGGCAGTCATCGACGAATAGCGCGAGCTCCGCATCGCGCGCCGCTGCCGCGCTTGCCAGCGGGTGCTCGGCCGAGACTGCGACGAAGGTGACGCCGAAGAGCGTGTCGGCGCGCGTCGTGAACACCTTGAGCGCACCCTCACCGCCCATCAGCGCCGCGGTGTCGGCGCCATAGGGGAAGGCGAGCTCGACGCCTTCGCTGCGTCCGATCCAGTTCGCCTGCATGACGCGCACGCGTTCGGGCCAGCCGGGCAGCTCAGCCAAAGCCGCGAGTAGTTCCTCGGCGTACGCGGTGATCCGCAGGTAGTACATCGGGATCTCGCGCTTCTCGATGAGCGCGCCGGTGCGCCAGCCGCGACCATCGATGACCTGTTCGTTGGCGAGCACCGTCTGGTCCATCGGATCCCAGTTGACGATGCCGCTCGCCTTGTAGGCGATGCCCTTCTCGAGCATGCGCAGGAACAGCCACTGGTTCCAGCGGTAGTAGTCCGGATCGCAGGTGGCCAGTTCGCGGCGCCAGTCGATCGCGAAGCCGAGCGCCTGCAGCTGCTTTTTCATGTAGGCGATGTTCTCGCGCGTCCAGCGCGCCGGCGGCACGTTGTTCGCGATCGCCGCGTTCTCGGCCGGCAGGCCGAAGGCATCCCAGCCCATCGGCTGCAGCACGTTGTAGCCACGCATGCGCATGAAGCGCGCCAGCACATCGCCGATCGTGTAGTTGCGCACATGGCCCATGTGCAGCCGGCCCGAGGGGTACGGGAACATCGACAGGCAGTAGTACTTGGGCCGTGCCGGATCCTCGGTGGCGGCAAAGACCTGATGTTGGTCCCAGTATTGCTGGGCAGCCTGCTCCAGGGCGGCGGGTTCGTAGCGTTCTTGCATGGGGGGCGGTCACGGCGCTATGGCGCGCTGATTCTGGGCGCGCCTTGAAAGAAACTAGGATACACGAGGCCGGGCGCGCTCACGAAACGCCGGGCAGCGGCGCTGGCGCGCCAACTGAAAAGGCCCCGTCACCTGGTGAGGTGACGGGGCCCTGCAGGCACAAAGCGCCTGGCGCCAGAAGGCGCGCCTTTAAGTCAGCGAGATCGTCAGGATCAGCTGCTGGTCCTCACGCTGGATCACGAGCACCGTCGAGCGCAGATTAGCCTTGGTCGCGCTACGCAGCGCCGAGACCGAGGGCACCGGCATGCGATTGGCGCTCAGGATAATGTCGCCGGCGCGGACACCGGCCTCGGAGGCGGCGCCATCGACCGAGGTCACGACCACCGTGCCATGCGTGTTCAGCTGCTGCTGCTCGGCGCGGGTCAGTTCGCGCACCGAGAGGCCGACCCGATCGATGGCATCACCGGCCGCACCGGGACCACCGGCGTTCGCCACCTTGGCGGTCTCCTTCAATTCCTCGACCGTGACCGCGACGTGCTTGGTGCCCTTGCCGCGCCAGATTTCCAGATCCACGCTGTTACCGGGCTTGACCGCGGCGATCATCGCCGGCACCTGGTTGGAGCGATCGATCGGCTTGCCGTTGACGCTCAGGATCACATCCTCGGACTCGAGACCCGCCTTGCTGGCCGGGCCGCCCGGCTCCACGGTCACGATCGCCGCGCCGCGCGGACGATCCAGGCCGTAGTTATCGGCCTGCAGTGCGGTGACTTCCTGGATGGTCACCCCGATGCGGCCGCGACTGACGTGGCCGGTGCGGATCAGCTGCTCGCGCACGTTGCTGGCGATATCAATCGGAATCGCGAACGACAGCCCGGCATAGGCGCCGGTGTTGCTGTAGATCTGCGAGTTGATGCCGACCACTTCGCCGTAGATGTTGAACAGCGGTCCGCCCGAATTGCCGGGATTCACAGCGACATCGGTCTGGATGAAGGGCACGTAGTTGCCGCTGCCCTCGTTACCCAGATCACGACCGAGCGCGCTGACCACGCCGACGGTCACGCTGTTCTCGAAGCTGAACGGCGCGCCGATCGCGATCGCCCAGTCACCGGGACGCAGCTTGGCCGGGTCGCCGATGCGCACGACGGGGAGATTCTTGGCATCGATCTTGATGACGGCTACGTCGGTCCGGTCATCCGAGCCCACGAGCTTGGCATCGTACTCGCGCCGATCCGTCAGGCCGACGGTGATCTTCGAGGCGTTGTCGATGACATGCGCATTGGTGAGGATGTAGCCATCGGGGCTGACGATGAAGCCCGAGCCCTCGCCACGCACTGGCATGTTATTGCGCGGGACATTCTGGAACTGGCGGAAAAAGTCACTGAACGGATCATCGGGGGAGGGCTGGGCATTGCCGTCTCTCTGGACCCGCGGACCCTTCTCGACCACGCGGACGCTGACGACCGCCGGGCCGACCTGCTCAACCAGGTTCGCGAAATCCGGCAGGCCACGCACCAGCGGGGCACCCGGAGGTGCAACAGCCGCAGCCGGCGCCGTCGCGGTCTGGGGCGCCGCGGCCGCGGCGGCGTTCGAAGTCTGGGGGCTGCATGCGGCCAGCAGGCCAGGGACGATTAACGCGGCTATAAAGCGCGTCTTTAAGTGCTCGTGAAACATAATGGATCTGCTCCAACCTTGTGGGTTCGGGTTAACCATAGCATCAGGACAATGGGCCAATATTCAAGTACCTGGACGGCCGGAAGTTACGTTAACCGGCGACGGCTACCGCCCGCTAGCGCCGCCAGCGCTGGTAAATCGCCAGCAGCAGAGCTATCAGGGCCGTAACCAGGACCGGCAGGTCGCCGAGCCGTACGTACGGAGGTAGACCGCGCCGCGGCTCTACGGTTCCACGCAAAATGACCGACTGGTACTCCGGTGCACGATCCAGGACCTCCCCGTAGGGGCCGACAATGGCCGAAACCCCGTCATTTGCGGCCCGGATCAGGTAGCGGCGGGCCTCCATCGCCCGCATGCGGGCGATCTGGAAGTGCTGATAGCGCGCCGAGGAGCGCCCGAACCAGGCATCGTTGGTCACGTTCACCAGCGCATCGGACTGGCGCACCATCGCGCGCTGGGCCGTGCCGTAGGCATCCTCGTAGCAGACCGAGGCCGCCAGCCTGAGGCCGCCGGCTTCCAGG